>JAUIEM010000437.1 GCA_030428695.1 bacterium
CGCGCGCGCCCGGGGTCCGAGCGCGCAGGCGGCGCGGGGCCTGCTGACCTGCGGCGAGTACGAGCTGCGGCGCGCCCGGCCGGAGGCCGCCGCGCCGCTGCTCGCGGAGGCCCGGACCGCGCTCGCGCGGCTGCGGGAGCGGTCCGGCGCGGCCCCCCCCGGGATCGCGCTGGAGCTCGGCGTCCGCGAGGCCGACGTCCGCGACCGGCTCGGGGCGCCCGAGGAGGCGCTGGCGCTGCTCGAGGAGACGCTCGCGGAGTCCGACGTGCGGGGCTACGAGCGGGGCCTGGCGGAGGAGGCACGCGCGCGCCTGTTGCTGCGCTCCGGGCGGCTGCGCGAGGGGCTGGCGGCGCTCGAGGCCGGAGGCGCGACGCTCCCGGAAGCGGACCGCAGCTTCCCGGCGCTCTCGCTGCGGGTGCGCCTGCTCGCGGGCCAGGCCTGGGTCCACGCCGAGGTCTCCGACCCGGCGCGGGCGCGGGCGGCGCTCGAAGAGGCGCTCGCCCTCGAGGGCGAGGAGCGCGCCCGGCGCTTCCCCTCCGCCGCGCCCTCGCGTGACCTGCCACGCCTGCACGCGTCGCTCGGCGAGGCGCTGCACAGGCAGCGCGAGGAGGCCGAAGCGCTCGCCGCCTTCGAGCGCGCCTGGCAGCTCTGGCAGGCCCTCCCCGAGCTCGACACGCTGCGCGCCCGCGAGCAGGAGGTCGAGCTCTGCTTCGGGCTCGCCAGCGGCTACGGACGGCTCGGCCAGTTCGACACCGCGCGGCAGGTGCTCGAGCGGACCGCGTCGGCGCTGCCCGCCGACAGCCTCGGCGTGCGCCAGGCCGCCGGGCTGCGGCGCCAGGCCGAGCTGTTCGCCTTCCTCCGCGACCTCGTGCGCGGGGATGCGGTTCCGCAGAGCCGCGAGCAGGCGGCCTGGGCGTGCAGCGCGCTGGCGAGCGCCGGGCGGGTGGTCGAGGCCGCGGAGCGCTACGGGGCGCTGCTGAACGGCGGGGGCTCGAGCACCAGCGAGCTGCTCGACGCCGCGGTCGCCGCGGCGCGAGCGGCACAGCGGGAGGATCCCGAGTACTTCCACGGCATGTGTCTCGCCCTGCTCGACGCCTTCGTCACGGCCCACAAAGCGAGCATCGCGCGGCTCGCGACGCTGCGTCGCCAGCATCCCGACGATCCCGCCCTCGAGCGCGACCTGTGGTCGAGTACGAACCTGCTGCGCTCGAGCCTGGCGCTCAGAGACTTCGACGCGCTGCGCGACAACCCGCTGCTCAGGAAGCTCGCGGCGGGGCTTCCGCACTTTCCGCCGGACAACTGACCTCAGCGCAAGCTGCCCCGGACCGGAAGGCGGGGGTAAACCCCGCCCCTACAGGTTTCTCCAGCCATCGAAGGACAAACATGCAGGGGAGGGTTCCCCTCTCCCGTCGTTCTTCGGGAACCGACCTACCAGCCACGCACCTTCAGCACCGGATCGGTCTTGCCCAGGAGCTCGACGGCCGCGCCGCAGATCTGCGTCGCGCCCGGGCTGGCGAGATAGACGACGAGGTCGGCGACATCTTCGGCGAAGAGGTCCGCGCCGCTCGCCGCGCCCTCGGCGGGACGCGGCCTGGTCGTGATCGCCCCCGGACAGATCGCGTTGATCGCGATGCCGGAGGTCTTGAACTCCGCCGCGAGCGCCTTCGTCAGGCCGATCAGGCCGGCCTTGGAGGAGCTGTTCGCGACGACCTTGGCCGCGGGGTAGACGCCGTAGGCCGAGGCGATGTTGATCACCCGGCCCGTGCCGCGCTCGAGCATGCCGGGCAGCACCCGCTGGCAGGTGAGGAAGGTCGCGGTCATGTTGACGTCGAGGCTGATCTGCCAGTCGGCGAGGGTGTGCTCGAGGAAGGGCTTGTAGTGGAAGTTGCCGGCGTTGTTGACCAGCAGCCCGATCGGCCCGAGCTCGGCCTCGACCTCCGCGACGAGGGCGTCGACCTGATCGGGCTGGCTGACATCGGCCTGAACTGCGTGGCTGCGCGCGCCCTCGGGCAGGAGGGCGAGGGTCTCCGACAGGGTCTCGAGCCGCCGGCCACAGGTCGCGACCGCCGCGCCCGCGGCGCTGAGCGCCTGTACGGTCGCCCGGCCCACGCCGCTGCCGCCACCCGTCACCAGCGCCGTCATTCCCGCCAACTGCATGCGTCCCCCTTTCCGTGGTCCACCCACAAAATAAATCTCGATGCCAGATCACACTTTGCTAAAATTACGCTGTCGTACCATCAAACGGGAAGCGCGGAACCGACACTCGCTCTTCATTCCAAAGTCTTGACCGGTTCGGGGAGTCCACATGGAAAGCTGTGCCAAGTGCTGCCAGTCCGAGAATCTGATCGAAGTCTCCGGACGTGACGGGCGCATCGCCTTCTTGAAGGACCAGTTCCGTACCGTCGATGGTGGCTCGGCCGCTCGCAAGGACAGCCTGGCCGAGCGCATTATGGACGAGATCGACAGGGATTACTATTTCCTGTGCGAGAACTGCCTCAGCTGCCAGACCTGCCACGTCGTCGACCACCTGGTCTGGTGCGTGATCTGCGAAGCCCCGACCTGCCTGAACTGCTCGATTCCCGCCCTGCGCCTCGGAAAAGATGGGAAGCTGCTCGAAGACAGCGACAACGGCGAGGTGATCTGCCTCCGCTGCTCGCCGCCGAGCATGGGCGTCAACGCCGACATCCTCTGGTCCCCCTCCCCCGAGCCGATCGGAAGTCCTTTCTGCACCACCCATTGAGCTCCGAAGCCGTCGAACGCATCCGCGCCGTGGTCCGGAACATCCCGGAGGGCCGCGTGGCGACCTACGGCCAGATCGCCGCGCTCGCCGGATTGCCGCGCCGCGCGCGCCTGGTCGGCCACGCGCTGCGCGACAGCGACGCGCTCGGGCTGCCCTGGCACCGGGTCATCAACGCCCGGGGCGAGGTCAGCGCGCGCGGCGACGTCGTCGGCGAAGAGCTCCAGCGGGAGCTGCTCGCGGGTGAGGGGGTCGCGCTCGGGGCGAACGGCCGCGTGTCGTTGGCGGCCTACCGCTGGCAGCCACGGAAACCTGACGCGATCCCCGACGATCCGCTATACTAGGGGCGAGTCTTTCTGGGGAGGGCTGCCGTGAACGCCCCTGGGTCCGCGGACGACCACCTCATCCACGATCAGCTCAAGCAGCTCCTCGCCCGCGTCGAGTCCCTCGAGGCTTCGCGCCGGGCCCTCGAGGCGCAGCTGGTCGAGAAGCAGGCCGAGGTCGACCGCAGCGAGGCGGCGAACCGCGCGCTCAACCACAAGATCTCGACGCTCCAGGGCGATGCCCCCGCGCGCCCCGAGCGGAAGCCTGCGTCGTCGAAGACGCGGCTGACCGCCCGCGTGAGCAGCGAGGAGTCGGGGGCCAGCAAGATCTCCGCCCGCACCCGCGCCCGCCAGCGCATGGAGGCCAGGACCGGGCGCGTCGACGCCGTGGCGCTCGAAGAGACCAGCCCGGTGCTCGAGCCGATCCAGGCGCCGCCTCCTCCGATGACCGGGGAAGAGCTGGTCAAGCAGAGCGGCGTGATCCCCTCCTTCCGCCTCGAGCAAGCGGTCGAACAGCTGTCCTCCGACGACAATCCGATCTCGACCACCCGCCACACGCCCCGGGCCAGCGCGAGCGAGGTCCCCGTGGCCGCGGCACCGCGCGAAGGCTCCGGGCGCTGGGCCAGCCTGCTGTGGTCGCTGGTGTTCGCCCTGATCGCCTGCGGCGCCGTCTGGCTCCTGTTCCAGCTGATCCGCCGCGACAGCTACACCAACGGCGTGGTCAGCCCGCGCCTGCGCGAGCGCCCTGCCGAGGTGCGGCTGCCCGATCCCCAGCCGATCGACTACGTCGAGCCGTCCTCCCCCACCCCCGCACGGGTGGCCGAGCCCCGCCACGCGCCGGTCGAGACGACGCCGACGCCGAAGCCCGAGATCGCCGAGCTCGAGCGCGGCGCGGCGTCGAGCGCGCCGACGGGGCTTCCACCCGAGCAGCGCGAGCTCGCCGAGGAGGGCATCGAGGTCGTGCCGGATCAGCTGCACACGAGCCCACCACCGGTGCGCGAGGACCGGCCAGCCTTCGAGGCGGCGGCGACGCTCGACAGGATCGAGAAGGTTCTACAGAACAACAACGCGACCGAGTTCGAAGAGCTGCTGAAGGACTTCAGCCGCTTCGGCGAGACCGAGCTCCTCGAGCTGCGACAGGCGGTCGAGGAGGGGCAACGGGACAGACGGCTGATGGCCTTCGTCGAGAAGCTGTTCGCCAAGTCGCGCCGTTGACCCCGCCCCCCTCCCCCTACGACGACATCATCATCGGCTCCGGAGCCGCGGGCCTCCTCGCCGGCTGCCTGCTCGCCCGGGCCGGGCGCCGCGTGCTCGTCCTCGAGCGCCACGCCGTCCTCGGCGGCCTGATGCAGACCTACCGACGCCGCGGCCTCGACCTGCCGACCGGCGTGCACGCCCTCGGCGCCCTCGCTCCGGGCCAGGTGCTCCACCGCATCTGGGACCACGCCGGCGTGCTCGAGCGGCTCCGTCTCGAGCCCCTCGACCGCGACGGCGCGATCGAGGTGCGGCTCGCCGACGGCACCCGCTTCGCCTATCCCTGGGGAAGGGCGCGCCTGGTCGAGCGGCTGCGGGCGGCCTGCCCGGGCGAGGATGAGGCCTGCGGCCGCTTCGTCGAGCGGCTCGCCGAGACGGTCGGACACTTCCCCCTGTACAACCTGCGGCTCGGCCCCGACGCGCCGACGCCGGCGATGCAGCGCCCCCTCGGCGCGGTGCTCCGCGAGCTCGGTGCCTCGCCGCGGCTGCGGGCCATCCTCGGTGCGCCGCACCCCTTCTACGGCGTCGATCCGGAGGAGGTGCCGCTGTACGTCCACTGCCTGGTGCTCGACTCCTTCCTGCAGAGCGCCTGGCGGGTCGACGAGAGCCGCACGCCGCTGGCGCCGGCCTTCGCGGAGGTCATCCGCGCGGCGGGCGGGACCCTGCGGCGGCGCGCCGCGGTCACGCGCATCCTCTGTCCGGGCGGGGCGGTCGCGGGGGTCGAGCTCGCGGACGGCGAGCGCATCGCCGCACGCAACGTGTTGTACTCCGGGCATCCGCGGCAGCTCGCGGCGATGTGCCTCGAGAAGAAGGGCCTGCGGCCCACCTTCCACCGCCGGCTCGCCGCGGCGCCGGACACGCCCGCCTTCTTCGGCATCGGCCTGGCCTGGCGCGGGCCGCGCTGCCCCTGGGCGACGCGGGACGTGTTCGTCTACCCCGGCCCCATCAGCGGCTGCTACGCGGCCGACTTCCCGCGCAGCGAACCCGGCCTGGTCTACGCCAGCGCCTCCTGCCGCCCGCACCGGGGCGGCTACGCGGCGGTCGCGATGGTGCCGGCGCCCTGGGCTCCCTGGGGCGCCTGGGCGGACTCCCGCACCGGGCGCCGGGGACCGGAGTACGCAGCGCTCAAGGCGCGCGGCGCCGCGCAGGTGCGGGCGGTGCTGCGCCGCCACTGGCCGGAGGTCGACGCCCAGGACTGTGTCGACGTCTTCACGCCATTGACCTACCGCGACTACACCGCGACCCCGCGCGGCAGCGCCTACGGCCTGTCGAAGGCGGTGTCGGCGCTGCGGGCGAGCCGGCTCGCCCCGGTGACGCGGGTCGACGGCCTGTTCCTGATCGGCCAGAGCGTCGTGCTGCCGGGCGTGCTCGGCAGCAGCATCAGCAGCCTGGCCGCCTGCGCGGCGATCCTCGGGCGTCGGGCGCTGCTCGAGCGCATCCGGGGCGGGCCCTTGCCCTCCAGTCCCGAGCCGTTGCTCGCCGAAAGATGAGATGATCCCGGAGGAGATTCCTCATGCATCCGACCCCTGTCGCCACGCTCCGCCCGATGCCTCGCGCCGATGTCCACGGTCCCGGGCGCGACCGCAGCTTCTCGCTGCCGCAGTACTACGCGACCGTCGACGGCCTGCGCTGCGCCCTCGCCGAGCAGGGCGACGGCCCGGTGCTGCTGTTCATCCACGGCCTGGCGGCCAACCTCACGCACTGGCTGCACGTCGCCCCGGACTTCGTCGGGCGCTGCCGGGTGGTGTGCGTCGACCTGCCGGGCTGCGGGAACTCGGAGTTCATGCCGGCGCCGAGCGTCGCGCGCTTCGGGGTCTACCTGCGGGGGCTGCTCGACCTGCTCGGGGTGCAGCGCGCGACGGTGGTCGGCCACTCCCTCGGCGGGATGGTCGCGACCGCCTTCGCCCTCGCCCATCCGGAGCGCTGCGACGGGCTGGTGCTGGTCAACCCGGCCGGCTTCCAGCGCATGGGGCTCGGGATCCGGCTTGGCAGCCGGGCCCTGTTCCGCGAGCCGCTGCTCAACCAGGTGCTGCCGCGGGTGTGGCGGCAGCTGCTCGGGCTGGTGTTCCGGACGCGGAACCGCTACACCGAGCAGTTCATCCGCAGCGTCGATGAGACCTTCGATCCGGATGACATCATCGGCATCTCGCGCATCATGTGCGCCCTGCGTCCGGACTTCATCGACAGCGACCACCTCGATCAGCTCTCGGCGCTCACGCTCCCGGTGCAGCTGATCTGGGGCTCGGACGACCTGCTCGTGCCGGCGCGCAGCCTGCGCCGCATCGCCGCCCGGCTGCCGCGCGCGGAGTCTTTGGAGATCGAGGGGTGCGGGCACATGCCGCTGATCGAGACGCCGCGGCGGGTGGTCGAGCGCATCGAGCGGATCCTCGACGGTCTGTCCTGAAGCCGAACCCGATCCCGATCCTCAGAAGCTCAGGCCGAGCCCGAGCCAGACCTCGATCAGCTCGGTCTCGATCGTCGTGTTGCTCAGCTCGGGATGGGTGTCGTGCTGGTTGACGCTGATCGAGTTCGGCAGCCCCCACGAGAAGCCGAGGTCGCCGCTCCAGGGCCCGACCTGGATCGAGCCGCCCGCGGTGATGTGGTGCTCGATCGTGGTCGGGAAGGACGGCAGGATCTTGTCGTCGGGGATCGGGTTGTTGCCGTAGTTGTAGCCGAAGCGCAGGGTCAGCCAGTCGGTCGGCGAGACGGCGGCGCCGATCGCGAGCACGTACTGGTCCTCCCAGTCGAGCTCGATGTCGATGCTGGTTTCGTCCGAGCCGATCAAGACGTTCACGTTGGGGTTCGTGCCGTTCTTCAGCGTGGCCTCGAAGCTCTCCATCGTCGCCGACCAGTTGATCCAGCCGACATCGACGGCGAGGGTGAAGAAGTCGGTCGGGCTGATCGCGAAGCCGGCACGCAGCGACTGCGGCAGCTGGAACTGGATCTCGATGTCGTAGCTCGCCATGAAGCCCTGGTCGTAGTCGGGCAGCTCGGTGCGCAGGAAGGCCTCGGAGAAGAAGCCGAGCGGATTGTTGTCGTCCTGCAGGAACTCGATCTCGCGCGTGAAGTCGGTCCGCACGTTGCCGAGCAGGTCGAGGAAGTAGGTCGGCGCCCGATACACCAGGCCGAAGCGGAAGATCTCGTGGGGCTGGACCATCACGCCGATGCGACCGCCGAAGCCGTAGCTGCTGACGTCGTCCATGTCGGACAGCGCCTCGATGGTCGGGTTGCCGAGCAGGCTCTGGTTCAGCTCGCCGAAGGTTCCGCCGCCGATCGTGCTCGGCACACCCATCATCGTCTGCGAGGACACACTGATCGGGCCGTCGACCTCGAACAGGGAGTAGACGAAGTCGAAGGAAGCGCCGATCGACAGC
>JAUIEM010000438.1 GCA_030428695.1 bacterium
CTCCGGGGGGATGATCGACGCCTGGGCCCGGGCGAAGTGCCCGCTCGCCCGCAGGCGCGCGGCGAGGGAGTCGGCCGCGGCGATCGCGAGGGCCTGGCTGCCGCCCCGGGCGGGGTCGAAGCCGACGTCGATCGCGAAGGTGTCGAGGCGGCCGAAGTGCTCGCCGACCCACAACAGGCCGGACAGCTCGGGATCATCCGCCGGCAGGATGCGCGTGACGTCCTGGCTGAGGCGCGGCGGCCGCAGCCACAGCGCCGCGCCGAGCGCGGCGGCCAGGCAGAACGCGCACAGCCAGCCCTTCATCCCTGCCTCCGCCGGAAGATGAGGGCCAGGATCGAGGTGAGCAGCGCTCCGAGCATTCCACATCCCAGGCCGCCGAGGCCCGCGCCGAGCAGCCAGGCGGGCAACGCCTCCAGCTCCGGGGCCGCCATCGAGCCGAGGCGCAGGGCCGCCCAGAACAGGAAGGGCAGGCTGAGCGGCCAGGCGAGCAGCAGGGCGCCGTCCTCGGCCCGGTCGGCCTCGCCGCACAGGCTGCCGAGCGCGCGTGCGACCTTCCTCCGCACGCCCCACAGGGGAGCCCAGGCGAGGGCGAGGCCAAAGCCGAGGGCGAGACTCCCGCGCAGGCCCTGCGCGGCCGCGTCGGCCAGGCTGGCACCGGCACGCCGCTGCATCGCGCGCAGGAGCGGCAGGGGCAGGCAGGCCCGCAGAGCGAGCAGCCGCAGGTTGAGGCGGGTGACCCGCAGGAAGTCGGGCAGGGCGCGGAAGTGCGAGGTGCTGCCCGGGCCGTAGTCGGCGTGGACCGGGACCGCGACGACCGGCACCCGCTCCCAGACCAGCTGCACGAGCGCCTCGACCTCGAGCTCGTAGCGCGTGCCGCGGCTCCGCAGGCGGGCGAGCGGCGCGAGGGGCCAGGCGCGGAAGCCGCTCTGGGTGTCGGCGACCCAGGTGCCGGTCTCGACCCAGGTCCAGAAGTTCGAGTTGAAGCGCAGGATGCGGCTCTTCCTGCGGCGCGCGGCGGCGCGCGGATCGTCCTCGGCGCGGTCGAGGTCGCGCGTGCCGATCACCAGCGCCTTCGGCGTGGCGGCGACCGCCTGGAGCAACGCCGGCAGATCCTCCGGGCGGTGCTGGCCATCGGCATCGATGCTCAGGGCGTGGCTGAAGCCGAGGGCGCGGGCCCGGGCGAAGCCGCTCGCGAGGGCCGCCCCCTTGCCCTGGTTCTCTGGATGGCGGACCAGCTCGACCCCGTCCAGGCCGTCGAGCACCGCCCGGCAGGCCGGTCCGCTGCCGTCGTCGACGACGAGGATGTCCGGCAGGTGCGCGCGCACGCCCTCGACCACGGCGGCGACGGTGTCGGGGTGGTCGTACACCGGGATCAGCGCGCAGACCCGCGGCGTCATGCCGGCTCCAGCACCAGGCGCAGGCTGGCGGCCGGGTCGCCGCCGCGGGTGAGATGGGCGGAGAGCTTCAACCGGGAACCCTCCGCCCGCAGGGTTCCCTCGAGCAGGATGTCCTCGTCGGGGCCGAGCGGCGCGGTGAACTTCGCCTGCGTGACCTCGACCAGGCGGTAACGCGCGTCGCGCGCCCGCTCGAGGGCGAAGCGCGCGAGGGCGACCTCGACGACGCCGGGCACCAGCGGATGGCCCGGGAAGTGCCCCGCGAACATCGGCAGCGTCGGCGGGAAGTTGAAGCGGGCGCGGAGGGAGTCGTCCGTGAGGGAGACCTCCCGCAGCGCGGCGTCGAGGGCCGCGTGCATCAGGACCCTCCGGACAGGCTGAGCAGCACGAGCCGGGCCTTGTAGCCGAGGCCGAAGTGCTCGGTCCAGAGCGCGGCGAGCGCGCCCTCTTCGTAGCGGAAGCGCAGGTGGCGGGTGCAGATGCCGGCGTCCTCCTCTTCGATGCCGGCGAGGCTCCCCTCCCCGTCGAACACCCAGGCGTAGGGCACACGCCCGGCGTCGTCGCGCAGCACCCAGGTGCCCTCGCGCTGGAACAGCGCCGCTCCCGGCGGCGGCTCGGCGCACAGGGCGATCGCGAGGTCGCGGAACAGGCCCTCGCGCAGCATCGTCGAGGGCAGACCGCTGGTGTCGCGCAGGACCTCGACGTCATCTCCTGTGGACCGCAACTCGAACAGCGTCGCGCCGAAGTCGGACAGCCCGAGCACGCGCTCGACCCCTTCTCCTCCGCGGACCAGCGCCGTGAAGCTCAGGTCGCCCCCCGGGCTCTCGAGGACGCCGCGGAAGCGGGCCGTGAAGGCGGCGGGCAGGCGATCAGTGGCGCTCTCCCGCAGGGCCCGCGCCCGGTCCGGGTCGGCGACGGCGCTGCCCGGAGGACAGGCAGGGCCCGTGCGGCATCCGGCCGCCGCGCAGAGCAGGATCAGGCACAGGACGCGGGTCACGGCTTCCTCCGGGGGGAGCGGACCGGCGATTCTACGCTCTGGAGGAGGGATGTCTACCTTGGGGTGAGCGCTCAGGGCGCGGTGAAGCCTTGGTCCCGCAGCAGCTTCTTGTCGAACGTCTTGTTTATAGCCCGCGGCGAGGGCTCCTGATCGTTGCTCCGCACTTTCCCCCCTGGACGGGCGGGGGTAAACCCCGCCCCTACCTGAGATTGCAATGTAGTGGCGGGGTTTACCCCCGCCTTCCGTCGGGGAGTGAAACACATGCCCTACAGAGGTTGCGTCTGTCGCCCGTCCCCCGCGTCCGAAGGCATGCCTGATGAGCCAACGGACCGCCGGTGAGCCGCACAGAGCCCGATCCGCGGCATCCCCGTCTGCAGCGGAACCCGTCGCACCCCGCGGTCGCGACTGGAACGGAGGGTGTGCGTACGCCACGATGGAATTGCACAGATGTCTCAACGGGGAAGAATGGGAACGCTCGCGAGGTCGAAGAACGGCGCGCCGAGGTTGCTCCTCCTGCTCGGCATGGGGATGCAACGTTGGCGGGCTGTGTGCTGCCGAAGCCCGTCGGTCCCCACCTCGGGCAGGCCGAGGCCATCAATCTGTACGGTAGCGCTCCCTATCAGAGCTTCGAGACGGAGTACGAACGCCCCTCGCCGTTCGTACGCGTCACGATCAAGTGGATGCGCGGCGCGCAGGGCACGCTGATCGCGGTCGTGCCGCGGGGTAGCGGACTCCCTTTCACCTGCGCGCTGGTGTGCCTTCTCGACGCAGACGACCTGCTCACCGACGCCTGGCTGTACCGCTGCCCACCGTCCTGGTTCCAGCAGCTCGAACCTTACGGCTCTCGTGCGAGCGCCGTCCTCGCGGAGGCCGAGGCAGGCTTCCCTGGTGGCCAGGCCTTTCCCCTGGTCGGCGAGGTCGACGCCGAGCGCCACGGCAACGAGATCTTCGCCCTCGAGCTACGCCTCCGCTCGCGGGACCGCCTGCCTCCCTTCGACGCGTTCTTCGCGCACCGCTCCGCTGAGCTCGATCGCTGGGAGCCGTTGCTATTGGCCGAGGATCGGGCGGAGCGTAGCGCCCTCACTCAACCGGGGACGCGCGGTGTCCCCTTCCGCATCGAGGCCCGGTATCGACAACGCTGGGCGATCTTCAAGTAGGGCATGGCCGATCCGCGTCCAACACACGCACCGGCTGCGCCGCTGCGTGCACGCGGCGCGGGCCTTTGGCTTCGGCGCCGCGGCGCAAGCGCCGCGCCCCCTCACCCAAGCAACGCCGCGGGCGCCCAGCTCTCCAGCCCCTGCAGCCAGTCCCGGGCCAGCGGGGCGTGCACGAACCACTTCTCGACGCTGAACAGCGCCTCCGGCCAGCCCTGCTCGAGGGCGAAGACCCGCGCCAGGCCGAGGTACAGAGCGACCAGCCCCAGGGCGCTTCCCCAGCCGTGCTCGACGGCGGCGTCGGAGATGAACAGCCGCAGCCAGGCCCAGGCCCGCAGGCGCTGCTCCTCCGCAGGGGTGAGCTCCCCGAGCTCGCCGACGCGGCCGGCCAGGCTGCCGCACAGGGCGCTGTCCGCCTGCGCAAGGCCGGGGCCGCCGGCGCGCATCAGCAGCGCGTCGCGCAGGAAGCCCCGGCCGTGCTGCAGGCGTGGACGGCGCGCGCCGAAGCTGCTCCGGGCGCGGCGCAGGCCGTCGCGCAGCCGCTCCTCTCCGCGCAGCGCCGCGAGGACCCCGGCGCGCACGTCGCGCCAGCGCCGCCAGGGCGCGCGCTCGCGCGTCGAGACCCAGGGCCGCTCGAGGTCGGAGAAGTCCGAGCTGATGGCGACCTGCTGGGGGCGGGCCTCGAGCTGCCGCTCCTCGAGGGCCTGGTCGAGGCGGCGCAGGGTGTCGGTGCAGGCGAGCGAGACGGTCCAGTACTCGACGCCGGGCGTGCTGACGCACATCCAGGGGAAGGCCTGGCAGACCCGGGGTTTGCCGTCGGCGCCCAGGCTGGCGTGCAGGAAGCAGCGCTCGTCCTCGCCGAGGAAGCCGCAGCGCCCGTCCCGCTTGCGCAGCCGGAAGTCGTCACCGTCGGGCTCGAAACCCGCGCCCGCGGGTGTCGCCAGACCGGCCGCGCGCAGCCGGCGGACGATCGCGTCGCGCTCGGCCCGCGGCACGGGCACGTCCCAGCCGCGGCAGCTGCGGCCGCACAGCACGCAGCCGGTGCCGAGGGCCAGGGCGGGGGCGAGCAGGCGGGGAGCCACGGGTGCTCAGTCTTCCAGCCCGTCGAGGGCGCTGAGCAGGTCCTGCACCGAGGGCCGGTCGGCGAGGTTCTCGCCGACGTAGGCGTAGCGCACCACGCCGTCCTTGTCGAGGATGAACGAGCTCGGTTTGGCGAGCTCGCCCTCGAGCCGCATCGCGCGGACGAAGGTCAGGTCGACGTCGAGCAGCACCGGGAAGGGCAGCTGGAAGTCGGCGCCGAGGTCGGTGACCGCCTCGAGGAACTGGGGCACCGAGCGGGCCTCGCCGGGGTAGACCAGCAACACCTGGGCGTCGCGCGAAGCGAACTCGGCCACCGACTTCGACAGCGCCCGGGTCTGCACCGAGCAGTTCAGGCAGATCTGGCCGGCGAAGCCGCGCAGCAGCACCAGCACCACGCGCTTGTCGTCGCGGTAGGTGGTCAGGTCGAGGACGCTGCCGTCCGAGGCGAGGAAGCGGTTGAGCGGCAGCCGCCGGCCGAGCTCGCCCTCGCTGTTCGACTCCGTCGGCTCGTCGGTGGAGGCGAGCATGCGCTCCTCGATGATGCCGGCGAGCTTGCGCTCCCCTTCGTTCCAGTCCGGGGGCGGCGCGGGGGCCGGCTCGACGGGCAGGTGCAGGCGGGGCGGCAGGATCGGCTCGGCGGGTGGCGGCGCGTCGGTGCGCCGCGAGAGGTCTTCGACCTGCCAGTGGAGCTCCTCGAGCAGGGTGGCGGTCGCCTGCAGACGGCCGTCGAGCAGCGCGAGCTCGTCGGCCTGCGCGGCGATCGTGCGCTTCAGCTTGTTCTGCTCGGCCTTGCTGGCCATGTCCTCCGGCTGCGAGACGCAGCCGGTGGCGCCGAGCATCAGCGCGACGACCAGCGCCAGGATCCCTCGTGCGGTCATGGTTCTCTCCCTTCTACCCGGCTAGCCGCCACTCAGGGCGGCGGTGATGGTGACGACGTCGTCCTCCGCGACGGCGGCGTCGAGCGCCGGGACCATGTCGCGGTTGATGAAGAAGCGGATGTGCGGGCGGATCCGGTCCTGCTCGTCGATGATGCGGAAGCGCAATCCGGGGAAACGCGCGTCGAGGTCGGCGACGACCGCGGCCAGGGTCGCGCCCTGCCCGTCGACTTCCCGCGCTCCTTGCGTGTAGCTCCCCAGCGGGCTCGGAATCCGGACCCTCATCCCCGCTCCCCTACTTCTACGCTGTAGATGTGCGGGAGGTTTCGTGCGATCAGCGACCAGCTCTCCCCTTCGTCCCGGCTCTGCCAGAGCTCGCCGCAGGTCGTGCCGAAGTACAGGCCGACCGGGTCGCACGCGTCGGTCGTCATCGCCTGGCGCTTGACCGAGAACCAGGCGTTCTTCTCGGGCAGGCCGCGGTCCTGGCGCTCCCAGCTCGCGCCGGCGTCGCGGCTGCGGTACACCGCCGGGCGGCCGCCGGGGCTGGTGCGGGGCCAGACATCGGTGCCGTCCATCGGGAAGACCCAGAGGGTGTCGGGGTCGCGCGGATGCAGCTCGCAGGGGAAGCCGATGTCGCCGACCTCGTCGGGCATGTTGCGGCCGATGCGTTGCCAGGGGCCGCCGTCGTCGCTCCGGTAGATCCCGCAGTGGTTCTGCTGGTAGAGCCGGGAGTGGCGGGCGGGATGCAGGCGGATGCAGTGGGGATCGTGGCCCCAGTCCCACTCGCCCTCGGGCAGGAAGGTCGCCTCCAGGCCCTTGTTGCGCGGCTTCCAGTCGGCCCCGCCGTCGTGGCTCTCGAACACCCCGCCGGTCGAGAGCCCGATCAGCATGTGGGCGGGGTCGCCGGGGTCGACGATGATCGAGTGGGTGATCGGGCCGTCGGGGGTGTCGGCGTCCTGCGTCCATTTTCCGAAGTCCGCATGCTCGTTGAGGCCGGCGCAGGGCTCCCAGGTATCGCCGCCGTCGGCGGAGCGGAACAGCCCGTGGGGCGTCGTGCCCGCCCACCACACGCCGGGCTGCGAGGCGTGGCCGGGGCTCAGCCAGAAGACGCGCTTGACCGCCTTGCCGCCCTCGTCCTTCTTCGGGAAGGCCGGGGGCTGCGAGGCCTCCTTCCAGGTCTCGCCGAGGTCGCTCGAGCGGAACACGGTCGGCCCGAGATGACCGCTGCGCGCCGCCATCAGCAACGTCTTGCCGTCGCGTGGATCGAGCACGATGTGGTTGACCACCGAGCCGAGGTAGCGCGGCCCGTGCAGCTGCCAGGTCGCGCGCCCGGCGTCGCCGGAGAAGAAGAACGCCCCCTTCCGGGTTCCCACGGAGATCCAGAGCCCAGCCATCGGCCGCCCCTCCTGCTGATGAATGGAGGCATTGTCGTCGCCAGACCCGGCCCGGTCAAATCGGGCCGACAGGGGCCCGCGCCAACCACGGGCAAAGTCGGTCCGGGTTCCCTATACTGGCGCTTTCGTGAGGAACCGATGACGCCGACCCCCGCACCGGACGCGCTCGCCGCCTGCGCCGACCTCGCCGCCCTCGGCGCCCTGTTCCCCGGCCTCGAGGGCAAGAAGCTGCTGCACGCGGCGCGCCAGGCCTGGGGCGCGCACGCCCTCGCAGCGGCGCAGGAGGTCGAGGCGCCGGCGCGGCTCGAGCCGGTGTCCTGCAGCTTCGAAGGCCGCACGGTCGCGATCTACGGGGTGATGCACGGCCTGGTCGGGGGCGACGCCAAGGCCTACAAGAGCTTCGTCGACAGCGCGATCGCAGAGCTGCCGGGCCTGGTCTTCGAGAACGGCCTGCAGCTCTTCTACCGGGGCCGCGGCCCCGTGATCCCCGACTTCGCGGCGCTCGGACCGCTCGGCTCGCTGTGGCTCGGGCTGCTGGTCGCCCTGCGCCTGCCCCTGTTGCTCTTCGAGCTGGGGCGCGAGCTGCTCAAGCCGCGCCGTCAGGCCGACCGCTACCTCGCCTACGACGCCCGCTACCACGCCCTCGACCCGGAGCTGCGCCGCGGCCTCGACCCGGAACCGGTGCTGCCCGCCCGGCTCGAGATCGCCGCGACCTTCGCGGCCCGGGCCCGTCGGCCCCTGTGGTCGCGGCTGGCCGATCCCTTC
>JAUIEM010000439.1 GCA_030428695.1 bacterium
CGCGCCCTCCGGTGGCGGCGCTCCCTCCGGTGGCGGCGCTCCCTCCGGTGGCGGCGCTCCCTCCGGTGGCGGCGCTCCCTCCGGTGGTCCCGCGCCGACGCTTCCGGCGGTTCCCGCAGGTCCGAGCCAGGCGAACGCGCCCGCTCCCCCACCCGTCGACCATCCGGAGCCGCGCCAGAAGGAAGGCACGCCCTTCGCCGTCGGCGCAGGGATCTACTGGCCGGTGCGCACCCGCAACCGCAACGGCCGCAAGGTCGCCCTGTCGGGCGGCCGCGGCTTCCTCGCCAAGCGCAGCAGCGGGGCCCGCTACCATGTCGGGATCGACTGCTGGGGCGATCACCACGACGAGGTCGTCGCCTGCGAAGACGGCGAGATCGTCAACTTCTACCACTTCTACCGCAGCACCTACGCCTTGCTGGTCCAGTGCGACAGCGGCATCGTGATCAACTACAGCGAGGTGATGGCCGACTCCCTCAGCAAGCGCGGCCTGCGCAAGGGCTCCCGCGTGCGCGCTGGACAGACGATCGGTACAGTGGGCAAGATGCACACCTCGTCGATGTGCCACTTCGAGACCTACACCAGCGGGACGAAGTCGAACAAGCGCTGGATGGTCGGCCAGACCCGGCCCTCCCAGCTGCTCGACCCGACCAAGTACCTCGTCAACCTGGCCAAGAACGGGAAGTGAATGAGCCTCGAGGAATACGCTCCGCTGCTCGCCTGTCCCCTGCTCCTGCGACCCGGCCTGTCCCCGCGTGAAGCGGAGCAGGCCGGCGACGCCATCGGCGCGCTGCAGGCCCTCCTCGACGCCTGGGGCCTGTACCCCGACGGCACGGAGATCGCGGCGGGGGTCTACGACGAGCCGACCCGCCGCGCGGTCCACGCCTTCCAGGACATCGCCTCCGAGCACACCCGCCGCATCCCGGTCCAGCAGGACGCCGACAGCTTCTTCGTCGAGGCCGAGGCGATCACCCTGAGCGGACACCTGCCCGGCGCGGTCGATGGCAAGACCCGGGAAGAGCTCGCCCTGTGGCTCGAGCGCGGCTGGTGCTGGATGGCCCCGCGCTACATCGAAGAGGCGACCTCGCGCTGGGCGCCGCCCGGGCCCTATACCAGCACCCGCGGCGAGGCGGCGGTGCTCAAGCTCGGCTCGACCGACAACGAGGGCGAGGCGAACCTGCGCTCCGCCGGCCAGAGCGGCCGGCAGAACACCTACCACGAGCACGTCTACGGGCTGCAGGCCGACCTGCACGAGCTCGGCTTCGGCTTCTGCGGCAACGACGGCTGGTTCGGCCCCGAGACCGAGAAGGCGGTGCGCGCCTTCCAGCGCTACGCCGGGGGCAACCCCGTGCGCGAGCAGCGCGGCTCGGTCGTCCAGGTCGAGATCACCTACCGCGGCGAGGTCAGCGGCCGGGTCGACGACGCGACCAAGGCCGAGCTCGCCCTGTGGCTCACCGAGGAATACCGCCAGCCGAGCGCCCCCGAGGCCGCCCAGGACGAGCTCGCCGGCGACCTCGACCTGCTGCTCGAGGGCGTGCGCAAACCCCTGGACCCGCAGGGACGGCAGGCCCTCGCCGCCCTGACCAAGAAGATGGTCGACGGCCAGCCGATCCTCGCCACCCGCGACGCCGGCGGCACGCTGCTCAAGAAGCTGCACACCTTCGCGACCACCGGCACGCTGCATCCGCACCTGGTCCGCGAGGGCTTCATCCCCGAGCAGGCGCTGCGCGACGTGCTGTGCGTCCTCGCCGATCCCGGCGGCTTCGTGCGCGAGACCGAGCTCAGCCGGCCGGACGTGGTGCGCACCTGCCGCGAGCTGCCGCAGCTGGCGCCGAACCTGTACACCTCGCTGGTGTTCGAATTCCTGCAGGGCGGCAACGCGGAGATCGAAGGCGGCGAGATCGACGAGGGGAACCAGCCGGACGAGCCCCTGACCCGCATCATCGACTGCCCGGCCGAGGCCTTCCGCGAGGACTTCAGCGGGCGCTGCCTGCCCGACCGCATGCTGCAGGAGACCCTGAAGACCCGGCCCGGGGTCGTGATCGCGCTGTTGTGGAAGGCGCGGGGGAAGGCGACATGAAGCTGCCGCCCGTCATCACCTACGGCGAGCGCGAGATGGTCCTCGTGTCCGCCGGCTCCTGCAACCTCGGGCTCGCGCCGGACAACGCGACGCGCTTCCGCCAGGCCTGGCTCGACGCCAACCTCGGCATCGAGACCAGCTCGCCCTTCGAGCGCGAGACCCCGCTGACCAGCAGCTACCTGCCCGGCTACTACATCGACCGCTTCCCGGTGACCAACGAGGACTACTGGCACTTCGTCGACAGCGACGGCTACCGCCAGGACCAGTTCTGGACCGACCTGATCTACCTCGAGCGCAACCCCTTCTTCCGCTCCTTCTCCGACGTCGCCGAGCTGATCGACCAGACCGTCAAGCTCGGCCCCGCGACCTGGAGCGAGAGCACCTTCCGGAAGGGCGAGGAGCGCCTGCCGGTCACCGGCGTCTCCTGGTTCGAGGCCGCTGCCTACGCGCGCTGGGCGCGCAAGCGGCTGCCGACCGAGGCGGAGTGGGAGAAGGCGGCCCGCGGCGCCCTCGACGTCCGCGAGTTCCCCTGGGGCAGCGCCTTCGACCGCGCCCGCTGCAACAGCCAGGAGCGCTGGGGAAGCGACGCGCCGCGCCTGTTGCCGGTCGACGGCCGGCCCGAGGATGTCAGCCCCTACGGCGCCCGCGACCTGGTCGGGAACGCCGCCGAGTGGGTGTGGGACCGCTTCCGGCCGCGCCCCGGCGGCAACGCCCCGACGGACCCGTACTGGCTGCAGCGGCACGTCGTCAAGGGCGGCGCGTACTTCTCCCCCTGGGTGCACTGCAGGATCAGCTTCCGCGCGGTGCTCGAGGCACGCCAGCGGGGGATCGGCATCGGCTTCCGGACGGCGGTCGGCGTCGACGACCTGATGCGGGAGGGGGTGCTGTGAAGCCCGAACCGATGAAGCCCGAGGACATCGCGAAGCAGAAGCTGACCCAGATCGGCGTGATGCCCGACGAAGCCCTGAAGATCAAGGCGGAGGACGTCGACGCCGGCGTCCCGGACATCCTCGAGAGCGGCCTCGAAGAGAGCCTCGACGACATGTCCAACGCCTCCGACGCCCTCGCGACCACGACCGCCGAGGCGATCGACCCCGACCTGCAGGATCCTCCGCCGCCCGCCGACGAAGACGGCGAAGAGCCCGAGCCGCGCTTCAACCAGCCCATCGAGCTGGTCGGCGCCGGCTACTGCAGCTGCGAGACGACCAAAGAAGTGCTCGCCGACTGGACGCTGGCCGCCACGGGCCACGTCCGCAGCCTCGGCGGCGAGGTCGGCGTCGCCGCCGCCAAGATCGAAGAGCAGCGCTTCGCCCTCGCCGAGAACGTGTGCGCCGGCCAGACCGCGCTGACCAAGGAGCGGGTCGACGAGGTCAACGCCGCCCTCGACCCCCTGCGCGCCCAGGCCATCGGCGCGACCCACGGCTTCCAGGCGGTCGCCCGCAAGCTCCTGACGCGCCAGTGCGCCGCGCACAAGGAGCATCTCGGCTTCGCCCTCGACAAGTCCGCCGACGTCCCCTCCGAGGTGCGGGCCTCGGGCCGGGAGGAAGTGCGGGCCGAGAAGGACGCGGTCGCCCTCGGCGAGACGGTGCGGGCGGCAGGCGACGGCGACGTGCAGCCCGCCGTCGACGCCTACCTCCAGGACCTGCCGACCGTCGGCTCGAACCGCCGGCTCGGCGAGCTCAAGCCGACCGGCGAGGAGCTCGATCGCATCCTCGAAGAGGCCCTCGCCGAGCTCGACGAGGCGATGGACAGCCTGCGCGAGCGGCTCGAGGCCAAGCTCGCCCGCATGCAGCACGCGATCAACAGCCTCGACAAGAACTTCACCACCGCGGCCGGGCAGATGGCCGCCGCCCGCCGCGCCCGCTTCGACCACGTCGGCGAGAGCGACTACGCGGTGCAGAGCGCGATGCTCGAGGCGATGCGCGCGGACATCAAGGGCCGCATCAGCCCCGAGGCCCGCGAGCGCGCCCTGCAGAAGAAGGCGGAGATCCGGGCCCAGGTCAACGACCCGGAGAAGAAGGGCGCCTTCGTCCTCAACGACCGCGGCTTCTGGGTCGCGCGCGAGGACGCCGACACGCGCTTCAACCTGCCGTCCAGGCAGGAAGAGCCCGAAGCAGCGGACGACGACTTCGAGGAGCTCGAAGAGGTCGGGTAGGTGGACGCGCCCGCTGTACTTACTGACCTCAGCGTAAGTTCTGTCCCGCGAGGAGGTCAGTTCTTGGAGGACGACGGGAGGGGGTAAACCCCTCCCCTACATGCTTGTCCTACCACTGCTCGAAAACCATGTAGGGGCGGGGTTTACCCCCGCCCGCCGATCTCGGACAGAACTTACGCTGAGGTCAGTAGCGTCTGCGCAGCGTGAGCTCCGCCTCGTCGCGATAGAGTTGCCCTCCGCCACCGGTCCGATCAGCAACCGGTGCATCCCACGGGTGTAGACTACGCGACCTGCGCAGGGGGCTCAACACGGCACGCGGGGCAGGATCACACGTCGTCCCGCCCCTACGGCGCCATCAGGTCCAGCCCGACGAACACGCTCCAGGAGTAGCCGCTCAGCACGCCGCTGTTGGTCTCGTGGCGGCTGGAGGCGACGATCCGCCACACGTAGTGCTCGTCGTAGCGCTTGCCGGGCGGGCTCTTGTCGGTGTACATCCTACCCGCGTCGTCGACCTGCACCTGCAGGCGCCCGCTCTGCGGACCGCTCTTCGAGAGCTTCGAGAGCATCTTCGTGCGGAGCTTCTGGAAGCGCCGTCGCTCGCCGGCGCTGAGCCGCTTCTTCTTCGCGAGCCGCTCGAGCTCCGCCCGCACGGAGGGATCGATCGCGATCGTCTGGTCGGTGTAGCGCACGTCGATGTCCAGGACCCGCGGAACCGCGAGCAGCTGCGCCTCCATCGCGTCCGAGACCGGCCGGGTCAGGGAGCCGAGCTCGGCGTCTGTTTCCAGCTCGAAGCGGATGCGCGTCTCGACCGCCCAGGGCATCTTCATCGCCCGTGTCCCGTAGAGGTTGAACGGCAGCATCGCGTAGTCGGCCATGCGCTTGCGGGCGGCGGGGGAGACCTTTCCCCCGAGCCCCTGGTCCGCCAGCAGCCCGTCGAGCCGCTCCGCGGCGGCCTTGCGCAGGAGACGCATCGCCGCGGGGCTCCAGGAGCCGCCCCTCTTGCGATCGACGGCGATGACGGGATCCTCGATCAGCCCGTGCACCAGGAACCAGGCGAGGCGCGCGACCACCTCGTCGAAGTCGGTGCGGGTCCCGGCCGCGCGCAGCCTGGTCCGCTGCGCCGTCGGGACCTTCGCGGCCGTCTTCTTCGCATTGAGCATCTCTCGGGCGAGCTCGCGGCGCGTCTTCTCCACGGCGGAAGCGATCTGGCGCGCCACCGCGTCCAGCGGGAGGTAGCGCTTGATGTAGCCGAGCGCGGGGTCCATCCAACGCAGGTTGCCGGTCAACGCCGGGGCGGTGGCCTGGGTGACCATCAGATCTCCTCTTCGATGCGGGGGTCGATATTGAACACCCAATCGGTCAAGGGCATCGTGTTGAGCGCGACGCGCAGAGCTTCCCAGTAGGCGTCCTCGCCCCCGGGCCAGGAACCGAAAGCGCAGGTTCTGCGCCACTTGACGCCCTTGGCGTCTCCGGTCAGGAGATCCCGGAAGGCGGAGAAGATCTCCTCCCGCAGGCTGCGGCCCGTCTCGGGGATCGACGTGATGTCGGCCGGGATCTCCCCGAGCCGCACGTTGTTCTGGTACAGGGGCAGGAGGTACTTCGCGATCGGGAAGTAGCAGATGTGCCAGGGCTCATCGCCGTACATGTAGTCGAAGTTGCGCCTGCCTCCATAGGGGGAGCGGAAGCCGTACGTATCTCCGTTCTTCTCCAGCCAGGCGGCGACCTCCTTGTAGGGCTCGTGCTCCCAGATCGCGTTCTCCGTGTCGATGATGTCGACGTCGGTACCCCAGTGGTGGCGGGAGGTGCCGGGCATGCTCGACCACTTCATGATCAGCTCGAGCCGCTCCCGGGGATCGGTGGTGTCCCACTTCTTCCAGAGCACGGGCGCATCCGCGAGCCTCTTGTTCTTCTCGAGGTCGAGGAAGGCGTGGGGGAAGGTGTCCCAGTCGAGGTGGGAGTACTTCATCCCCGCGCGTTTCTTGAGCTTGAGGAAGAGCTTCCGGTAGACGATCCGGAACTGGCCCGCGAAGTCGCGCACGGGGTGCTTCTTCTGCAGGACCGACTTGTGGAGGACGGCGACCATCCCCTTCTTGCGCTTCCTCTCACGCTTGTCGACCCACCTGTACACCCACTTCTTCTTCACCCCCTTGTGTTCCCAGTCGTGATCGTCCATCGCCGCGCGCATCAGCTTGAGCTGCGAGAGGTTGCGCTTCGCGATGTCGGCGACGATGTCGGCGTCCCCCAGGCCCATGAGGAAGCGCGCCAGGCGGGTGCTCTTCGGCTTCAGCTCCTCGCCAGTGTCGAGGGCGATGACGCGCTCGATCAGCGCGAGATCGACCGGGTCGAGGTCCTCGTTGCCCTGCGCGTGCGCGAGGATCTCCTGGTTGCGCTTCGCGCGCGCGGTGCGCTCGACGGAGATCTCGTGGATCTTCCCCGAGACGAGCTTGATCGGCTTGTGAACCTCCGCGGCCTCGACCAGGAGCCTGGCGGTGGCGGGGATGTTCTCCGTGGCGTTGGCAGTCGGCATCGAGCGGACCTCCTCCTGGGGAATCTCCTCCTTCTCGCGGCTGCGAAAGAGGGCTCAGGATTTCTTCGGATTTTTCGCGGGTCTGCCCCGACGTCCCGATCCCTCCGACTTGACCTGGGCTGTCGCGCATCGGAGGATGCGCCGTCTGCATGCTCCTGGAGCCTTCCCATGCGCCGCCTCGCCCTCTTGTCCCTGATCCTCCCCCTGGCCGTCGCCGACGTCGCCTTCGAGGTCGTCGCCCGCTGGCCGGGCGCGACCGCCGTCGAAGTCGAAGAGCTCGTCGTCATCCCGCTCGAGGAGGCCTTCTCGGTCGCCGAGCTCGCGAGCCTCGAGGCGCGCACGGTCGACGGGGAGACCCGGCTGCGGGTCGTCCTCGGCATGGACCGGAACTTCCGCGCCTGCCTCGAGGCAGGCAGGGCGGCGCTGCCCGCGGACGTCGAGCTGAGCGCCGCGCGGGAGCTTCCGCCGCCGGCCGTCGCCTTCCTCCTCGAGGCGCCCGCCCGGAACCGGTCGAACCTGAGCATCCTGGGCCGTCGGCTCCGCGCGCAGCTCGAGGCCCTGCCGGGGGTGGGCCGGGTCGAGGTGGCGGGGCTGGAGGACGAGCGGACGCTGCTGCGCTTCGACGCGGAGCGGCTCGCCTCCTACGGCATCGGCCTCGCGGACTGTGTCGATGTGTTGAAGCAGACGGGCGCGAAACCGCGCATGCTGCCCGGGTCGCCCTTCGAGGTCGAGGTCGAAGCCACCGATGGGCTCCTCGAGCTGGTCCTCGGCGCGCACCCCGAGGAGGCGGTGGCCCTCGGTGACCTCGCCGCGCTCGCCGTGGTCCGGTCCAGCGAGGGCCGCGTCGCCCTGGCGGGGGGCGAGCGCGGAGGCTTGT
>JAUIEM010000440.1 GCA_030428695.1 bacterium
GAAGCGCCGCAGCGGCGAGTTGCTGGCGGTCGTGCGGTCGACCCGCAGCTCGAAGCCGAACTCGAAGCCGCTCGTGTGGCGGATCTCGACGATGCGCGCCTCGATGAACACCTGCGGCGGCACCGAGTCGAGGATGTCGATCACGTCGTTCAGATGGTCCATCACCTCGGGCTCGGCGGTGATGATCAGCATGTTGAGCTGGGGATAGTTGATGATCCGGCCGTCTTCGATCCACTGCTTGAGCGCCGCCTCGAGCACGTTCCCCTCGATGTGCTTCAGGCGGTAGAACTGCGTGACCTTGCCCGCGTACTTCCCGACCGTCTCGACCACCACCTGGTCCTGGGCGGTGTTGCGCAGGGCCTGCCCCAGAGAGTCGGTGCGGACGTGGATCAGGCTCGGGTTCTGGCGGAAGGGGTCCCAGGCGTCGAGGCTCGAGTCGTCGGTCAGGCTGCAACCGGTGATGCAACACATCAAGAGCAATACGCCGAGCGCCCAGCGCAGCGGGGTGGGGAGACGCGCGGTGTGTCGGTCATACGTCATACGGACCCGATCATACATACAGACGGGTCAGGCGAACCGTCGGTCCGACCTGACCCGGTGCTGGGGGGAACGGCCGCGACAGTCAGTCGAGGTCTTCTTTGACGGTCTCTGTGATCTCCGGCACGGTCCGCCCGTCATCGTACTCGATCGCACCACAGATCAAGTCGTAGCCCTGCTCGCTCGCGACGACCTCGAGCCGGGCCTGGAACTTGGCGTTGGCCTTGTCGAGCAGCTGCCAGTATTCGGCGTCCTGCGGCCCGAGCCCCTCGTCAAGAATCTGACGGTATTCCTTGATCTCCATGAACACGGCTTCGACGTCGATGATCGCCGGCTTCGAGAAGTCGAGGGGGTCGCCGTAGTAGACCAGCGACTCGTCGAGCGTGACGCCTGCCTCCTGCGCGGGCGCGGCAGCTCCCAGGATCCCGAAGATCAGCATGCAACACAGAGTTGCCGAACGCGCTGCGATGAGAGCAGACAAGGTTCTCTTTCCCCCGGTGGCTCAATCAGGCTTTTCTGAACGCCGGGAACCACTGCAAACCGCGCGCCAAAACGCCGCATCTGCGAGCAGATCTCGAAGCTTCCGTCGGGACACCTGTGGCACCCCGGACAACTGACCTGATGGGACTTCCACCAGTCTGCACGCATCGTGCGGTTGTGACAAGGAGACCGCCGGAACGGCACGACACGCGCGACATCGCGTCGCATCTGTCGGATCGACCGGCGGCAGAGTGGTCCAAGACAGGACCCGGCGGAGATCAGGCTTCGGCTTCAGCGGCGACGGCGCGGGCGCTGAGCTTGACGCGGCCCATCGGGTCGACGTCGATCACCTTGACGCGCAGGGTCTCGCCGAGCTTGACGACGTCGTCGACGCGCTCGACGTAGCCTTCGGACAGCTCGGAGACGTGGACCAGGCCTTCCTGCCCGGGCACCAGCTCGACGAAGCAGCCGAAGTCCTTCAGCGAGGTGACCTTGCCGTCGTAGATCGTGCCGACCTTGATGTCCTCGGTCAGGCTGCGCACGGCCTGGACGGCCGCGTCGAACATCGACTCCGCCTTGCCGTAGATCAGGACGCGGCCCGCCGACTCGTCGATGTCGATACTGACACTGTAGTCTTCCTGCAGCCGCCGGATGGTCTTTCCGCCCGGGCCGATCAGGGTGCCGATACGGTCGGCCTGGATCGGCACGGACTCGAGCCGCGGCGCGAACTCGGACAGGCTCGAGCGGGGCCGGCGGATCGCTCCGAGCATCTTCCGCAGGATGTGGATCCGGCCTTCGCGCGCCTGCTCGAGGGCCTGCACCATCACGTCCCGGGGGATGCCCTTGACCTTGATGTCCATCTGCAGGGCGGTCACGCCCTTGCCGGAGCCGGCGACCTTGAAGTCCATGTCGCCGCAGTGGTCCTCGAGGCCGAGGATGTCGGACAGCACCTTGTACTTCTTGCCGTCGGTGACCAGACCCATCGCGATACCCGCGACCGGCCGGCGGATCGGCACGCCCGCGTCCATCATCGCCAACGTGCCGCCGCACACCGTCGCCATCGACGAGGAGCCGTTCGACTCCATGATCTCGGAGACGACCCGCATCGTGTACGGGAAGCGGTCGGAGCTCGGCACCACCGCCGACAGCGCCCGCTCGGCGAGCGCGCCGTGACCGATCTCGCGGCGCTTCGGCCCGCGGTTCGGCCAGGCTTCCCCGACACAGTAGGCCGGGAAGTTGTAGTGCAGGATGAACTTCTTGTAGATCGGCTCCTCGAGCAGGCCGTCGATCTTCTGCTCGTCCCGACGGGTGCCGAGGGTCAGGGTGATCAGCGCCTGGGTCTCGCCGCGGGTGAACAGCGCCGAGCCGTGGGTGCGGGGCAGGAAGCTCGCCGAGCAGCTGATCTGCCGGATGTCCTCGAGACCGCGGCCGTCGGCGCGCTTCTCGTTCTTGAGGATCTCGTTGCGCACGACCCACTTCTTGAGCTTCTCGAAGACCTCGGCGGCCTCGTCGGCGGCGATGCCCTTCTCCTCGCCGACCTTCTGCTCCTTCTTCGCCTTCTCCCAGACTGCCTTGAGCGCCGCCTTGCGCGCGTGCTTCTCGACGACGAAGTGGGCACTGGTCAGGGCCTTGGCGTACTTCTTCTTCCACTTGGCGAAGAGCTTGGCGTCGACCTCGTCCGCCTCGAACTCGAGGGTCGGCCGCTGGATCTTCTTCAGGATGCGCTTCTCGGCGGTGATGATCTTCTTGATCACGTCGTGCCCGAAGTCGAGGGCGTCGAGCAGCGCGTCCTCGGGGATCTCATCGGCGCCCGCCTCGACCATGCAGATCGCCTCGGACGACGCCGCGATGATCAGGTCGAGGTCGGAATTTTCGCGCTCCTCGCTGGTCGGGAAGGCGACCAGCTCGCCGTCGACGCGCCCGACACGCACGGCCCCGAGAGGCCCGGACACCGGTAGACCGGAGGCCTGGGTCGCGAGCATCGCGGCGTTCATCGCGAGCACGTCCGGCTCGTTGACCAGGTCGGCCGACAGCACGCGCGCGGAGACCGAGACCTCCTTCTGGAAGCCCTTGGGGAACTGGGGACGGAGCGGCCGGTCGATCAGCCGCGAGGACAGGATTTCCTTGGTCGTCGGCCGGCCTTCACGCTTGAAGAAGCCACCCGGGAACTTGCCGGCCGCGTAGCGCATCTCGCGGTAGTCGCAGGTCAGGGGGAAGAACCCGAGGTTCCTGTCGCCGCCGTAGCAGGTGGCGGCGAACACGACGGTGTTGCCCATGCGGACCATGCAGGAGCCGTGGGCCTGGCGCGCGATGTGGCCGCTCTCGAAGACCAGGGTCTTGCCCCCGATGTTGACGGAGGCGGTGAACGGTTTGAGGGACAATGGTATCTCCTTGCTGATGGAACAAGAGCCGACCTTGCAGTCGGCTCTTCAGTCTTCGGGGCACGTCGCCTACTTGCGCAGCTTCAATCTCTTGACAATCGTCAGGTAGCGCTGGGGCTCGTTGCGCTTGAGGTAGCGCAGCAGTGTCGAACGGCGGTTGACGAGCATCAGCAGCCCGCGGCGGCTGGTGTGGTCTTTCTTGTGCTTCTTCAGATGCTCGGTGATGTTCGCGATACGCTCCGTGAGCAGTGCGACCTGCACCTCACAGGAGCCCGTGTCGCCTTCGTGGGTCTTGTACTCTTCGATCAGCTCTGTCTTGCGTTCCGCCGTGATCATCGCGCTCTCCCTCGGGGCTTGAGTGCAGGCCGGCGCAACCCCCGGGTGTTGCGATCCGACGCTTTGTTGAGCGGCCGATTATAGCGAGCGCCGGTGCGCTGACAAGTTTCATGATCCCGAGGAATTCTGCAGGGAATCTGTAAGACATCGACCGTTGGTGGACAGACAGGATGCGACGGGTGCACGGAGCACCCGGGCAACACCCCGGAGCCCAGGAGCAGCACGATGAAGATCAGAACCCATATGAAGGCCGGCAGCGGCGACGACGAAGCGGAAGACTCGATCGTGGTCGACTACGGCGCGGTCAAGATCCAGTACCTCCGCCGCGGGTAGAAGCCCCGCGCCGGCTCAGCCCGGTGCCTCGATCGGGCTCAGTCCTCGATCTCCTCGACCAGGTTGGTCGCCGCCTCGGCGAGGCGCTTGTGCACCCACTGCAGGGGGATGCGCACGCGCTTTTCCTCATCGACCCGCAGGTAGGCCCGGCGCGCCTCGTAGTACGCGTCGAGCGCCTCGTTCCAGCGCGCGAACTCCCGGTAGCAGCCGGCGATCTGGGAGATGGTGTTGCCGAAGTTGAGCCAGTCCCGCTCCTCTTCGGGCACCTGCGAGCGCAGGTCGCGCGCTTCCTTGTACGACAGCAGCGCGTTGTCGCGGTCGCCGACGTTCTGGTAGGCCCAGCCGATCTGGTGCACGGTCAGGCCGAGGGAGACGACCTTCTGCGGGTTGTCCTCCCCCTTCTCCTTCGCCGTGCGGGCCTCGAGGTAGGACTCGAGGGCATCATCCCAGTTCCCGAGCTTCTGATGCACGTCGCCGATGTCGTGCAGGGTCGCCCCGTACGAGGTCCAGTCGCGGTCCTCGCTCGCGCTGCGGGCCTTTGCGTCACGGGCCTTCTCGTAGGCCTCGAGCGCCTGGTTCCAGTTGTGCATGTGCTTGTGGGTCATGCCGAGCTGGTGCAGGGTCGCCCCGTAGGCCGGCCAGTCGCGGTCGGCATCCGCCACCTTCTCCTTCGCCTCCCGGGCCTTCTGGTAGGCGGCGGCGGCGATGTCGTGGTAGCCGAGCGTCTGCTGGGCGTAGCCGACCTTGTGGTAGGTCTGGCCCAGGGAGTCCCAGTCCTGGTGCTCTTCGGGGATCTTCAGCTTGGCGTCGCGCGCCTGCTCGAAGAACTTCAGCGCGCGCTGCCACTTGCGCATCTGCTGGTAGTCGTGGCCGAGGCAGAACAGCGTCGCTCCGAGCTCGCTGTAGTCGCGGACGTCGTCGGGGACCCGCTTGAGGGCGTCCAGCGAGCGCTTGAAGTAGCGATGGGCCGCCTCGGGGTTCTCGAGCTCGAAGTTCGCCTCGCCGAGGTGGCGCTCGACGCTGCCGACGTGGTTGAAGTCGAGGTTGTCCGGCACGACCCGGGTCAGGGCGCGCTGCGCCTCGAGGTAGCAGGCGAGCGCCTTGTCGTGCTCGCCGGCCTCGGAGTGGACCTGGCCGTAGCGCAGCTGGATGCGGCTGTAGCGATCCCAGTTGCGGCGCTCCTGTGGAATCCGGGCTTCGGCAGCGAGCGCCTCGTCGAGCCATTGCGTCGCGGACACCGAGATGCCGAGGGCGTCGTAGGCCTCGCCGATGCGCAGGAGCGTGCGGCTGAGGAGCTCGTCGTGCTCGGTCGAGCTGAGCATCATCGCCCCGTCGCGGGCGAGCTCGTAGGCGTCGAGCGCTTCCTGCCACTCTTCGAGCTCCTGGTGGGCCTTGCCCTTGGCGAAGTCGACCTCGGCCTTGAGCGCCGTGACCACCTGGCTGGCCGGCAGGGCCGCGAGCAGGCCGCGGGCGTCGTTGCAACACTGGACGCATTGCCGCCAGTCGCCGAGCTCTCCCTGCTTCTTCGCGAGCTTGAGATATTCCGCCGCGACCCGCTCCATGCCGGGCATCGCGGGAACCTGTTGGGCGGTGGGCTCGGCCACGATAGGCCTCCTTTCCTGCGCTGGGCTGTGGACCGGTTGGAGTATACCGCGCACGCGCCCTGCCCGCATCGCTGCCTTGGTGGGAGGACGGCGAGGCGCGCTTGCAGTTCCGCTCCGCGCCCCGTACATCGGGAGGACCGGGGAACAGCGAGCGGAGGCCTTCGTGTACTGCGAAGCGTGTGGCTTCGTCAATCAGATGGGGAGCGAGGTCTGCGCCTCCTGCGAGGGGGCGCTGCAGCCTGTCGCGACGCCTTCGCCAGAGGATGCCGCGCCCCCGCACGCCGAGCAGGGGACGGTCTTCGGCGACTACCGGGTCGAGCGACTGATCGGGACGGGGGCGACCGGGATCGTCTACCTCGCCACCCAGATGAGCCTCCGCCGCGATGCCGCCCTGAAGGTCTTGAACCCGCACAAGGCCAACCCCCGTACGGTCCAGCGCTTCGAGGTCGAGGGAGGCCAGGAGCTCCGCCTCGCGCCGAAAGCGCGCCAGCGCGTCGAGGTCGTGCGCAGCAGGACCGAGGCAGGCCGCCGATCCTCGATCTCGCTCGCCCCGACGGCGATGCGCTCCACGTCGCGGGTCTCGAGGCATCGCGTGTAGAGATCGTCGACGACGGGGTGACGCATGATGGCCGGCTTCCCAGAAGCGGGGACGCCGATCAAGCGTCGCCTCCGCGGCGTGGTCCATGTACGTGACCTCGAGCTCGCGGTGCCTCGGGACCGATGACGCCGACCCGCCCCCGCCCGCGAGGCCCGACTTCACGCCGGCCAGCGGGCGTGCATCGAGCTCGTCCCGCTCGATCACCATCCCCGAGGTTCCGAGCCGGGACGACCGCCGCCCTAGACAACAGATTCTAGAAACTATATTCTAGCACGAATGACGGGTTCCCCAGCGGTCGAGCCGACCGGGCGCCGCACCGCGCAGCGCGCGCGGACGCGCAGCCGCCTGCTCGAGTACGGCCGGCGGGCCTTCGCCCGCCGGGGACACGCCGCGACCAACTTGAAAGAGGACATCCTCCTGCCCGCCGGAGTCTCCGTTGGCTCGTTCTACCACCAGTTCCGGGACAAGACCGATCTCTTCCTCGCGATCCTGGAGGAGCACGGCACGACGTTCCGACAGATGATCCACGACGCCAACCGGCCGCGAGACGGGATGGACGAGGAGCAGATCGCTCGTCACTCGTTCGAGACAGTCTTCGTGATCGCGGAAGAGAACGCAGATCTGTTCCACATCATGCTGCGCGAGCGCGAGAGCGAGGACGAGCGCGTGCGACGGTTCCTGCGCGAAGGTCGGCGCGGTTGGACCCAGGGGTTGATGGCCGACTACCGGGCCATGCTCGACCGGCACGGGATCGCCGACGAAGAGCTCGAGATGGCGGCCGAGCTCGTCCAGTCGATGACCTTCGGGACCGTTCTTCATTTCCTCGGGCTGACGCCGGAGGAGCAGCGGCGCGAGCGCCCTCGGCTCATCGACGGGCTCGTCCGCTTCAGCCTCGGCGGGCTCGGCGCCCTGTTCGGGATCGCGGCAAGCAGCCGGCGCCGCGTCGACGGAAAGGAACCCACGTGACAGCCAACAGCCCAATCGACAAGGAAGCGCTCCGCGCGAAGTACGCCGAGGAGCGCGAGAAGCGGCTGCGACCGGACGGCAACGATCAATACCTCCGGATCGCCGGGACCTCGCTCGCGCACTACATCGACGACCCCTACATGCCGGTGATCGAGCGCGAGCCGGTCACGGATCACGTCGACGTGGCCCTGGTCGGCGGCGGCTTCGCGGGACTGATCACCGGTGCGCGGCTGAAGGAGGCGGGCGTCGAGAAGATCCGTGTGATCGACAAGGCGGGCGACTTCGGCGGCACCTGGTATTGGAACCGCTACCCGGGCGCGCAGTGCGACACCGCCTCCTTCGTGTACATGCCGACGGTGCCCGCACTGCGCGCCTTCGACG
>JAUIEM010000441.1 GCA_030428695.1 bacterium
TTCGCCCACAGCCGCGGCGTGCTGCACAACGACCTCAAGCCGTCGAACGTGCTGCTCGGCCCGTTCGGCGAGGTGCTGCTGTGCGACTGGGGAGTCGCCGTCGAGCTCCACCCGGGCTCGCCCCGCGCCGTCCGCACCCAGGCGAGCATCGAGCTGCCGTGCGGGACGCCGGCGTACATGTCCCCCGAGCTCGCCGCCGGCGACGGGGCGGCGCTCAGCCCGCGCTCCGACGTGTTCCTGCTCGGGGGCATCCTCTACACCATCCTCGAGGGCCGGCCGCCGAACACCCGCGAGCGGCTGCGCGCCTACCTCGACGGCAGCGTGTCCGCGGCTCCGCCCCTGGCCCCGGAGATCCCCGCGCCGCTCGCCGCCCTGTGCCGCGCCGCGCTCGCCCCCGACCGGCGGCAGCGGCCGGCCAGCGTCGAGGAGTTCCAGCAGGCGCTGCGGGCCTGGTTCCGCCACCGCGAGGCCCACGCCCTGCTCGACGCGGCGCGCGCGCGGCTCGAGGCCTGCCGCGCGGAGGGGCGGAGCGCCCCCCCGAACACGGGCGCACGGGCGGAGGAGGCCCGGGCCCGACGCTACGAGGGCTTCTCCGAGGCGATCGCGGCCTTCGTCGCGGCCCGCGCGGCACATGACAGCGAGGCGGCCCGGAGCGGCGAAGAGGAAGCGCGGCGGGCCCTCGCGGAGAGCGCCCTGCAGGCGGGCGACTTCGGGCTCTGCCGCACACAGCTCGCGCGCCTGCCGGAGACGTCCGGCCAGGCCCTGCGCCGCGCCCTCGAGGCGGGCCTCACGCAGCGCGGCCGCGACCGGCGCGCGCGACGCACCCTGCGTCGGGTGCTGGTCGGCGCCGGCCTCGTGCTGCTCGCGGTCGCGGCGACAGTCTTCGTCGTCCGCGAGCGCGACGCCGAACGTGTGCGCACGAGCTACGAGGCCGCCAACAGCTACGCGAGCTCGGCGATGCGCGGGCTGTTCCGGGTCTCCTCAAGCCTGGGCGGGGAGCTGATGGAAGAGCTGGGCAGCACGCGCAGCGAGACCGCGGTGCGGGAGCTGCAGGAGGCGGCCCTGCTCAGCTGGCGCGAGCTGCTCGGGACCGGGCACGGCGCCGAGCCCCGCCAGCGGATGTTGATGCACGCCCGCATCGCGACGCTGCTGTTGCGGCTCGAGCCGCAGTCCTCCGAGGTCGACGCCCACCACGCCGAGGTCGACGCGCTGCTCTCCCGGCTCGCCGTCGACGCCCCGGAGAACCGCGGCGCCTGCACCGAGGTGCGGCTGCACCGCGTCGAGTGGCTGAGGGCCCGGGCACGCTGGTCCGCCCTGGAGCGCGAGGCCGAGCGGGGTCTCGCGGGGGTCGACCGGCTGGACGGGAGCGACACGAGCCGGGAAGAGCGCATCTTCTGGCGCTTCCACTTCCTCTCCGCCCTCTCCGCCGCCCGCCACGCGCGGGGAGACCTCGAGGGCGCGGCGCGGCAGGCGGGCGTGGCGCTCGACGAGCTGCGGGGCGAGCCCGGCCTGCGGCCCCGCGAGCGCTTCGAGCAGACGCTGCGGCTCGCCGAGCTGCGCATCGAGCTCGGCGCGCTCCAGGCGGCCCGCGCGCTGCTCGAGCCCCTGGTCGACGAGCTGGAGACGTGGCGGATGCGGCGCCCGGGCAGCGTGCTGCGGCGCGAGCTCGTGCTCGACGCGACCTGGGTCCACGCCCGCCTGCTCGACCTGCTCGGCCAGCCCGAGGCCGCCTGCGCGCTGCTAGAGCGGGCGCGGGAGCAGCTCGCGCACCTGCGGGAGCGCTTCGCGGACTTCCCGCCCTACCGCCGACGCACCGTCGCGGTCCTGCACGTACTCGGCGCGACCCAGCGGCGCCTGGGCCACACCGCGGCGGCGCAGGTGACCCGGGCCGCGCTCGCCCGCGCCGTCGGGCTGCTCGATCCCGCGCACGTCGAGGACCGCGCGGTGCTGCTGCTCGCCCGCGCGGAGCTCGCCCTCGGCGCGCCCGCCGCGGAGGCGGAGGAAGCGGCGCGCGCGACGCTCGAGACGCTGCGCGCGTCGTTGCGCGCGCTGCGGGACGTCCCCGTGAGCGATGGCCGCGGCGGCATCGCGCGGGCCGCCCTCTCGGTCGCCGAGGAGACCGTCGGGCGCGCCGGGGCCCTCGGACGTGGCGCGGTCGTGCTCGAGGTCGCCACCGAGGTCTCCGCGCTGGCGGAGTCGAGCGGGCAGGAGCCCGGCCTGCGCCGGTCCACGGCGCGCCTGTGGCTGCGGGCGGCGCGGACGCTCGCCGGGCTCGGCGAGCTCGACGCCGCCGGGCACGCGCTCGCGGCCGCCGAGGAGCGGCTGCCTCCCGGCGACGCGGACCCCGCCGCCGCGCGCCTGGACGCCCGGGCCGCCTTCCAGAGGGCGTGGCTGCTCGATGCGCAGGGAGACCAGGCGCAGGCCCGCGCCCGCGCCGACCAGGCCTCCGCCCAGCTCGCGGCCCTGTCCGCGCCCGACCCCGACGACGAGCTGCTCCGCGCCGAGATCGACCTCTTCCGCGCCCGCCTCGCCCCCGCCGGGGCGGAGCTCTTCCAGGCCGTGGGGGAGCGGCTCGAGGAGCTGCCTCCCAGCGAGGATCGCCGGCGGCTGCGCGCGCGCCTTGCGGAGGAGCGCGGAGCGCGCGCGGCGGATCCCGGCCGCGCCCTCGGGCTCGCCCGGGAGGCCGGCGCGCTGCGGGAGCCGGACCGCGCCCTCGGCGTCACCGGCGTGCGCGCCTGCCAGGCCTGGCAGCGCCTGGCCTTCACCGCGCTGACGGAGCTGGGCAGGGAGGCCGAGGCCCTCGAGGTCGGCGCGGCGCTGTTCAACGACTTCCAGTGGCTGCTGGAGCGTCCCCGGCCGAGCCTCCACGACCTCCACGACGCCCAGCTCTTCGCGCGGCTGTTCGCGGTCCGCCTCCTCGCCGCCGGCGCGCTCGACGCCGTCGGCCCGGTCTGCGCGCTCGGCCTGGCCGCGGGCCGTGACATCGCGGACTCCGCGTTCGCCGACGCCGAGAGCGCGGGCAACCAGACCGTGCTGGCGGTCGCGCGCGCCCAGGCGGCCGGCGCACGCGGCGACACGGAGGAGAGCCGCGCCTGGTTCGGGCACGCCGTCGACTGCGCTCGCGAGGCGGTCGCGCGCTTCGGTCCCGACCCCGCCCTCGAGCGCGCGCTCGCCCTGTGCCTGCTCGACGCGGCGCGCACCGAGCTGGCGGCGGATCCCGCCCGGGCCCTCACGCTCCTCGGCGAGGCGCGCGGGCTGCTCGAGGCGATCGGCGAAGACGGGCTCCTGCCGGCGGTCGAGGAGCTCGAGCGGCGGGCGCGGGAGTGACCCCGCTCGTGTATCCTGTCCTGGACGCGCGCGGTACTGCGGGCCGGAGGCGGAAGCGATGAGCGAGCTCGGTGACCTGCTGGTGCGCTTCCAGCCGCACCTGGAGCGCTTCGTGCGGAGACACGCCGGACGGCGCATCCTGCGCTACGAGAACGTCTCCGACCTCGTCCACGCGACCATCTGCGCCGCCCTCGCCGAGAAGGAGCGCTTCCGCTTCCAGGGCGACGCCCCCTTCCTCGCCTGGCTCCAGCGCCTCGCGCGCAACCTCCTGGTCGATCGCGCCCGTTACTGGTCCGCGGCGCGGCGGGACAGCGCCAAGGTGATCCGGCTGCTCCTCGCCGAGTCCCACGAGCTCGACCCGACCGCCTCGATCACCAGCCCCTCGAGCCGGGCCGCGCGCCGCGAGCAGCTCCTGACCATCACCCGCTCGCTCGCCGCGCTCCCCGACCGCGACCGCGCGCTGGTGTCGATGGCCGCCCGCGGGCTGACGATGGGCGAGATCGCCGAGGCCCTGCAGATCAGCCCGAACACCGCCAAGCAGGCCCGCAGGCGCGCGCTGCAGCGGCTCCTGCGGCTGTGCAGGCTGCACGAACAGTACGGCGGCTGAGGGCGACGCGGGCGCAGCTCAGACGGTCGGACCGGGGCTGGTGACCTTGGGATTCGGGAAGCTCCTCTTGAGCGCGGCAGGGATCGGCGCCTGCCCCCCGAGGTCGTCGAGGGTCAAACGCAGGCCGAGCGACCGGGAACAGGCCTCGATGAAGCGCTTCTGGATCCGTTCGGGGACGTAGGTGAAGCTGAAGAAGTGCCGCCAGTGGCTGAGGAAACGCATGTCCACCGCGACCAACGCCTGGTTCTTCTTGTACTCCTTCCACTGCGACGCCAGCGTTCTGGCGACGTTGTCCCGCAGCGTGTTCTTGTCGAGCTCGGGGAAGTAGCTGTCCATCATCTTCTGCAACCCGCTGCGTTCCTTGGCGTCGATGGTGACGACGACCTCTCCGCCCTGCCACTCCATCACCCCGGCCTCGGTCGCCTGCTTCTGGCACTTCTCGACCGCGCGCTGGTAGTCCTTCGCCTTGATCCTCCCCCGCTCCAGCTTCTTGTGCAGCCGTAGGAGCTCGGTCAGGTTGGCCTTGACCCTGGCGACGTTCCGGGCCTGCTCCGCGCTCTTACGCGCCGCGGACTTCGACTGGGTCGCGCAGACCAGGGCGGTCTCGTAGAGGCAGGCGCGCGCACGGCGCTGGCAGTCCTGCTCGACCTCGTTGATCCTGGTCGACATCGTCTCGCACAGCTTCTGCACGGTGCGGGCATCGATAGACTTCGCCCCGGCCGCTCTGGCCGCCGCGCGTGCCTCCTTCTTGAGGCGCTGGTACTTCCTGCCGATGGCGATCACGAACATGGTGACCGGGAGCTCTTTCTTCAGGCTCTCGATAAACCCCTTGAAGAGCTGGTCCAGGTAGTCGGAGAACAGGTCCTTGGCGACCGGAAGCTCCTTCCTGACCGCGTGCGCGGCCTCGAAATACTCCTTCTGCGCCTTGTCGGCCGCGAGCTCGTTGAGGAACTTCTGGATGCCCTGGATCGCGCCGGAACCGTAGTCGTCGATGCGGCGCGCGGCGACCCCTTCGAGGTGGTCGACGATCGCGTAGCAGCCGAGCTCCTTGAAGATCACGGCCCACTCCACCGAGTCGTAGCGGGCGGCGCTCGTGCCGAGGTTGGCGGCTTTCTTGATCAGGGATTGGACTTTCGCGGGGGACAGCGTCGCGGGCATGGCAGGTTCCTCCAGGCCGGGCGGACATCGCCCGGCATAGGAGGGGGAGCGCATCGGGAACCCGGATGGGTACTGCCTGTTTCCGCAGCGTCTCGCCGGGCGTCGAGAACGCCCGGCCGCTAAACCCGGAGAACGGTGATCAGGGGCGGGAAACGGCGGCCGGCGCGACCGGGACCGGGACCGGGACCGGCGTCGGCGGCACCAGCACCCGGATCGGCACTTCCGCCGCGAACCCGCGCACCCCCGTGCCGCGCAGCTCGATACGCAGGGTGTAGCTGCCGAGCAGTCGCTGCCCGGCGTCGGTCTCGGCCGGGAAGGACACCTGCCAGGTGTAGGCGTCGCCGGCCGGCAGCGTCTTCTGCTGCAGGGCCTTGTGGAACACGCGCCCGAGGCTCCAGGTGTAGACCGGCGCGCTGCCGCCGACGGCCGTGACCGTGACCTCGAGCTCCTGGCCGCTCTGCCAGAAGTCGAAGTCCTGGCTCAGGTTGTTGCTCAGCTTCCCCTGGACGGTGATCGTCGCGGAGGTGGGCGGGCTGCCGGGAGCCCCACCCCCGTGGGTGTACACGGGCCGGTCCGTCGTGCCCTCGAAGGCGAGGCTGGGGAAGGTCTGCGGATAGGTCTGGCCGCCGACGGTCGCCGACATCAGGCGCATCTCGATCGTGCCGAGCAGATGGTAGGCATCCCAGCCGACCAGGCCGACGCCCGGTGCCATCACGATCTGGGTGACGCCCGCGCCGCGGCAGTTGCCCTGGATGTCGTAGACGTAGCAGCCGCTGAAGGTCCCGGCGGGGGTCACGTAGGTCGCCTGGGTGTCGACGAGCTGCGCGTGGGTGGTGGTGTGGCAGGAGTTCGTCGAGCTGAAGCTCCAGCTGTGGTGCAGCGCCGCGTCGGTCTCGATGATGACCTCGGCGTGCCCCTGCACCCACTGGGCGATCGCGTCGGGATCGTTGTTGGTGAACCAGGCGCTGCCGTCGGTGAGCGGGTGGTTCTCGACCTTGTACCAGCTGCCGAAGCTCTGGGTGACATCGATGACCACCAGCGGGCGGATGCCCTGCGGGTGATCGACGTGAAAGGTGCGGGTGTCCCCGAGGTGCAGGGGGTTGAGATCGACGCTGTCGATCGCGTGGGCGAAGCTCGCGACGAGCGCGAGGCCTACCAGGGTCCGTGTGCGCATCAGCGCCTCCCGAAACTTTGACCGATTGGTTAACCACAATCGTACCCACGGAAACGGGCGCTGCCCAGGGAGTCTGCGAAAATCTATGACGGGGTGTACGCAGCGGGCGGGAGGACGGAAGCGCTCCGCGCTGCAGAGCCACGGGTGTCGCGATCGGACCGAGAGAGGCCGAGCTACCTAGCTGAACCACCCGCTCGACAGGCTGTCCCCGCGATCGGGGGGCGGCCGGGTCGACTTCAGGCGCGGGTCGGCGGACTTCGACTTCGAGTAGCTCGACTTCGACTTGCTGCGCGCCTGCTTCTTGCGCTTGGCCTCGAGCTCGCCGAAGTCGAAGGCGGGGCGCTCGAACTTGATGCCGAGGCGGCGGAACTCGTCGAGCAGGCGCTCCTTCTCCATCGCCTTCATGTACGCTTCCAGCGGCTCGATGCTGCCCTTGCGCACCAGGCGGATCAGCGAGGTGTTCAGGTCGACCATGCCGAGCCGCTTGCCGGTCTGCATCGCGAGCGGGATCTGGTGGGTCTTGCCCTCACGGATGTTCGCGGCGACCGGCACGTTGCAGATCAGGATCTCGAGCGCCGCGATCCGCCCTCCCCCCTTCTTCCGGCACAGGGTCTGCGCGATCACGGCCTTGAGCGACTCGGACAGCTGGGTGCGGATCTGGGCCTGCTGGGCGGCGGGGAACTGGTCGATCATGCGGTCGACGGTCGAGGAGGCGGTCGAGGTGTGCAGGGTGCCGAACACCAGGTGGCCGGTCTCGGCGATCTCGATCGCGAGGGCGATGGTCTCGAGGTCGCGCATCTCACCGACCAGGATGATGTCGGGGTCCTCGCGCAGGGCCGCGCGCAGCGCCTTCTTGAAGGACACGGTGTGGGAGCCGACCTCGCGCTGGTTGATCAGGCACTTCTTGTTCGGGTGCACGAACTCGATCGGATCCTCGATCGTGATGATGTGGTCTTCGCGGTTCCTGTTGATGTAGTCGATCAGGGCGCACAGGGTCGTCGACTTGCCGCTGCCGGTCGGACCGGTGACCAGCACCAGGCCCTTGTTCAGGTAGCACAGGTTGATCACCGACTTCGGCAGCTTGAGATCCTCGGCGGTCATGATCTCGTTCGGGATGTGGCGGAACACCGCCGCCGGCCCCCACAGGTCGCGGAAGAAGTTGGTGCGGAAGCGGCCGACGCCGTCGAGCTCGTAGGCGAAGTCGGCGTCGTTGGTCTGCTCGAACTCCTCCCAGCTCTCGCGGGGCGCGACCTCTTCCATCATCGCCTGC
>JAUIEM010000008.1 GCA_030428695.1 bacterium
CGCGGCGTTGGAGGAGGAGATCACCGGCCATCTCCAGACCCTGCGTGAGGCCGCCGAGCCCCTGGGGGTCCACTGATGCCGGGCCTCACCGCCGACCTCGAGCACCCCTTCGTCGAGCACGGGCTGCGGCCGCTGCGCGAGCTGATCGAGAGCTACCGCTTCGGGCCCCGGCTGCGGGAGCGCCGGCCGCGCTTCCTGCACACCCTCGAGAACCTCGAGCGCCGCGCCGAGGAGCTCAAGACCCCGCTGTTGATCCTGCTGGTCGGGGGCACCGGCGCGGGCAAGTCGACGCTGCTCAACGCCCTGGCCGGCGAGGAGATCGCCGCGACCTCGGCGATCCGCCCCTGCACCTCCGCCCTGACCGCCTACCTGCACCGCGAGGCCCGGCCCTACCTCGAGCGCTTCGAGCTCGGCCACGCCGCCGAGGCCACCCACGAGCGCGCCGAGCTGCTGCAGAAGATCATCGTCGACGCGCCGGACTTCGACTCGGTCGAGACCGCCAACGTCGGGCTGCTGCGCCAGACCCTGCCCCAGGCCGACCTGATCCTGTGCCTCGCGACCGCCGAGAAATACCTCAACCGCAGCCTGCTCGACCTGCTCGCGGAGTTCAAGAGCGGCAAGCGCTTCCTGTTCGTCCTCAACCGCGCCGACCGGGGGACCCCCGACGCGGTGCGGGACGACTGGGCCGGCGAGCTCTCCGCGGCGGGCTTCGCGTCGCCGGAGATCCTGTGGATCTCGGCGAAGAACGCCTTCGCCCAGCGCCGCGGGACCCCGCCGGACGAGGCGCCGAGCGCGGACTTCCCCCGGCTCGAGACGATCATCACCCAGGAGCTGACCCGGCGGCGCATCCAGGCGATCAAGCAGCACAACCTCGACGAGGGCTACCGCGACCTGCTCGAGGCGGTCGACGCCAGCCTCGGGCCGGACCTCGCGCGCGGCCTGGAGAGCTGGTCCCAGGCGGCCGAGCTCGAGTGGCGCAGCTTCCGCGATGAGGTGCGGCGGCGCTTCAGCCTCGACCTCGAGACCGACTACGCTCTGCGCTACAAGATGGAGTACCGGCTCGCGGCCCGCTACACCTCGCTGTTCGGGCTGTTCCTGCTCGCGAGCAACAGCCTGCGGGCGCTGCTCTCCCCCTTGCGTCCCCGGCCGTGGCGGCGGGAGAGCATGGTCTTCAGCTTCGGCGCCGAGAAGCTCAGCCTGGCCTACGACCAGGAAGGCTTTGTCGCGCGCCTCGACCTGTTGCTGCGCAAGATCGCCGACCTCGGCCGCGAGCGGAGCCTCGACAAGGACGCCTGCCGGCTCGAGCTCGAGGAGCACTTCGCGACCGACACCTACCGCACCCTCAAGGGCAAGGTCGAGGAGCGCCTGGTCAAGGAGCTGATGCATCTCGTCGAGGCCCGCGGCGACCGCTCCCACAAGCTGTGGAACGCGATCTACAACGGCGTCCCGCTGACGGTCGCCGGCGTCGCCCTCGGGCGCTGGGTGTGGAAGGTGCTGTTCGGCGACGGCGAGGGCCGGCTCGAGACCTTCCTCGCGGTCGCGATCGTCGTGCTCGTCATCCTGTTCGTCGAGCGTTTCTTCGCCGAGCGCGGCGCCCAGAAGAAAGTCCACGCCTTCCTGACCCGGGTGCGCGACCTCGTCAGCGAAGCGGTCGATGCGGCCCTCGGGGACGCGCTGAAGTCACAGGTCGGCGACCGGGTCGCCGAGGCCCGCATCGGGCTGGAGCAGCTCGCCGCCCTGAAGGCCGGCCGCTCCGCCCTGCTCGCCGAGATCCACGACGACACCCAGGATCTCGGCATCACCGCGACCCGCGCGGACGCATCCGCCACGGAGGAGCCATGAGCGTGCTCGACTCGTCCCGCAAGACCAAGATCGTCTGCACCCTCGGACCGTCCAGCTCCGACCCGGACACCCTGCGCGCCCTGGTCCGGGCCGGGATGGACGTCGCGCGCTTCAACTTCTCCCACGGCACCCACGAGGATCACAGCCAGACCCTCGCCCAGCTGCGCCAGATCTCCTCGGAGGAGCGGCGCAACGTCGCGGTGCTGCAGGACCTGTGCGGACCGAAGATCCGCGTGCGGGGGTTGCCCGACGGGCAGATCGAGCTCAAGGAAGGCGCGAGCGTGCGCTTCTCGGGCGAGCCGAGCGACGACCCGGAGGTGCTCTACGTCACCCTGCCGAGCCTCGCCCAGGACGTGCACGCCGGCCAGCGCATCCTGCTCGATGACGGCCACCTCGAGGTCGTCGTCGTCGCGGTCGAGGGCGCCGTCGTCGTCGGCCACGTCGTCACCGGCGGCCCGCTCAAGGAAGGCAAGGGCTGCAACCTGCCCGAGACCCGGCTCTCGGTGCCGAGCCTGACCGACAAGGACAAGGCCGACGCGGCCTGGGGCATCCGCAACCAGGTCGACTACATGGCGCTCTCTTTCGTACGCAGCGCCGATGACGTGCGCCAGCTGCGGCAGCTGCAAAAGGCCTCCGACGTGTCGATCCCGATCGTCGCGAAGCTCGAGCGCCCCGAGGCGATCGACAACCTGACCGCGATCCTCGCCGAAGCCGATGTCGTGATGGTCGCCCGCGGCGACCTCGGCGTCGAGCTGCCGCTGCACCTGGTGCCGGTCCTGCAGAAACAGATCATCACCGAGGCGGTGCGCCTCGACCGGCCGGTGATCACCGCGACCCAGATGCTGCAGTCGATGATGGAGAACCCGCGCCCGACCCGCGCCGAAGCCTCCGATGTCGCCAACGCGATCTTCGACGGCAGCGACGCGGTGATGCTGTCCGGGGAGACCGCCGCCGGCCGCTACCCCGTCGAGACGGTCAAGACGATGGACCGCATCGCCCGCGAGACCGAGTCCTACCGTGTGCATCCGAACTGGACCGCGCCGCACAGCGACTTCTGCCAGGGCGACCTGAACGCCGACGCGGTCTGCCTCGGCGCCTACGATGTCGCCCGCAAGCGCGGGGCCCGGCTGCTGGTCGTGTACACCGCCGAGGGCAAGACCGCCCTCCTGCTCTCGCGCTACTTCCCTGAGATCCCGATCATCGCGATCACCTTCACCGAGCGCTCGGCCCGCAAGATGGCGCTGTACAACAGCGTCATCCCGCTGATCCTCGACTGGCAGCCGACCATCGAGGACCTCGCGATGGTCGCGGAGCGGCGGCTGCTCGCCCTCGGCTGGGTGCAGAGCGGCGACCTGGTCGTCAGCGTGTGCAGCAGCTACCTCGGCAAGACCCGCAAGATCGACATGGTGCGCCTGCAGCAGATCCCGTAGGTAGCTAGCGTAGCGGTACAAGAGCCCTGCGCGGGCATCCGACGCGTTGGCGCGCAGACGCGCGAAGAGAAGAAGATCTCCACGCCGTCAACCGTCGACCAACCGCGCGACCTCCTCCCGCAGCTCCTCGGCGCTCTGCCGCCGACGCGCCCGGGGCAGGCGGCGGGCTTTCCCGAAGCGCACCTCGGCGCGCACGCCGTTGAGCCCGAGCAGGCGCCAGGCGTGCGGCCCGAAGACGTGGTCCTTCCAGTAGGCGATGTCCTCTTCGAAGTCGACGCGCGGCGGGGTCTCATACCGGATCCCGACCGGCACCACCGGCGCGTCGGCGGCGATGGCGGCGGCGAGGAAGGACGAGCGGAAGGGCAGGATGCCGTCGCCGTTGGTCGTCCCCTCGAGGAACACGCACACCCGCTCCCCCCGCTCGAGCTTGGCTCGCACCGCGTCGATCACGGCGCGCAGGGCGCCGCGATCCTCGCGCGAGAAGAACAGGTGGGAGCTGTTGCGCAGCAGGCCGCCGATCAGGGGCCAGCCGGCGATCTCCGCCTTGGACAGGAACAGGCAGGGGACCTGGCTCGCGAGCACGATGATGTCGAGGTAGGTGATGTGGTTCGGGACCAGCAGCGCCCCCTTCGGAGGCTTCGGGCCGGTCGCGCGGACCGGGATCCCGAAGGCGTCGAGAGAGCTCTGCGCCCAGCGCGGCGTGTAGACGTTGGTCAGCCGGTGCCGCTGCTCCTCGGACAGCCAGCGCCAGGGGGTGCGCACGATGGTCCCGTAGGTCAGCGAGCTGACGACCAGCCGCGACAGGCGCAGGGCCGCGAGGATCGGACGGGAGCGGGCCGGCCGCGGAGCGAGGGCAGTCACGGGGAACCTCCGACAGGAGACGCCGCCCAGTGTGCGGATTTCCCTGCTGTGTGCAAGGGTCGCAGGTCTGCGGGTTGTTGGCGTCGGCCGTCAGGGTGATCAAGTCACCCCGCGGTGTTACTCTGTCCCGCGAGGGGAGGTCCGTTCACGAAGTTCGACGGGAGGGGATAAACCCCTCCCCTACCTCGGTGTGTGCGCTTTTCCGGGGGGTAGGGGCGGGGTTTACCCCCGCCCGCCGAAGGCTTGGGGACGTGCGTCATCGGGTTCCGTGAGACAGCCTCGTAAACCCCTCCCCTACATGCTTGTCCCACGACTGCTCGTGTTCCTGTCTGGTGCGGTCCTCGGGCTCAAGGACCCGCCTCCTGGGCGGCCCGGAAGCGCTCGAGCAACCGCGCGCAGCGCTCGGCCAGGGCGGTCTCCCCCTCTTCCAGGAAGCCGGCGTGGAAGTCCGACAGCAGCCCCGAGGCCATCTCGAGCACCTGCACCGTGTGCACGTCCGCGCGGTCGACGGCGTCCAGGGCCCGCGCCATCGCCTCCCACTGCTCGAGACAGCGCAAGAAGGCGTCCTGCAGGAAGTAGCCGAGCGCGAGCGCGTTGTGCGCCCGCACCACCTCCTGCCGGGTCTGTGCCTCCGGCGGCGGCGCGGTGACGTAGACGGCGAGCCGCTCCCGCGCCTCGTCGAGCAGCGCCAGGGCGAGGTCGCGCTGCTCGAGCCCCTCCTGCTCGAGGCGGGCGGACACGATGTAGGCGAGCTCGCCGGCGAGCTGGCAGAACATCGTCACGCTGTCGACGCCGGCAGCGAGGTCGCGGCGCTGGACGTCGAGGGCCTCGAGCAGCAGCACCTGCACGCGCTCCCCCTCCCCCCGGGCGGCGAGAAAGGTGCAGAAGTTCGAGCACAGCTGCACCACCCGGGTGCGGAAGTACTGGCGCACGTCCGGGTCCTCCCCCTCCGCCGCGCCCTGCCGCGCCCCGTCGAGCGCGGCGACCCAGGCGCTCTCGGCGCTGGGCCCGCGGCCCGCTTCGGCGTGCAGCCAGGCGAGCGCCTCCCAGGCGTCGGTGCGGTGGTCGAGGCGCTCGGGCAGAGACTCGATCCCGTCGGAGTCGACCAGGCTGCGCCGCAGGACCGCCGTCGCCTCCGGCCTTTCCCCGGTCCAGGCGAGCAGCTCGGCGAGCCGCAACTGCGCGAGGCAGACGTCGGGCGCGGCATCGGGCAGCCGCCGATAGTGCTCGACGGCCTCGCGGTAGGAGCGGATGGCGAGGGCGGTGCTGTCCGCGTCCGCGGCCCGATCCCCCTGCTCGAGGCAGGTGTCCGCGAGCCGGTCCCGGGCCCGCAGGTGGGCGCTGTCGGCCTCCGCGACGGCGCGCAGGTGGCCGAGGCTCTCGCGGAAGAGCGGGGCGGCCTCTGCCCACTGCCCCATGCCGGACAGGGCGGCGGCGACGTTGCCGAGCACGAGGCCGAGCTCGAAGCGCTGCTCGAGGTTCTGGGGATCGAGGATCTCCCGCAGCAGCCCCTCCGCTTCCCGGTGCAGGACGAGCGCCTCCTCGGGGGCCCCGCCCTCGTCGAGGATCACGCCGAGGTTGGTCAGCCCGAGGGCGAGGTCGGAGCGCAGGGTGCCGTCCCGGGGTGTCGCCGCGCGCAGGTCGCGCATCGTCGCGAGGCTCTCGCGGATCGCGCGGACGGCTTCCTCCTCGCGGCCCTGGCGCAACAGCAGGGTCGCGTAGTTGTGGAGGTTGTTCGACAGGCCCTGGCGGTGCTCGAGGTTCTGAGGGTCGAGGGCGATCAGCGCGCGCAGCCGCCCCAGGCACTCCTCGAACAGCTCCTCCGCCCGCTCGATCTCCCCGACCAGGAGCTCGGCCGCGGCGACCGCGGACAGGGTGCCGCACAGGCGCGTCGCGGCGGCGGTGTCGTCCGGTGCGTTGTCGGCGAGGGCCCGGCTGTGGGTCAGGCTCTCCTCGAGCACCTCGACCGCCTCGGCGGGCAGGTCGAGGAACAAGAGGAGCTCCCCGAGCTCGCCGAGGGCGCGGGCGAGGTTGCGGAGCAGCTCGGCGTTGTCGGGGTCCCGCGCGAGCAGCGTCCGCTCGATGCCGAGGGCGGCGGTGAAGTCCGCGCGGGCCGCGTCCCCCTCTCCGCGCAGCTTGCGCAGGGTCCCGCGCTGCGCGAGGGCCTGGGCCAGGGCCGGCAGCGGGTCGACGGAGAAGCGCTCGGACGCGCCGACCGTCGCGGCCAGCGCGACCGCCTCCTCGACCGCGACCAGCGCGGAGTCGAGGGCGTTCCCCCGGGCGAGGGCTGCGCTGAGGTCGCCGAGGGCGTAGGAGAGGTCGAGGGAGTCGGCCGGCCCCGCATCCGGCGAGGCCGCGAGCCGCCGGTCGATCGCGACCGCCTCGCGGAAGGCCGCGGTCCCGGCGCCGAGCCCGCCGGTCGCGATCGCGAGCTTGCCGCGCTTCTCGAGGACGAAGGACAGGTCGCCCAGCGAGGCGGCGTCCTGCCGCGCCGCGACCAGCCGCCGGGCGATGCGCAGCGCCTCGTCGAGCACCCGCAGGGCACGGCCGGTCTCGCCGAGGCGCTTGCGCACGTCGGCGACGTGCAGCAGGGCGACGTACAGGTCGCGCTGGGCGTCGAGGTTCTCGGGGCTCGCCGCGGCGAGCTGACGCAGCCGCGATTGGGCCGACTCGAACGCGACCAGCGCGGTCGGCAGGTCGGCCTCGGCGTCGAGGGCGAGCCCGCCGATGCGCAGGTCGGCGATCGCGGTGGCGCGCGTGACGCGGTCCTCGGCGATGTCGGCGTCCCGCAGCTGCTCCCAGCCGTGCATCGCGACCTCGAGCACCTGCCGGGCGACGGTGCGCGAGGCGCGGTCGTTGCGCACGAGCAGCTGCGTCTGCACCTCGACCATCATCGCGTCGAGGGCCTCCTCCGCGATCTCGCCGCGGCGCTGGGCGAAGTGCTGCTGGGCGCGGATCTCGGCGTTCTGCTCGGCGATCTCGTGGTTCTTGCTGGCGATCTCCTCGTTGCGGCTGCGGATCTCGGCGTTCTGCTCGGTGATCTGGGTGTTGACGTTCCACAACAGCACCAGGCCGACGCTCAGGCCGAGCAGGAGCAGCCCCAGGGTCAGCCCGAGGTAGCGCTTGAGGCTCCGGGATGCGGCCTCGCTGGCGGCCCGCCTGCCGCGCTCCTCGTCGATCGCCGAGAGCAGCTGCCGGATCTCCGGCTGGCTGTCGTCGAGCTGGGCCGCCTGCGCCTCGGCGAGGGACAGGTCTCCCTGGTCGAGGGCGGCCCGCGCGTAGGCCGAACGGGCCTCGCGCTCGCCGCGGGCGGCGCCCGGGTTGTCGGCCCACAGGCGCCGCGCCTGGCGGAAGCCGGCAACGGCCGCGGCGAAGCCCTCGTACAGCCGGTGTACGTCGCTCTCGCTCAGGCCCGGCCCCTCGGAGCTGCGGCAGCGCTCGAGCTCGCGGCGGGCGCTCTCGGCGATGGTCTGGCTCTCTTTGTGGTTGAGGTAGCCGCGCAGCTCTTCCTGCAGCGCGGCGACGCTCGCGTGGCGGTCGGCGGGGTCGACCGCCAGGGCGCGCGCGGCGATGCGGCGCAGCTCCTCGGGCGCCTCCTCCGGGAAGCTCCGGGTACCGCCGAAGATCGCGCTGTTCAGGGCGTCGGCGAGAGACTTGCCCGCGTTCGGCGGGCGCCGGCAGAGGATCTCGTAGAGGATGCCCCCGAGCAGGTAGACGTCGGTCCACGGGCCGATGCGCTCGCCCTGGCCGAGGGCGAGCTCGGGCGCCATGTAGTGCGGCGTGCCGAGCGGCGAACGGATCTCGGAGGCCGCGCGCAACAGCTCGTCGCTCGGCCCGTCCGGGCTGACATCGACCGCGAGCCCCCAGTCGAGCAGCAACACCTCCCCGAACCTCCCGACCATCACGTTGGTCGGCTTGAGGTCGTTGTGGACGATGCCCCGGCTGTGCGCGAAGGCGACCGCGTTGCCGACCTGCAGCAGGATCTCGAGGTGCTCGTGCAGCGTGCGTCCCGGCTCGCTGTACAGGAGCTGCTTCCAGCTCTGGCCTCCGACCAGCTTCATCGCGAGGTAGGCATCCCCGTCGGGGGCGTGCCCGAGGGCGTAGATCGGCACGATGTTCGGATGCTCGAGGCGCCCGGTGATCACGGCCTCGGCGACGAAGTTCGCGCGGGCGAACGGGGAGCCGCGCTTCTCGACCCGGAGCTTCTTCAGCGCGACCTCGCGCTCGAGGCCGACCTGGCGGGCGCGGTAGATCTCGCCGATGCCGCCGCGGGCGATGATGTCGAGGGGGACGAAGGGGTCCGGCGCGGCGGGCCGCGATGAGACGGTCTCGGGAAGTGTAAAGCTCGGTTTGTAGCTCGCGTCAGCCGAGAGCTCGCTGAGGTCGACGTCGCCGACGGTGACCTCCCAGAGCTTGAGCAGTTCGTCGGTCTCGATCGCGCCATCCTCGTCGGGCCGCGGAGGGCCGGGTTGCCCTCCTTCTTGCACATCCCGTTCCGGATTGCAACGGAGCCGGTCAGCGCTTGGCGCGGGGGACCCGCTTCTTGATGCGGGCCGGGGGGCGTTTCTTGCGCTGACGCATGCCCTCGAGGGCTGCCCGGGTCTCCCGGGTGACCTTGGCGAGGAGCCGGGTGACTCCCTCGATCTGGGTCCCGACGATGTACTTCATCTTCTCGGCGACCAGCAGCTGCGTCTGCAGCGTCGCGAGCAGCCCGAGGGACTCGATCAGGGCCCGGCCGACCGCGGAGCGGGTGCCGCGGGCGTAGCCCCCGGCGATGGTCGACGCGACCCTGATCGCGACCCGCCGCACCTCCTGGGTCAGCCCGTTCTCTTCGACTTTCGGGAAGCGCCGCGACACCATGTAGACCTCTTCGATCAGGTCCATCGCCTGCTGCCAGAGCTTCGCGTCCTTGAAGGTCTTCTGCATCGCTTGCCCATCCGGCGCCGGAGCGCGGTTGCGTGGGACGTGGCCTACAGCGCCGGCCCGGCCTCGAGCACGGCGGCGCGGGTCCCTTCCTCGTACTGGCGGAAGTTCTCGACGAACAGGCCCGCGAGCTTTTTGGCCGTGCGGTCGTAGGCCTCGCCATCCGCCCAGGTGTTGCGTGGCTGCAGCAGCTCGGCGGGGACACCGGCGCAGCTCGTCGGCACCGCGAAGCCGAACACGGGGTCGACGACGGTCTCGGCCTCGGCCAGGCTGCCGTCGTGGATCGCGTCGATGATCGCGCGGGTGTAGCCGAGCTTCATCCGCGCCCCGGTCCCGAAGGGCCCCCCGGTCCAGCCGGTGTTGACCAGCCAGACATCGGAGCCGTGCTGCTCGATGCGCTCGGACAGCAGCTCGGCGTAGCGCGCCGGATGCCAGACCAGGAACGGGCCGCCGAAGCAGGGCGAGAAGGTCGCCTCGGGGTCGGTCACCCCGACCTCGGTGCCCGCGACCTTCGCCGTGTAGCCGCTGATGAAGTGGTACTCGGCCTGGCTCGGCGTCAGCTTCGCGACCGGCGGTAGCACGCTGAAGGCGTCGCAGGTCAGCATGATCACGTTCTTGGGGTGGCCGGTCAGGCAGGGGATCTTCGCGCTCGGGATATGCTCGATCGGGTAGCTGCCGCGGGTGTTCTTGGTGATCGAGGTGTCGGTGAAGTCGACCGCGCGGCTGACGGGGTCGTAGACCACGTTCTCGAGGATCGAGCCGAAACGCAGGGCGTCGTAGATCTCCGGCTCGGCTTCGGCGCTGAGGTTGATCGCCTTCGCGTAGCAGCCGCCCTCGATGTTGAACACGCCCTTGTCGGTCCAGCAGTGCTCGTCGTCCCCGATCAGATAGCGCTTGTGGTCGGCGGACAGGGTGGTCTTGCCGGTGCCGGACAGGCCGAACAGGATCGAGGCTTCGCCGTTTTCCTTGCCTTCGGTCGCCGAGCAGTGCATCGACAGCACGCCCTTCTTCGGCATCAGGTAGTTCATCACCGTGAAGATGCCCTTCTTCATCTCGCCGGCGTACTCCGTGCCGAGGATGACGAGCTCCTGGTGCTCGAGGGACAGGCTGACGCAGGTCTTCGAGGTCATCTGCGCGGTGTAGCGGTTGGCGGGGAAGCCGCCGGCGTTGAAGACGACGTAGTCGGGCTCCCCGAACTCCGCGAGCTGCTCGGGCGTCGGCCGGATCAGCATGTTGCGCATGAACAAGGCGTGGTAGGCGCGGGCACAGATGATCCGGACCTTGATGCGGTGCTCTTCGTCCCAGCCGGCGAAGCCGTCGATCACGTACAGACGCTCGCGGGTGTTCAGGTAGTCGATCGCCCGCTCGCGGTTGATCATGAAGGTGTGGGGACGGAGCTTGACGTTCACGGGGCCCCACCACACCTCGTCGCGGGTGCTCTCCTCTTCGACGACGCGCTTGTCCTTGGGGCTGCGTCCGGTCTTCTCCCCGGACATCGCGACCAGGGCGCCCATCGAGGTGATGCCGCTGCCGCGCTCGTACTTCAGCGCCGCTTCGTACAGGACGGGCGGATGGGGGTTGCGGAGAATGTTCGTCAGCTGGATGCCGTGTTGGGCGAGGGAGAGGGTCAAGGGAGCCTCCTGGTGTTCGGGGTCGCCGGCAGTATACCGTCCCGCGGCCTCCAGGTCTGCCCAGGAGCCGAAATCCCGCGGGCGCTGGCTGGTCCACCGGTCAGGGAACGGGGTTCTCCCAGGCGGGCTCGCCCCAGACAGTGAGCTCGTCGATGAACATCACCAGGCCGCCGCGGGTGTCGAGGGCGCTCTTCCAGGTCAGCCCGGCGCCGCCGACCTCGACGAGCTTGCCCCGGATCACGATCGGCATGCCGGGCTTGAGCGCGGTGAGCCGGCTGCGCTGCAGGGGACCGGCGGGGATCACGCTGACGTTCGCGCAGCTCCCCGGGATCCCGTTCCCCTCCCCGCTGAAGCTGCGGTCCTGGAGCTCGACGCTGATGTGGTCGATCGTGCGCTGGTCGGACAGGTCTCCCCAACCGATCAGCAGGTCGAGAGGGGCGAGCTCCGAGCGGTCGTCTTCGTACCAGCGCAGGGCGAGGACGCGCGCGCGCAGCGCTACCTCCGCCAGGGGTTTGAGACTGTGCCCCTCGTGCGTCCAGGCGATCGCGTCCTCGGGGAGCGGGCTGATGTGCGGCGGGCTCGGCGCGACGATGCCGTAGGGCATCTCGACGGTCGGCGGGAAGCTGATGTAGTAGTTGAGCGCGAGCAGGCCGGCGATCACCAGCGCGATCAGGATGCGGAAGCGGATCGCGCGGGGCGACGCTTTCCGCGGTCTCTTCTTCCTCCGCGCAGGCCGACGGGTCGCACGACCGGAGCTCTTCCGCACCGGCTCGGGCAGCTCGGGATCGTGCCAGGTGACCTGCCGCCGACGGCGGGAACGGAAGGCGACGCGCATGCCCGAGCTCGAGCCCATGCCGCGGAGCGGCTCGCCGTCCTCGTCGTAGTCTTCGTCGTTCTGGTCCGGGTCTCCCTCCCCGCTGCCCTGGTCGGCATCGGACTCCGCACTGTCCTGGTCGTTCTCTTCGCTGTCGTCGTACTCTTCGCCGTCGTCGGACTCTTCGCTGTCCTGGTCGTACTCGTCGCTGTCGTCGGACTCTTCGCTGTCCTGGTCGTACTCTTCGCTGTCGTCGTCCTCTTCGCTGTCGTCGTACTCTTCGCTGTCCTGGTCGTCCTCTTCGCTGTCGTCGTACTCTTCGCTGTCGTCGTCCTCTTCGCTGTCGTCGTACTCTTCGTCTTCTTCGTCTTCTTCGTCTTCGTAGTCCTCGTCTTCGTCTTCCTCTTCGTCTTCGTCTTCCTCTTCGTCTTCGTCTTCCTCTTCGTCTTCGTCTTCCTCTTCGTCCTCTTCGTCTTCTCCGTCCAGGTCTGCGTGCCGACGGCCCCCATCGTCCTCAGCGCTCCCGGCGCCCTTCGCCGATGCAGCGGCCGCCGCGTCCTTCCCCGCCGCGCGATCGACGTGCGCTGTCTCGACCGCCGAGCTCTCCGGTGTGTCCGAAGGGTCTGTCTTCGGCGAGGAATCGTCGCCCGGCATCAGGCCTCCGTCGTCAGCTCTTGTAGTGCTCGGACTTGAGCTCATAGCGTTTGAGCAGCCGCTGGAACGCCTGACGCAGCATCCCGCTCTCCTTCGCCGCGCGCGTGACGTTGCCGCCATTGCGGACCAGGAGCCGCTCGAGATAGCTGCGTGCGAAGGCGTTCTTGGCCTCGGAATAGGTCAGGCTGTAGAAGTCTTCGCGCCGCAGCGCGTGGCTCTCCAGCTCGAGGTCCTCGGCGGCGATCTCGTCCTTGCCCGAGAGCAGGACCGCCTTCTCGAGCACGTTGCGCAGCTCGCGGACGTTGCCGGGCCAGGTGTGTTGCATCAGGACCTGCATCGCTCCCTTGCGCATCCGCACGCGTCGGTCGGGTGCGATCTCGGAGAGCAGAACCTCGACCAGCGCCGGGATGTCTTCGCGGCGTTCCGCCAACGAAGGGATCGTAACCGTGAAAGCGTTGAGACGGTAGTACAGATCTTCGCGAAATCTCCCCTCCCTGACCGCTTCCCGCAGATCACGCCCGAGCGCGGAGATCACCCGGGCTTCGAAGGGCCGGCTCTCGCTGCTCCCGACCGGACGGAACTCCGCATCGGTCAGGACGCGCAACAGCAGCTTCTGCATTTTCGGCGCCATGTCGTCGACCGCGTCGAGGAAGAGCGTGCCCCGCCCCGCCTGCCCGAAGAGGCCGAGCCGGTCTGCCGCGGCGCCGGTGAACGCGCCTTTGACGTGCCCGAACAGCGCGCTCTCGAGCAGCGTCTCGGGGATCGCGCCGCAGCTCTGCACCACGAACGGCTCCTCGGCCCGCGGTCCGTTGAAGTGGATCGCGCGTCCGACCAGCTCTTTGCCGGTTCCGCTCTCGCCGATCAACAGGACCGGGATGTCCGACTCGGTCACCCGGTCGAGGATGCGGAACAGGTTGCGCATCACCTGCGAGTGTCCGACCAGCCGGCTCTTGTGGTAGCGGCGCTCGAGCTGGGCCTGGCTCTGCCGCGCCTCGCTCTTGACGCGGGCGATCTCGGACTTCTGCCAGCGCACCACCTGCTCGAGCTCGACGTTGCGCTCGGCGAGCCCCTCCCCCGACGGATCCTCCCCGCCGAGCCAGACCCGCTCGAGGGCGAGGCCCGCGAAATCGATGAGACTGAGCAACAACCGCATGTCGACGCTCTGGAAGCGGTTACGCTCGGCGTGCTCGAGGTGCACGGCCCCGACCACGCGGCCGCGCGACACGAACGGCAGGCACAGCACCGAGCCCGAGCGCAGGTCGGCGGCGCCCTCGGGCTCGCTCTCGTCGTGGTCGCTCGCGTCCATGGTCAGGAAAGGCTTCCCCGACGCGGCGACCTGCCGGATCAGCGTCTCCGGCAGCGGCGGGAGCTTGTCGAGCACCATCGGGCCCTCGCGCCCGACCGCCGCCCGCACGTCGACACCGCGCTCCGCAACGTCGCCCGCCGCGGCACGGGGAGGGAGCCCGCGGTCGCCGGTCGTGACGACGTAGGCGCGCTCGGCCTCCGAGCACTCGAGCATCACGCCGACGACACGCTCGAGCACGCCCTTCGGCGTCTCCTCGGCGTTGAGCGCCCGCCCGATCTCCGCGAGCTGCCGCAGGCTGTGGACCTCCGCGGCCAGCTTGCGCCGCGCCTGCTCGCCCTTGAACTGCGACAGGATCGCGTCCAGTCCCTGGATCGGCACCGGCTCGGGCCCCTCTTCCCCGAGCGAGCGGCCGAGCCGCTGCAGCTCCTCTTCGAGGTCCGCGAGCTGCTGGCTCCACGGCTCCCCGGCCGAGCTCAGCGACACCTCGGCGAGCTTCAGGCAGGCCTCGGAGCGGGTGTGGCACTTGCGCGCGAGGCCCTCGTCCCCGAGCAGCACGGCGAGCTTGGCCAGGCGCAGCGCGAGCTGACAGACCTTGAGCTCCTCGCCGCGGAAGCTGCCGCGGTGCAGGATCTCGTCCGCTTCGCGCAGGAAGCTCCGCGCGTCCGCCGGGTCGGTCTCGGCGACCAGGCTCGCCAGCTCGAGGGCCGCCAGGCAGGCGTCCTCGGCGTTGTTCCCCGGGGCGCGTTTCAAGAGGTCGCGCGCCCGCTGCAGGCTGAGCAGCGCGTCGTTGAGCTGGCCCTGGTGGCGCTGCAGCACCCCCTGCAGTCGCCGCACCTTGCCCTCGGTCGCCTTGTCGACCCGCGACTCGGCCTCGGTCAGCGCCTCCTGGCAGAGCAGCGCCGCGCGCTGCACGAACTCCGGACGCTGTTCGATCAGCCGCACCAGGGAGGTCGCCAGGCCGTGCAGGATGTCGAGATGCGGCGCGGTGGCGGCGGCCGCGCTGAGCACGGTCAGAGCCTCCTCGAAGGCGAGCCGGGCCTCTTCGGGGCGCTCGGCGCGCAGGTACAGGCGGCCCATCGCGGTCAGCGCCGAGGCGAGCCCCGGCCCCGCACCGAGCTTGCGCCGCGCCTCGACCTGCGCCGCCGCGAACCGCGCCGCCCGGTCCCAGCGGCCGCGGGCCGAGGCGTCGCGCAAGAGCTCGCTCGCGGCGTGGGCGGCGCCGGCATCATCGCCGGCACGATGCCGGATCGAGAGCTCGCGCTCGAGGCAGCGGTTGGCCTCGGCGTCCTTGCCGAGGTAGCGGTACACCTGGCTGAGCTGACTGAGCGACACGGCGACGCCGAGCTCGTCGTCGAGCCCGTCGCGCAGCTCGAGGCTCGCCTCGTAGTGGTCCCGCGCGCGACGCAGCTCCCCCTGCTTGCGACGCAGCAGCCCGAGCTGGTCGTGCAGCTGGGCCATGCGCACCCGGTCTCCCTCGTCGGTCAGGACCTGCAGCGCACGCTGCAGGTAGTCTTCGGCACGCATGAAACGGTTCAGCCGTTGCGCGATGTTCGCCAGCCCGCACAGGACGTCGACCAGCCGCGGGTGTTTCTCCGTAAGCGAGGCCAGAAGCTCGAGATAGGCCTCGCGGCCCGCGTCGAGCTCGCCGCGACGGACCGCGGCTTCCGCCTGCCGCAGGCGGATCATCGCATCGGCTTCCACCGTCACCTGGGTTCCTCCTGCAACGGGATGGATTCAGAAGCACAGACCGGCCGGAGCCTTGTGGCAGGCCGTCTGCGCGGGTTCGTTTCTGTCCGCCCGGCGCTTGGGTGCAACTCTCTGGAGTATACGGTTTCAGGGAAGGCACTTTCAGGTTAAACTCGAGCTTCCCGGCAAACGGATGGAGAGGGAAGACGATGGACAGGGTGAGCGCCCGCCTGCAGGGTGCGACGGCCGGCCGCGGATACAGGCTGTTCGAGCTGGAGCTCAGCGATCTGATCATCCTCGGCTTCTGGAGCTGTTTCCTGCTGCTCACCTTGCTCGCCGCGCCCTGGCTCGCCGCCTGGAAGACCGTGTTCAAGGCGGGCTTCAGCCTGCTCGCGCAGCTCCTCGTGCTGTACCTGCTCGCGAGCTACCTGTTGCAGCGGCGCGAGCTCGGCGCCTGGCGCGGAGCCCAGGCGCTGCGCTTCGTCGCGATCGCGATCAGCCTGATCTTCGGCCACGACGCGCTCGGGATCTTCCTGGGGAACTTCGGCAGGATGGGCTATGAGGGCTTTCTGTGGAAGTTCGACCTGTGGCTGTTCGGGGCCCACCCGTCGGTGCTGCTCGAGAGCGTCCAGCACCCCTGGCTGACCGAGTGGTTCCAGATCTGGTACACCGGCTACTTCTTCCTGCCCGTCCCGCTCGGCATCGCCCTGGTGATGCAGAACCGGCGGGACGACCTGCAGCGCTACGGATTCTTTTTGTGCGCGATCATCTACACGGTCTTCGCCGGCTATGTGATCCTGCCCTGTCGCACGCCGGAGATGCTGAACCGCGCGCTGCTCGCCGCGGGCGAGGCGCCGCTCTACGACTGGAGCAACGAGCTGACCGGGGTGTGGCTGGCGCAACCCCTGCGGGAGCTGATCTGGCGGGGCTCGAGCAACATCTGGGACGCGTTCCCGAGCGGCCACACCGCCATCTCGCTGTTGTGCGCGATGGCGGCCTGGAAGTACGAACGCCGGCTGTTCTGGCCGGTCGCGTTCATCGCCGCGCAGGTGATCGCGTCGACCGTCTACCTGCGCTACCACTACCTGCTCGATCTTCTGATCTCGATCCTGTTCTGCATCTCCGTGTACGCGGTGCTCGAGCCTCTGCACGATCGGCTGCGCGATTGGGTGCTCGGAGACAGCGCGGCCGCCTGAGCGCTCCGCTCCGCCGCGTCCGTCAAGCGCTTCTCGGCTCAGGCTCCGTAGCGCGCGAAGGCGTCGACCCAGAACGGCAGCCGGGGGAGCGGCGCGTAGAACAGCGCCCCGTTCCGGGCGCCGATCTCGAACACGTTGTCGTAGTGGAAGCAGAGACAGGCGCTGTCCCCGACCTTCGGGGCCGCGAGCAGCTCGTTGACGAAGTCGTCGAGGGCGGCGCGGATGCGCGTCGTCTCGAGCCGTCCGACCACGCCGACCATGTGGCGGATGCCGTGCCCCTGGCTCTCGGTCGCGACGACGCTGAAGCGCTGCCCGTCGAGCTCGCCGACCAGCCCGTAGCTTCCGCCTCCCCACGCTTCGGGTGGAGGCCCGAGGAGCGCGGCCAGGCGGGCGACGAAGAACGGCGTCTCCAGCATGCCGTCCCACTTCCCCGCGCCTTCGAGCTCGGACTTCAGCACGCGCAGGTCCGCCGGGTCGAGATCCGCCCGGCGCGCGATCTTCGCGCTGAGCGGGAAGTCCTGGCAGGAGTGGGCGCGCAGGATCGCCCGCTGTTGCCGCCACAGCTCGCCCCACCCGGGCTCGGCGAGCTTCGCCAGGTACAGGTCCGAGAAATCGACCGAGGTCCAGCCCGACTCGAGGGAGGTCTCTTCGGAGCTCGTGATCGTGTCGAGGCCGTCCCAGTAGGAGCGGTAGCGGAAGACCAGCTCGCCGACCCGATGCTCGGCTCGGGGACGAGGCTCGAACAGCGCGCCCTCGCTGCACTCGAGCACGTGCTGCGGCACCGCGTGGAGGTTCGCCCGCTCGGCCTCGAGCACGACCGCCGGCGCCTCACGGGCTTTGAGCACCCGGTAGCGCCGGGGGCGGTCGAGCATGCTGAGCAGCGCGCAGCGCGGCTCGACCTCGGTCAGGTCGCGGTCGAGCTCGCTCCGGACCCGCGCGGCGAAGGCCGCGACCTGGGCGGGGTCACAGCCGAGCTCCGCCTGCTCCCGTTCGAACCAGGAGACCACCTCCAACGCGTTGTCGCGCAGGGTCTGCGCCTTCATGCTCTCCCTCCGGGCCGGCGTTCGCGTCCCTCCAGGGTACGCGCTCGCCGCCCGCCGACAACCCGCGCCCGCGGGGACGCGGGCGGACGGCCGTGGGAGCTGGCGCAGGGGGCGCGCGGCGCCGGGATCAGCGGAAGAAGTCCTGCTGGGTAAAGGACTCCGACCCGCCGATCAGCCGTCCGTCGAGGGTCTCGCCGCCGTAGATCAGCACGCTGTTGAAGGAGATGCTCGCGGCCCCGCTGCCGAGGCGGGGGACGTCGAGGAACGGATCGCGGGTCGCGCGGATCTCGTTGTTGAAGTTCTCCCAGATCGAGCCGCGGCGGGCCGCCTCACCGCTGCCCCCGAAGATCACGATGTCGCCGAAGGTCAGGAGGAAGGCCTCGGGGCGGTCGCGGGCGACGACGTCGAAATCGACCCGGGCGAAGGTGTCGAGGCCGGCGTCGTACTGCTCGACGAGGCTGATCGCGCCGGTGTCGCTGACGCCGCCGATCACCATCACCCGGTTCGGCGGCCGGAACACCGCGGCGAAGCCCGTCCGGGCGACCTCGAGGGACTCGGCGGTCGGCCGCCAGGTGTTGTCGCCCGGGCGGTAGAGCTCGGCGGAGCGCAGGCGCCCGCCGGCGTTCTCCCCCCCGATCGCGACGACGTCGCCGGTCGTCATCAGGTGCGCCGAGAAACCCTCACGGGCCTGGCTCATGCTCGCGGCCGACGTGAAGGTCAGCGTGGTCGGGTCGAACTGGTCGACGCTGGCCAGCGCGTTGCTGCCGTCGCTGCCTCCGATGATCAAGACCGTCTGATCGTCGAGCCGCACGAGCTCGGGCGCGATGCGCGCGGTGGGCGCCGCGACGAGGGTGAAGGCGTTGCTGTCCGGGTCGTAGAGCTCGACGCTGGCCAGAGCGTTGCTGCCATCGCTGCCCCCGACGATCAGCACCCGCCCGTCGACCAGGCCGATCGCGCTGTGACCGACGCGGGCGACCTGCATCGAGCCGGCCTCCTCGAAGCGCTGCTCGGTGACGATAAAGCGCTCGGCGACGGTGCTCACCCCGTCGCGGTCCCGCCCTCCGGTCACGAGGATCTCCCCGCTGCTGAAAGCGGTCGCCACGGCTCCGGTGCGCGGACGGTGTCCGCCCGGCTGGACGTCGAAGCTCTCGTCGTCCCCCTGCACCGGCGGGTGGTACATCACCGCGCTGGCGTCGTCGCCGGTGATCAGCACCCGCCGCGAGCTCAGGGAGACGGCGACCGGACGCGCCCGGGGGTTGCGCAGATCGTCGCGGGTGGGACGGAAGTCGCCCGCGGCCGGCTCGAACACCTCGGCCGCCGCGAGCTGCGAGACCCCGTCGCTGCCGCCGAAGATGACGACCGCGCTGTCGGCGGTCAGCGCCGCGGCGTGCCGCGCGCGCGCCTGCAGCAGGGTGACCGTCTGGCCCTGGGAGTCGAGCAGCGACTCAAAGCTGCCCGCCGCAGGCTGGGAGGTGTCGGGCACGAAGACCTCGACCGCCGCCAGGGTCGAATCGCTGCTGCCGAGGCCGCCGGTGATCAACACCCGCCCGTCCTCGAGCCGCGTCGCGCTGTGCTCGCGACGAAGCCGCTCCGGGGCGTCGCTGACCGTGACGAAGCCGGTGCCGGGCACGAACAGCTCGGCGCTGGCGACCAGGCTGCCTGCGGCCCGCCCCCCGCTCAACAGGACGTTGCCGTCCGCGAGCAGCGTCGCCCGGTGGCCTTCCCGCGCGACGTGGTTGCCGGCCGGGCTGAAGCTGTCCGTCCCGGGATCGTAGAGCTCGGCGCTCGCCAGGGCACCTCCTCCGACCCCGACGCCGCCGCTGATCAACACCCGCCCGTCCTCGAGCAGGGTCGCCTGGTGGCGTTGGCGGGCCGTCGCGAGCGCGCCGGTCGCGCTGAAGGTGCCGGTGACGGGGTCATAGAGCTCGGCGCTGGCCAGGGCTCCGCCGCTGCCCTCCCCGCCGACGACGAGGATGCGGCCGTCGAGCAGGGTGGTCTGGGTGTGGTTGGCCCGCGCCTCGGCCAGGGTGTCGCTCAGGGCGAAGGTGTCGGCCTCGATCGCGAACAGCTCGCTGCTCGCGAGCAGCGTGCCCTGGGCGTCGCGCCCCCCGCTGATCAACACGCGTCCGTCGCGCAGCTCGCTGCCGGCGTGCTGCTCCCGATGTCCGCTCAGCGGCCCGACGCTGGCGAACAGGTCGACGTTGCGGATGTCGAACACCGCGGCCGCGCGGGTGCCGTTGTCGAGGTCGAAGCTCAGCACGACGGCGGGAAAGCGGCCGGCGCCGATGTCGCCGAGGGCGTCCCACAGGAACACGTGCCGGATGCCGCCGGGGCTCGCCGCGAGGTTGTTGGTGTCCGCGCTGCCGGGCAGCAACGTCGCCCGCCGCTCCGTCAGGGTGCCGGGCTCCCCGTAGTTGATCCCGACCCGCAGGCCGTTGGTGTTGACGTCGCGCAGGGTGATGCCGACCTCGACCGCGCCGCCCTGCACCGTGCTCTGGGTGTCGATGATCACGATCGGCAGGCGCTCGTTGCGGTCGATGCAACCGCATATAGCGAGGAACAGGCCCAGCAGGGGCAGGACGCGACGCATGGGTCCACCTTCTCGTTCTGGATGTCGAGCCCCGCGCGGCGCGCGGGCTCCGGCCGGGTGCGGCCGCGGTTTCAGTCGTCTTCCCAGCTCAGCCCGGGATCGAGGCCGATATCACCGAGGCCGGGGTCGCCCCAGTCGAGGTCGTCGTCGTCCTCGTCGTCATCCTCGTCGTCGAAGCCGTCGTCTTCGAGACCGATGTCGCCGAGGCCGGGGTCGAAGCCGACGTCGCCCAGGCCGACCTGCCAGACATCGTCGTCGTCTTCGTCGTCCTCGTCCTCGTCGAAGCCGAGGCCCGGAGAGAGGCCGATGTCGCCGAGGCCTACCTCGCCGAGGCCGGGATCGAAGCCGATGGCGTCGTCGTCCTCGTCGTCATCTTTGCCCACGGTGCTTCCCTCCAGCGCCACAGGCTACCGCGTCGGAGGGTGCCGGGCAAGGATCTTCGTCGCTGACCGCAGCCACCGGGCTGGACCGCGCAGCACGGAGCGAGCGAGACCGGAACCTCAGTCGCGGACCCGCAAGCGCACGTCGATCACGACGTCGCCCGCGTGCTCGATGGCGATGGTGTGCAGCTCGTAGTGGGCGACCTCTTCCGCCGCCGGATGCGGCGCCGCGTCGAGCTCTGTGACCTCGTTCGGCGCGAGGCTCAGCGTGCGGGTCTGAAGGTACGGGGAGCGCGGTCGCACGCCTTCGGGCACCTCGTACTGCAACACGACGTCGAGGCTGTCGATGGGCGTCGCGAACGGGTTGCGCAGGCGCAGCCCGACGCCCGCGCTGTCACTGCTCAGCACGGCGAAACCCGCGAGGGCCTCCGCCTCCGTCGCGACGATGCCGCGCAGCGCGGCCAGCCGGGCGTGGGTCGAGCGCACGACCTCGAAGCCCGCCTCGGGGCTGCACCAGTCATCCCGCAGCGCCGGCGGGATGAAGCCGGTCAGCGCCGCGTCCGGGGCCCCGATCTCCTCGATCGCCTCGGCCAGGGGACGCGTCGCGCCGCGCACCACGACCAGCTTCCCGACCAGATCCTCGAGCTGGTTGCCGAGGCCGACCACGTTGACCGTGCCGAGCCGGTAGCGCGGCAGACGGTAGGCCTTGCCGTCCTCGAGGATCAGCTCGAGCGGGTTGGCGATGCCGAGCCGCTCGTTCTCGATCAGGCGGCCGACGAAGGTCTCTCCCGCCACGACCGCGACGCCCTCGGGGACGGTCGGGCCGTCGTCGCCTGCCGGCGTCGCGTCGCCGCAGCCCGCCAGCCCGAGGGCGAACGCGCCGAGGACAAGCGGGAGCGCGCGCAGCCCGCTCATGGCGCACACAGCCGGCACGGGGCCCGTCCCCGCGCGGCGGCGTCGCGGTCGGGAAAGGACAGCCGCCGCGCGGGCGCGACACGCTCCCGGACCGCACACGACGGAAGGTGGAAGGCCTCCCCGCTCGACGACGCCCAAAACTCGACGGGAGCGTCCTGGGCGACCGACTCGACGGCGCGCCACGCCTGGCGAGGGGCGGGGTCCTGCGCCGCCGGTGGGGAGGCGCTGGCGGCCCACAGCGCGAAACCGACCACACAGACGCTGAGCAGCGCCACGGCGGAGCGACTCGGAAGCGGCCACCAGTGAGGGGCTTCGTCGGCTTTCATCGACGCCGGCGGTTCCGGTCGTCCTTGTCGTCGCTGCCCGGCGCGCTGGTCTCGATGCCGTGCTTCTTCAGCCAGCCCGCGATGAAGCTGTTGATGTCCTGGCGCGTCTCCCGGTCGGGCGCCGCGAGGTAGAACTCCTCGATGATCGCCTGCTGCAGCGCGTCCCGGTGTTCACCCACCTCGGGAGGCAGGGTGATCGTCAGCTCGCCGGTCTCGTTGTCGAACTTGATGTACTTCGAGGTGCCATCGTCGAGATAACCGGGGGCCGCGCCGGCCTCCAGCTTCTTGCCGAGGTTGCCACCCCCGGTCGCACCCATCGCGGTCGGATCGAAGACGTCGCCGGGCATCGCTCATTCTCCTTGGGAGGGCCGGGTGCTCACCCGGCGGAGGGGTCGGCGACCGCTTCGGGCAGCTCGCAGCCGCGGAAGCTCGCCGTGCGGAAATCGGTCAGCATGTGGCGCAGGTCGGTCAGGTCGGCGTCCTCGAAGGTCGCGTAGTCGACCCGGCAGCCGTAGAAGGCCGCGCCGCGCAGGTTGCATTCCTTGAAATTGACGCCGTCGAGGTCGGCGTGCACGAACATCGCCCCGGAGAGGTCGGCGCCGGCGAAGTTCGCCTTCGCCATCGACACGTCCGTGAAGGTCGCCCCCGCGGCGCGCGCCCGGACGAAGGACGCGTTGCCGAGGTGCTCGTCGGAGACCTGGGCGTGCATCCAGACCGAGTCGGTCAAGTCGGCGCTGTGGAAGTCGGTGTTCTTGAACTTGCACTGCAGCAGACGCGACCCGCGCAGCGAGGCCTTGATCAGGCTGCAGCCCTCGAAGCGGGACTTGTAGATCGTCGCCTCGGCCGCCTTGAGCTCGATCAGATCGGAGCCGAGGAAGTGCGACCACTCGACCGCCGCCCGCGACAGGTCGCTCGCCCGCAGGATCGCGCCCTTGAACGTCGCGCGTTTGAGCACCGCGTCGGGCATCGAGGCGGCCCGGAAGATCGCGTTCGTGCACGTGGTCTTCTCGAATCGCAGGCCGGGGTAGCGGGACTCCGACAGGTCGACGCCCTCGAGGGTGTCTTCCTGCAGGAGCGGCCGCTTGTTCAGCTTGTCGATCAGCTGGAACTTGTGGTAGGCGGTGAACGCGCTCATGGGACCCTTCCTCTAGAACCAGGGACCTGCCTCAGCCGCCGCCCTGCTCGAGCTGGACGTCGGTCTCGATCGGCTGCTCGTACATCTCGTGGGTGTTCTCACGCGTCGACACGATGCCGAGGGCTTCCTCGAGCTTGCGGGTCTCGATCAGGCACATGTCGCCCTTGACCCCTTCCACCTTGATCGTGACGTTGCCGTTGTCGTCGATGTCGATGTGGAGTTCTTGCTTGTCCGCCATGTTCTCAGCTCCACTTTCTCAGCACCAGCCGGATGTGCTGCTGCTCGGTTGCCTCTTCTTCGACGAGGTTGTACCCGTATTTCTGCACTTCCTGCAGCACGGTGTGGTAGGCGTACCGCTTGTTGACCGCCTTGACGAACTGGTCCTGCTCGATGCCCGCGTGGGTCTCGAGCTCGGACCAGTCGGCGATGAAGCCGTAGCCCTCGGCGGTCTGCACGACCCCGATGTCGTAGGAGGACTTCGTGTCGATCTTCATGATCGCGTCGCTCAGCTGCCCGCGGTAGCCGCGCACCTGGCATTCCCCTTCGATGTAGTTGTAGCCCATCTCCTCGATGACCTGTTTCAAGATCACGTAGTTCTTGATCTTGGTCTCGACGGTGGTGAAGTGCGACATGTCTCCCTCTCTGTTCTGTGCCGCTCGTCCTCAGGATACCTCCGGCGGACCGGAGGCCTGCCGAGAATCTGTTACAGCTCGAGCTTCCGCGACTGCCCCTGCTCCTGCATGACGTACTCGAGGGACGCCAGGCGGGCGCGGGTCTTCGCCCAGTCACGCATGTCGGTGATGTCTTCCTGCATCGTCTGCGACAAGGGCACGGTCTCTTCGACAGAGTGCAGAATGTGCTCGGTGCGCACCTCTTCGCCCGCGTCGAAGGCGTCGTACAGGGCGGAGATGATCGCCTGCTCGGCCTCGGAGCCCGAGAAGCCCTCGGAGGCCTCGACCAGGGCATCGACGTCGAAGTTCTCCGGGTCGCGCTTGCGCTTCTTCAGGTGGATCTCGAAGATCTTGCGGCGCTCGGCCGGCGAGGGCAGGTCGACGAAGAAGATCTCGTCGAAGCGGCCCTTACGCAGGAGCTCGGGCGGCAGCATCTTGACGTTGTTGGCGGTCGCGATCACGAAGACCGGCGACTGCTTCTCCTGCAGCCAGGTGATGAAGGTACCGAACACGCGCGCGGCGGTACCGGCGTCGGACTGGCCGGAGCTCTGCACGCCGGCCAGGCCCTTCTCGAGCTCGTCGAGCCACAGGATCGAGGGCGCGACCGACTCGGCGACCTTGGTCGCGCGGCGGATGTTCTCCTCGGAGGAGCCGACCAGGCTGCCGAAGACCTTGCCGACGTCGAGGCGCAGGAGCGGGCGCTTCCAGAAGGCGCCGATCGCCTTGGCGGTCAGCGACTTGCCGCAGCCCGGGATGCCGATCAGCAGCATCCCCTTGGGCTCGGGGATGCCGTACTCGCGCGCCTCCTTGGTGAACGCCTTGCTGCGCTTGCGCAGCCAGTCCTTCAGCTGCTGCAGGCCCCCGATCCCGGCGATGTTCTCGGTCGGCTTCAGGAACTCGAGGGTCCCCGCCTTGCGGATGATCTGCTCCTTCTCGGAGTGGATGATGTCGATGTCGAGCTCGCCCTTCTGGACCAGCGACTTCGCGAACACGCTCTCCGCCTCGACCTCGGTCAGCCCCAGCGCCGACTCGGGGATCGTCTCGAGCAGGGTCGGGTCGCCGAGGATGGTCTCGCGGGTCTTGTCGTCGACCGCCTGCAGGATGCGCTCCATGATCTTGCGCATCGCCTCTTTGCCCGGCAGGTCCCAGTCGACGACCGCGAGCTCCTTCTCGAGCTCGGTCGGGATCACCTGGACCGGCGAGAGCAGCACACAGGTCTTGTAGGTCTTGCCGAGCTCGTGGCGCACGTCGCGCAGCTTGCGGACGACGTCCGGCACCTTGAGGTAGGGGTGGTAGTCGCGGAGGATGAAGATCGCATCCTCTTTCGAGTCGAGGATGTAGTCGAGGGCCTTGAGCGGATCGCGGATCTCCCGCCCTCCCCCGCCGGCACCGGCCACGCCGCGCATGCCCTCGGTGCTCGACCACACGAACAGCTTCTTGTCGCGGTTCATCGCGATGTTGCGCAGCTTGGTCTCGACCCGCGCCTCTTCGTACGAGACGATGTAGACGAGCGGGTAGCGGGCGCGGATCAGGTATTCAACTTGCTTGTGGGACGGGAGGGTCTTCGAGCTCATCGTGTCCTCTTTTCAAGGCGTCGTGGGTGCGGGCCGGGAAGGCTGCGGCGGAAGCCGCCGCGGGTCGTGTGATCAGTCCATGTCCAGGCGGCGGAAGCGCTCGCGGACGTTGTGCGCGGCCTCCTCTTCGGAGGGTGCCTCGGGCTCGGGCTCCGCCCGGGGCTTCTTCTTCGCGATCGGCGTGTCGAGCGCGGGGCGGGCGGGCGCCTCGGTGCGCTGCGAGGGCCGCCGCTGCTGCTGGCGGCGCGCGACGAACTCGATGGTCGTCCGCTCGCCGAAGGTGATCTTCTGGTTGTTGATCGTCAACGTGACCTTGCCGTCCTCGATCTCGAATTCGTCGAGCTGCGGCAGGCCGACGCGGCTCTTCAGCTGGAGCATCAGCTTCGCGAAGGTCAGGCCCTCGGCGGTCGCCTTCTGGTCCTCGGCGAGCACGTCGGCTTCGGGGAGCTCGAGGTTGAAGGGAAGGGTCGCGTCGCGCACGTAGGTCTTGACCAGGCTGGCGAGATAGGACACCAGCTTCGGTTTTTCCCAGGCGCCGAACTTCCGCACCAGCTCCTGCTCGATCTCGCTCTTGACGTTGTCGCCACTCATCTTCGGCCGTTCCTCTGCGCGTTGAATGCCGGATTATAGTACGTGGGGCCCGGATCGACAAACACCGACGGAGACAAACCTGATCGCCGCGGCCCGGGCCGCCTCCCGACTGCCTCCGCACCCCCCGGCGCGGCGCGAGCACGGCCCGTTTTCCCGGACCGCGCCCACCATTTGCTTCGCCCCTGGGCGCTGGCTAGAATGTCGCCATACTTCACCGAACGCGCGGCTCGACTCTGAGCCCCCGGACATGAGCAGCGGAGACGTGTATGACCACGCCCAACGATACAACAAAAACCCGGCGCTGGCTACTTCTCCCCACCGGCGTGGGGCCCGAGCTCAGCGACGGGCGGCTCGCCCTCGGGAGCGTGCAGTGCCGCGCCTACGCCCTGCTCAAGGGCTGGCTGCGCCAGCGGGTCGAGCCCCGCTTCCCGGCGCTGGCGAACCTCGGCTCCGCCGAGACCCCCGAGCCGGTCGAGGACGACGCTCTCGAGGCGGCCCTCGCCGATGCGACCGGGGCCTACGACGGCCTGCTCTGCGTCGACGTGCACGACGCCGCGGACGGGCTCCAGCTGGTCTGCCGCTGCCTGCCGGTCGGCGGCGAGCTGAGCCGCACCGAGAAGGCGAGCGGCTGGGAGTCGCTGTTCGCCGACACCGCGGCGCTGCTCGCCGAGGTCGTCGAGAGCGACGCGGGCGAGCCCGAAGAAGACCCGCATCCGACCGGGCTCTGGGTGCTCTTCTACCTCACCAGCCTGTTGAGCCCGGACGTCCAGGACGTCGTGGTCGGCCCGGACGGCGTCGCCCTGCCGGACGCCGACAGCCTGCTCGGAACGCTGCCCGAGGCCCTGCGTGAAGGCCTCGCCGACAAGCTCCTCGACGGGCTGTCGGTCGAGCCCCTCGCCGCCCACCCCGAGTGGGCGCAGCTGTTCGCCGAGGTCGCGGCCGGACTCGCGCCCGACAGCCCCGAGCCCGCGCGCGTGCTCGGCGAGCTCGCGGCCTTCGGCCAGGGCGACGAAGAGGCCGCCGCCGGCCACTTCGAGACGGCGCTGGCCAAGGCCGAAGGCGAGAAGGCGGACGAGATCCGGCTCGGCTGGGCGAAGTGTCTCGAGTTCCTCGACAACCTCGACAAGGCGGAGGAGGAATTCTCCAAGCTGCTCGACGGCTCCCAGCGCAAAGAGGCCCTCTACGGCCTCGGGCGCGTGGCGGAACGCCGCGGTGACGGCGACAAGTACCTCGAGCACTGCGCGACCGCCGCGGCGGAAGCGGGCGACGACGCCGCCGCCGTGTTCGAGCTCGCGACCGCCCAGCGCGCCGTCGGCGAGCTCGACAAGGCGCGGGCGAGCTTCCGGCGCGCCCTCGAGCTCGACAAGACGCTCGCCTCCTCGCTGGTCGACATGGGCGCGCAGCTGCTCGACGCGGGGCGCACCGACCTCGCCGCGGGGGTGTACCAGGACCTCCTCGAGATCGTCGGCGAGTCGCCGGCCGCCTACTTCGGCCTCGGCCAGGTCGGGCTCTTCGAGGGTGACCTGCCGGTGGCGGAGGAGTGCTTCCGGCGCGTCCTCGACCTCAGCTCCCAGGCGCGCTACCGCGGCCCCGCCGCCACCCAGCTCGCCCGTATCCTGCAGGAGGTCGGCGCGGTCGACGAGGCCGCCGCGATGTTCGCCGAGGCCCAGCGCGCCGCGCTCGCCCTGCAGGCGGAAGCGGAGGCGGAGGAGGCCGGGGAGGATGACGGCGACGAAGCCTCCTCCGCCGAGACCTCCGAGGCGGGAGCCTGACCCTGGCCAGCGCTTCCCCCTCGGGCCTGCGCGCGGTGCTCTTCGACCTCGACGGGGTGCTGGTCGACTCGCGCCGCGCCTGGTACGCGACGTTGCTCGACACGGCCCGGGCGCGCGGCTTTCCCGCGATGTCCTACGAGCGCTTCTGCGCGAGCTTTGGCCTCGGTGTCGCCGCCGACATCGAGGAGTTCTTCCCCGGCCTCGAGGAAGCCTGGCTCCGCGCCTTCTACCACGAGCGCTTCGCCACCCACCTCGACCAGGTCGCGCCGATGCCGGGCGCCCTCGCCACCCTGCAGGCCCTGGCGGGTGCCGGCCTGCGCCGCGGGGTCGTCACCAACTCGCCCCGCCCGCTCGCGCTGGAGCTGCTCGAGCGGCACGGTCTGTGGCCCTGGGTCGAGACCCTCGCCGCGAGCGGGGATGCGCCGGAGAAGCCCGCGCCCGACCTGGTCTTCCGCGCCCTCGAGGCGCTCGGGCTCGGGGCCTCGGAGGCGCTGTTCGTCGGCGACTCCGAGACCGACGCCAAGGCGGCCGCGGCGGCGGGCATCCGCCTGATCGGCATGCGTCGGCCCGGCGACCCGCGCATCGAAGAGCTGGCCGCCCTGCCCGCTCTGTGTGGCCCGGGTTGAGCCCGCTCGATGCACCGGGTTGAGCCCGTTTGTTTCACCGGGTTGAGATCGTCGGCCCGGCTCCGCTACAATTCCGTGCACCGATGGGGGATGTGATGGAACCCTTACTGATCTTCGGCGGCTTCGCCGTCCTGCTCGTCGGCGTGATCGTGCTGGCGTTCTGGGTCGACAAGAAACGTACCGAGGCCTGGCAGCGCACCGCGGAGGAGCTCAACTACGAGTTTCTCGGCAAGATCCGCCCGGAGCAGCTCCCGAACATCGGGCTGTTCCGCATCTTCGGCAAGGGCCGCAACCGCACGGCGAAGAACGTGATCCGGGGCTCCGAGGGCGCGCTGCAGGTCACCCTGTGCGACTACTCCTTCCGCACCGGCGGCGGCAAGAACTCGAGCACCCACAACCAGACCGTGTGCCTGGTCGATGACCCCGAGATGGCGGTGCCCGGCTGCTTCCTGCGGCCCGAAATCCGGCTCTTCGACTTCCTCGGCAAGGTCTTCGGCGGGCAGGACATCAACTTCGACGAGGACCCGGACTTCAGCAAGGCCTATGTCCTGCAAGGGGACGACGAGGGTGACGTGCGGGTGCTCTTCGACCAGGAGCTGCGCGACTTCTTCGTGCGCAACCGCAAGAAGAACTGGCAGTTCGAGGCCCGCGGCAACGGGGTCTGCTTCCACAACGGCCGCACGATCAAACCCGAGACCGCCGCCGAGCTCGTCGCGGACGCCCTCGAGATCGTGTCGCTCCTGCGGCGCTGAGGCCCGCGCTCCCGACAGAAAGGCGCGATCACGGTCGCCGGAGCCGCAGCCCCCGGCCGGTCCAGAGCTGGTCGAAGCCCTCGCGGTCCCAGTGCTCCAGGCCGGTCGCCGGGTCGCCGATCAGCGGCTTCTCCCCGTCCCAGCCGAACAGCACGACGACGTGCGGCACCCCGGGTATCCAGCCCCACTCCTCCTCGAAGCGGGGGTCGCTGGCGTCGTCGAGGCGCATCTCGATCAGCGCCGGCGGCTCGAGTCCCTCCGCCCCCGTGATCGGCGCGACCTCCCAGTCCGGCCCGGCCTTCAACGCGAGCCCTCGCGCCAGGCCGAGGAAGGTCGTGCCGCGGACCGTCGACAGGCACAGCGCGGCGAGCTCGGCCTCGCTGGCCGGGACCCCGTGCGCCGCGAGCAGGGTGGCCGCCGCGGCCGGCCCGCACGAGATCGGCGTGGTCTGCCGGCAGACCCCGTCGCGCCAGGTGTCGAAGCAGGCCGGGGGCGCGCCGACCAGGCTGCCGAGGCCGGCGTAGGCGCAGGTCGCGAGCAGCACCGCGCAGGCGATGACGCGGCGCCAGCGCGGCACCTTCGTCGCCCACACCAGCCCGGCAGCCAGGGCGCCGAGCGGCAGGACCCAGCTGCCGAGCACCGGCGCGACGTGCGCGGGCAGGATCGCCGCCAGCCACACGCTGTCCGCGAGCCAGTGCATGAACCCGACCATCAGGCCGACCGCCACGGCCAGGGCCAGGTTGCGCCGCCGTCGGCTCAGCCGTGCGCCGAGCCGCGCGCCGAACAGCAGCGCGAGCAGCGACACACAGGCCAGCGCGACGAGCGGCAGCAGCATCGCGTCAATAGCTCAGCTGCGGCTGCCAGCCCGCGAGGCCGTCCTGCAGCAGGTCGAAGAAGTGCCAGACCCCGCAGTACTCGTCCCCGGGGCCGAAGAAGTCGCTCGCGACGTGGACGATGCCGTCGCTCCCCTTGTGGAAGGTCGAGTAGCCGGGCATCTGCGAGCCGTCCTTCGTCTCGTAGCCGAGGTCGCGTTTGAAGCTGGTGCCCTGGCTCGAGGCCATCGGGAAGGTCCAGCCGCGGCTCTGCGCGAAGGCCTGCTGCTCGGCGGGCGCGTCCGGGCTGACGACGACAAAGGCCGCCCGGTCGAGCAGGTGCGGCAGCCAGCCCTGGAAGCCGTCCGCCCACATCGTGCAGTAGGAGCAGGACCGCCCCATGTTGTGGATGACGATCAGGTCCGCCTTGTCCCCGAACAGCGCGGACAGCCGCAGCTCCCCGTCCGGCCCGGAGAGGGCGACGTCCTCGAAGGGACCGGTGCCGGTCTGACGCTTCAGCGCGAGGAAGCGCTTGCGCAGCTTGGTCTGCTCGCCGTGCAGCGCGGCGAGCTGGGCCTGGATGGTCGGGTCTGCCATGGTGTGGCTCCTTGTCAGCCGAGGTGGGCGCGGAAATTCTCGAGGTTGTACCAGATGGTCTCGGGCAGGTCGCGGTGCTCGACGTGCACGTAGTCGGCGCCGAGCTCGATGCGGACGGTCCAGCCGCGGGCCTCGGCGATGCGGATCCAGCCCCGCACCAGGCGGGCGCGCAGACCCTCCTCCCGACACATCAGGTCGACCGCGCAGCCCTTCTGGTGGACGCTGTCCGGGATGCCCCCGACCCGGGCGTTGTGGGTCGGGCAGCGGCAGAAGGACGACACCATCAGCGGCTCGCCGGCGGCCTCACGCAGCGCGTCGAGGGCGTCGAGGAAGTCCGGATCGGCGGCGGCGAAGCCGCATCCGCAGCGGCAGGAGATCTCCTCGGTGGCGAAGTAGCGCGCGATCGTTCAGTCCTCCAGGGCGACCTTCGAGACGATGCGTTTGAGCTTGCTCGGCCCGGCTAGCTTCGACACGAAGCGCAGCTCGACGGGGAGCGCGTCGGTGCCGAGGTCGCGGCGCAGGCGCGTGAGCAGGGTGTCGCGCAGCGCCTCCGACGGTTCCTCGACGATCGCGTTGAGGATCAGGGACAGGTCCTCCTCCTGCACGATCTGCCACTGGATCAGCTCCGGGATGTCGCCGAAGTGGTACGGCATCACGGGCAGGGGCTGCCCCTCCGGGCCGATCAGCAGGTCGTCGCGCCGGCCCTCGAGGACCTCGATCGTCGGCAGCTGCACCCGGCAGTCCCCGACGCTGAGCGGGCGGATCTGGTCGCCGATGTCGTAGTGGGCGAGCTGGCAGCCGGACACGTAGCGCTTGCTGATCGCGAGCCGCCCGCCATCGATCACGCGGAAGGCGTAGTGGTCGCTGTTGAAGTGGTAGCGCGCGCAGAACGGGCACTCCCAGGCCATCGGCCCGAGCTCGTTGGCGCCGTAACGGGCGCAGATCTGCGCGTTCGGGAAGGCCGCGCGCATCGCCGGCCGGTCCTCGGGCCGCAGGAACTCCCCGCAGGGGCTGATCACCTCGACCGAGGTCAGCGGCCGGCGCTCGCGGATCAGCACCCGGGCCGCGAGGTAGATCGCCGAGGGGTAGCCCTCGAGCAGGCCCGGCGCCTCGCGGGTCAGGCGCTCGGCGAGGACGTCGCAGGGATCGCGGGAGCTGAGGAAGCGGAACAGGTGGTGGGTGGCCTTCGAGAAGCCCGGATGGCTGTAGGCCAGGCTGTACAGCGGCGCGTCCTCTTTGTCCGACTCCGCGAAGTCGGAGATCGTCACCGCCTTGTAGGAGTCGCGAGGGAAGAACAGGTACGCGCGGTTGTAGCACTCCTTGAAGACCTGGCGGTCGAAATCGCTCTCGTAGAAGCGGAACGGCGTCCCCGTGCTGCCCGAGGTCGAGGACTGCGTCAGGTCGGTCTCGCGGGCGGTCGGGTGGATCAGCGCGTCGGCGTGCTCCCGCACGTCGGCCTTGGTCACGCTGTCGGGCAGGCCGTCGGCGTAGAACGGCGTCGCCCGCGCCAGCGCGCGGTAGTCGCCGAGGTCGGGGAAGCGGAAGAGCTCGGGCATCCGGAGATCCGTTCCAGGTCCATGCACCTGCCTACCAGGGTAGCAGGAGGCCGCGGGCTTGTGGAGAGACTTCGCCGGGTTGCGCCTGAGGAGCATCCGCCGCGGTGCGCTATACTCCGAAAAACCCGACGGAGCTTCCGATGCCGAGCCCCTCCCCCGTCTACCAGCCGCACCTCGCCACCTTGCGCCCGCTCGCCTCCCCCCCGGAGCTCTTCACCGGGGTCGCCGCGGTGCCCGAGCGGGTGGCTCCGGGCGGCCTGTTCGTCGCCTTGCGCGAGGGGCCGGACTTCGACGGCCACGCCTGGCTCGCCGAGGCCGCTTCCGCCGGGGCCGGGGCGGCGGTGGTCGACGCGGCGGGCCTGGAAGCCTGGCCGGAGCCGCCGTTACCGTGTTTCCTGAGCGAGGACACCAGCTTCAGCTTCGGCGAGCTCGCCCGCCTGCACCGGCGGCGGCTGCCCTACCCGCTGATCGCCGTGACCGGCTCGGCGGGGAAGACGACGACCAAGGACGCGATCGCCACCGCCCTCGGCGCGCCCTCGACCCACGCCAACCACAACAACCTGCACGGCGCCCCGGACACCCTCGTCAGCTTCCCCTTCGAGGCGCCGGCCGGGGTGGTCGAGATCGGCACCAGCCTGCCCGGGGAGATCCCGCGCCTGGCCGAGATCGTCGCCCCGGACGTCGGGCTGATCACGAACATCGGCCACGCCCATCTCGAAGGGCTCGGCAGCCTGGCCGGTATCGCCGCCGAGAAGGGCGCGCTGTTCGAGGGCCTCGGCCCGGAGGGCATCGCGGTCGTCAACCTCGACGACCCGGAGGTGTGTCGCCAGCGCACCCGGCACCCCGGGCGCTGGTTGGGCTATTCCTCGGCGGGGGTGCCGGAGGCCGCCGTCAGCGTGCAGGAGCTGCTGCGGATGGATGCGGACGGGCTCGAGGCGCGGCTTTCGATCCGCGGCGCGCTCCGCACTCTGCGCCTGGCCGCCCCGGGCCTGCACCTGCTGCGCAACGCCTGCGCCGCCCTGGCGGTAGTCGTCGCCCTCGACGCCGATGTGGGGGCCTCTCTGGCGCGCCTGGAGGGGTTCCGTCCGCCCGGGGAGCGCTTCGTCATCCGCCGCCTCGGCAGCCGGCACCTCGTCGACGACTGCTACAACGCCAACCCCGAGGCGGTGCGGCTGGCGGTCTCCAGCCTCGGCGCGCTGGCCGGGGAGCGGCCGGCCTGGGCCTGCCTCGGGGCGATGCTCGAGCTCGGCCCCGACGCCGACCGGCTGCACGCCGCGCTCGGGGCCTGGCTGGAGCACAGCGGGCTCGACCGGGTGCTGGTCTGCGGGGCGCCGACCCGCGCCCTGGCGGAGGCCTGCCCGCGCGCGGTCCACTACCCGTCCTGGGAAGAGCTGGCGGAGGCGGCCGCCGTGGCGCCGGAGGGCGTCTGGATGCTGGTCAAGGCCTCCCGCGGAGCGGGCTTCGAGCGGGTGGTCGGGCATGTACGCCAGGCCTGGGCCGGCCCGGCTCAGGGCACGTAGCGCTCCGCGGCCCGGATGCCCTGGCCCGAGACGTCCTCGCCCCCGGTCAGCAGCACGCTGCCGTCGGGCAGGCGTGTCGCCGCGTGGTCGTCCCGCGGCACCAGCGTGTTGCCGAGAGCGCTGAAGCTCTCGCTGGCGGGATCGAAGACCAGCGCGCTCGGCACGATCAGGTCGGCACCGTTCGGACCGGCCCCGTTGTCCTCCCCGCCGGCGATCAGGACCCGCCCGTCCGCGAGCAGCGTGCAGCTGTGGTCTTCCCGGCCGCCCCCCGGCATCGTCCCGAGCGCGCGGAAGGCGAGGGCCCCGACGTCGAGCAGCTCGGCGCTCGCGAGGGAGGTTCCGCTCGGGTCGCTGCCGCCGCTGACCAGCACCCGCCCATCCCCGAGCCGCACGGCCCGCTGATCTTCCCGCGCCTGCACGAGCGGCGGCCCGGGTAGGAGCTGCTCGCTGACCGGGTCGAAGATGACCGTCGCCGTGTCGGCGCTGCCGCCGAGCAGCAGCACCTCTCCTCCGGGCAGGGTCACGGCGCTGTGGCCGAAGCGCGGCGCGGGCAGGGTCGGCCCGGGCCGCGACTGGCCGGTCAGCGGATCGTACAGCTCGGTGTCGGCCAGGGGCGTGCCGCCGAGGCCGGTGCTCAGGCTGATGCGCAGACCGCCGGTACAGAGGATCTCGCCGCTCGCGAGCTGGGTCGCGGTGAACTGGATGCGCGGCTGGCGCAGCTGTCCGCCGGGGCTGAAGCTGCCGGTAGCCGGGTCGAAGCGCTCGACGCTGCCCGCCAGGTCGCCGCCGAGCAGGAGCACGTCGCCCCCGACAGGGAGCGCGCGGTGCGAGAAGCGGAAGGTCGCCATCGGCGTCCCGGCGCTGAAGGTGTCCGTCAGCGGGTCGTACAGCTCGGTGGTCGCGGTCGGCAGCGGGATGCCGGCGAAGAAGCTCGCGTCCTCGAGGCCGCCGGCGAGCAGCACGCGCCCGTCGCCGAGCCCGGTGGCGGTCGCGAAGAAGCGCGGCCGCACCGCCTGGGCGGCGGCCTGGAAGTTGCCGGGCTGCCAGGCGGGCGCGGTGTTGCCGGCGTTCGCCGCGTTCCCCGCCGCGCCGGAGTTGCCGGCGTTCGCCGCGTTCCCCGCCGCGCCGGAGGTGCCCCCGTTTGCGCGGCTGCCGCTGGACGCGTTCGCCGTGGAACCGGAGCCGGACGCGCTACCGCAGCCGGCGAGGATGATGGACAGACAGATGATGAGCAGGCGCATCGGGACTTCCGCAGAGGCTGGCTGAGCGAGGATCATCCGGGCTCGACGGCGTTTGTCAACCCGGTGCTCCCTGCTGCACGACCCGCAGGTGCCCCGCCCGCCTCGACCGGGACTTCGTCGCGAGGGCTCGGACGCAGCTTGAGATCGGGTGCTTCGAGTCGGCGAGCCGCGGAGCCGTTTTCTTGGCTGGCACACCGTGCTGTTCCCATCCGGGCCCCGGCGCCTAGCGGCAGAGGAACACCGGCAGCGTCGCGCGTGCGACCACCTCACCGGTCGTCGAGCCGAGGAACAGCTCGTGCAGGTGGCTGTGGGAATACGCCCCCATCAGGATCGCGTCCGCCCCGACCTGCGTGGCCGTCGCGAGGATCTCCTCGCTCTCGCGCCCGGTCTTGTGGTGGGTGCGCGCCTCGATGCCGTGGGTGGACAGGTACTCGGCCGCCTCCTCGAACACCTTGCGCCCGCTGTCGTCTTCGACCCACACGATGTCGAGGCTGTCGGCGTCCTCTTCGATCAGGCTGGCCGCGAGCTTGAGGGCGATCGCGGCGGAGGGGCTGCCGTCGTAGGCGAGCAGGAGCTTGCGCGGCGGCGGCGCGGCCTCGGTGACGATCAGGCAGGGGACGTGCAGCCGACGCACCGTCGACTCGAGGGTCGAGCCGAACAGGCTGCGGCCGAGATGGTCGTGCTCGCCCCCCTTCCCCAGCACGACGAGGTCCGCCTGCTTGGCCGCCTGCGCGATCATCGCCGGGACCGGCCCGTAGGTCAGCGCCGAGTCGGCGGCGACCCCGGCCTGACGGCAGCGCTCGAGCTGCATCTCGAGCAGCACGCGGCCGCGCTCGTCGAGCTGCTCGCGCAGCCGCGCCTGGACGTCGAGGAAGGGCCCGAGCCCGAGCAGTCCGACGACGTCGCTGAGATACGCGCCCTCGAGCCGCTTCTGGTCGACGACGTGCAGCGCGAGGACCCGGCCGTTCGCCCGTTGGCCGAGCGCGATGGCCTGCTCGATCACGGCGTTGGCGAAGGCGGAGCTGTCGATGCAGGCGAGGATGCTCTTGAACACGGTGCACCTCCGGAAAAGCCGCATCGTAGCGCTTCCGCCGCGGGCTGTCGAACCGTTGCGCCCGTCGCGCTCTCCGCCTGCCTGACACAACTTTTGCAAAGCCCTGGACGGGGCCTGCGGCGCAGTGTCTCCAGGGTCGGGTGCGGCTGTGGGCTCGAAACACCTGCCCGGCGGAGGAGACGTGTAGTCAGGGCACAAGCGAAGCTCTACCATGGGAGCGCTGGAACACGGGCGCCCTGCGCCCGGCGGGACGAGGTCCAGCGTGGAGAACGGAGGGGCAACGATGCGTGCTCGACGATGGCTTCTCGCCTGTCTGGTCCTGTGCGGTTGCGGTGGCGGAGGCAGCTCCGGCGGCGGAGGCAGCTCCGGCGGCGGTGGGAACACCGCGCCGCCCCCCGCGAGCGGCGACGCCCTCGAGAGCAACGACAGCGAAGCGGCGGCCAGCGCCCTGACCTTCCCCTACGCCCAGAGCGCGCTGTCGATCCACGACGCGACGGACAGCGACTGGTTCGCGTTCAACCTGTCGGCGGCCGGCGACCTCGAGGTCCTGTGCAGCTTCAGCCACGCCGCCGGCGACCTCGGCCTCGAGCTGCGGGGTGCCGGCGCAGGGGTGATCGCGAGCTCGAGCACGAGCAGCGACGACGAGGCCCTGCAGCTGCCGCTCAACGCCGGCAGCTACGTCCTCGTCGTGCGCGGCGTCGGCGGCGCGACCAACGACTACGCCCTGAGCGCCTCGTTCACGGTCGGCGGCGGGGGCGGTCCGCCGCCGGGTGGCGATGCCCTCGAGGCCAACGACACGCCGGCGACGGCGACCCTGGTCAGCCTGCCGTTCAGCCACGGCAACCTCGACCTGCATCACGCCGGCGACCGCGACTACTTCCAGGTCGACCTCAACGCGACCACCGCCCTCGAGGTCGAGCTGAGCTTCAGCCACGCCGCGGGAGATCTGACGCTCGAGCTCCTCGCCGCCAACGGGGGCGTGCTCGCGAGCTCGAGCAGCGACGACGAGGCCCTGAGCGAGACGCTGCCGAGCGGCACCTACCTCGTGCTGGTGCGGGGCCACGCGGGCGCGACCAACGGCTACGCCATCGACATCGACAGCGGGAGCGGCGCGCCGGTCGCGGACGTCAACGAAGCCAACGACAGCCCGGGGAGCGCGACCGCGTCCACCCTCCCCCACAGCCAGGTCGACCTCAGCCTGCACAGCCCCAGCGATGTCGACTTCTTCGCGGTCGGCGTCAACCAGGCCGGGGACCTGCAGGTCGACCTCAGCTTCAGCCACGCCCTGGGGAACCTCGACGTCGAGCTCGTCGACGTCCAGGGCGCCGTGCTCGGCAGCGCGACCTCGAGCAGCGACGACGAGCAGCTGGTCGTGCGCATCCTGCCGGGGACCTGCTACGCGCGGGTGTACGGCGTCGGCGGCGCGCTGAACGAGTACGACATCGTGCTCGCCTTCACGCCGACCTCGGCGCTCGGCACGCCGACGAGCCCGGACCTGTACGAGCCGAACGAGACCTTCGCGACCGCCTTCCCGATCCCCGCGCTGATGTTCGCGGACTGCATGTTCTCGATCCACACCAACAGCGACGAGGACTTCTTCGCCTTCGACATCCCGAGCCCGGGCGACCTCAACATCAACGTGATGTTCAGCCACGCGAGCGGGGATATCGACATCCAGCTCCTGAACGGCACCGGCGGCGTGATCCAGACCGCGCAGTCGGTCACGGACAACGAGATCATCAACCTGCCCGGCCAGGCGGCGGGCAGCTACGCCCTGCGGGTCTATGGCTGGCAGGGGGCGACCAACCTGTACGACGTGGTCATCGGCCTCGGCAACACCGGCGGAGGCGGCGGCACGGGCGGCGGCGAGCTGTTCTCCGACCTGGTCGTCGAGAACCTGGCGAACCCGGAGCTGTTCAGCTTCAACGGGGATGAGACCCTCGGCCTGCACAGCTACATCCTCAACATCGGCAACGCCCCGGCCCCGGGCGCGGCGGCGGGCAACGCGACCGCGGACTTCAAGGTGCAGTCGCGCGATCCGGTGACCGGGGCGATCACTGTCCACGCCCAGGGCACGAAGGGACCGGTGTTCCTGACCAACAACGGGGGCTGCAGCCGGCAGGACATCTTCGACCAGTGGTCCGACGCGGGCAGCCCGTTCATGCCCGGCTCCGGCACCGCGCCCACCTACACCGATCCGGGCTGCGTCGACTGGTACACCTCGGCGACGAACAACAACCTGACGACCCGGCTCAACGTGACGAACCTGCCCGCGGGCACCTACGAGTACGAGCTGCACGTCGACTTCCCGGAGACCTACGCCTTCGAGCCGGCCTTCGCCAAGGCGAACAACCGCGGCTGGGTCGAGTTCACGCTCGGCGGGACGCCCGGAGGGCCGCGCACGGTCACGGTGACCGGGACCATCCAGCAGAGCGGCACCAAGACCGTCCAGTCCGGCGCGGCCTCGACCCTGGTCGGCAACGGCGCGGGTCTCAGCGGCCTCGGCGCGACGATGGCGAACGCGAGCGCCGCGGCGATCGGCTCCGCCCGCGGGGTCGGCCTCGATGCCGCCGGTCAGCTGTACTTCACCCTCGCCGACGACGACAGCTTCTGGCGGCTGGAGAGCAACGGCAGCGCGACCCGGCTCAACGCGGCGCTCAGCCAGCCGATGGGCTTCGCCTTGCTGCCGAACGGCGACGTGCTGGTCGCCGATCACGGCGCCGATCGCATCGCCCTGCTCGACGCGAGCGCGGGCTACAGCGCGAGCACGCTCGCTCTGCCCGGCTTCACGATCGAGGCGCCGACCGCGGTCGCGAGCAGCGCAACGGGCGTCGCCTACATCTGCAACAGCGGCGGCCACGAGATCATCGCCTACGACACGAGCACCTCGACGGCGAACCGGGTGGCCGGCACCGGCCTCCAGGGTTTCTCGGGGGATGGAGGACCGGCCGACGCGGCGCAGCTCAGCTTCCCCCTGGGGGTCGATGTCGACGGCGACGTGCTGGTGATCGCGGACGGACACAACAACCGCATCCGGGCGGTCAACGTAGGGACGAACAGCGCGAGCCTGCTCGGCCACGTCATCGCGGCGGGGGAGATCATCACGGTGTGCGGCGAGGGGGAGGTGTCGACCGCGGCGACGCAGCTCGACAACGGCACCGACGGCTTCGCGGGCGACGGCCGCCACGGCTTCGCGGCGATCCTCGACGGGCCCTCCGCGGTGCGCCTGCACGACGGGCTGGTCTGGTTCCTCGACGCGGACAACCACCGTGTGCGGGTGCTCGACGAGCGCGGCTACCTGCACACCGTCGCCGGGGCGGTGGCGCTGCCGGCGAACAACGGCGCGCGGCCGGCGGGCAGCTTCCAGCAAGGCGTCGGAGACGGCGGGCCGGGACTCGGCGCCGACCTCAACCGGCCGATGGCGCTCGCGGTCCGTGACAATTCCAGCGCCGGCGTCGACCTCTACGTGGGGGACACGGACAACTACAGAATCCGCCTGCTCGGCGGAGTGGAGCTGACCGAATGAAGATCCGCATCTGGCTTCCCACGCTGCTCGTCTGCGTCGTTCTCGGCTGCGGGGGGGGCTCGTCGGGCTCTTCCGGGGCGAGCGCGGGGAACGGCGGGAACACGGGCAACTCCGGGAACACGGGCAACTCCGGGAACACGGGCAACACGGGCAACTCCGGGAACACGGGCAACTCCGGGAACACGGGTAACTCCGGGAACACCGGGAACACGGGCAACTCCGGGAACACGGGGAACAGCCCCTTCGGCCTGACCTCGCGGACGCCCTTCGCCGGTCACAACTTCGCGTTGACCCCGCCGGCGCCGGCTCCGGGCACGCCGGACTTCGTCGCGGCCTTCCCGGGCCTGAGCTTCACCTGGCCGGTCTACATCACCCACGCGGGCGACGGCACGGACCGGCTGTTCGTCATCGAGCAGCTCGGCGTGATCCGGGTCTTCGCCAACGACCCGGCGGCGACCAGCAGCACGGTCTTCCTCGACCTCAGCTCCGTGGCGAGCGGCTCGGCCGGCGGCGACGAGCGCGGTCTGCTCGGTCTCGCCTTCGACCCCGACTACGCGACCAACGGCACCTTCTACGTGCACTACACGACCGTCGTCGGCAACGCCCGCTCGCGCCTCTCGCGCTTCCAGGTCAGCGCCGCCAACCCGAACGTCGCCAACCCGGCCAGCGAGGAGATCGTGCTCGAGGTCGGCCAGCCCTTCAGCAACCACAACGGCGGCATGATCGCGTTCGGCCCGGACGGTTTCCTCTACATGGCGCTCGGCGACGGCGGCAGCGGCGGCGACCCCTTCAACTACGGCCAGGACACCTCGGTGCTGCTCGGCAAGATGCTGCGGATCGATCCGCGCTCGAGCGCCACCTACACCATCCCGCCCGGCAACCCCTTCGTCGGCAGCGCCCCCCTCGACGAGATCTGGGCGACCGGGCTGCGCAACCCCTGGCGCTTCTCCTTCGACCGCCAGACCGGCGATCTGTGGCTCGGGGATGTCGGCCAGGGCACCCGGGAGGAGATCGACCTGATCGTGTCCGGCGGGAACTACGGCTGGCGGGTCTACGAGGGCGACGTCAGCCACAACAACCCCCAGGGGCTGCCGGCGAGCAACTTCATCGCGCCGGTCATCGACTACCCGCGCAGCCAGGGCACGACCGTGATCGGCGGTTACGTGTACCGCGGCAGCGACGCGCCCTCCCAGGCCGGCCGCTACATCTACGCCGACTACGGCAGCGGCCGGGTGTGGTCGATGGAGCTGAACGGCACCACGCGGGTCAGCAACAGCCAGATCGACAGCGTCACGCAGCCGGTCTCCTTCGGGGAGGACGAGGCGGGGGAGCTGTACCTGTGCACCTACAACGGCACGATCCTGCGCATGGAAGATCAGGGCGGGGGGCCGCCGGCGCCGAATCCTCCGCCGCAGACCCTGTCCGCGACCGGCCTGTTCAGCAACACCGCGACGCTGCTTCCCTCGGCGGGGCTCATCGAGTACGACGTCAACGCCCCGCTGTGGTCCGATGCGGCGGGCAAGCGGCGCTGGCTCGCGCTGCCCGGAACCGACGATGTGACGTTCTCGGCGAGCGGCGACTTCGACTTCCCCCTCGGCACGGCCCTGGTCAAGCACTTCGAGCTCGAGCTCGAAGTCGGCAACCCGGCCTCGACCACGCGGCTGGAGACGCGGGTGCTGGTGCTGACCACGACCGGCTGGGGGGGCTACACCTACCGCTGGAACCAGGCCCAGACCGACGCCGACCTGGTGACGGCGGCGGCGACGGACACCTACACCGTGCTCGACGCCGGGGCCCCCGGGGGACAGCGTAGCCAGGAGTGGTACTTCCCGAGCTCGAACGACTGCCAGCAGTGCCACACGGTCGCCGCGGGCCGGGTGCTCGGGGTGCGGACTGCGCAGCTCAACGGCGACTTCGACTACAACGGCATCGTCGACAACCAGCTGCGCTCCTGGAACAACATCGGCCTGTTCGCGACCGACATCGGCGGCCACGCGCAGTACGAGGCCTGGCCCGCCCCGACCGATCTCACCGCCTCGCTGCACGACCGCACGCGGGCCTACCTCGCGTCGAACTGCGCCCACTGCCACCAGCCCGGCGGTCCGGCACCGACCGCCCTCGACCTGCGCTGGAGCACGCCCTTGTCGGCCACCCAGACCGTCGACGTCGCGCCGAGCTTCGGCGACCTCGGGCTGAGCAACGCGCGGATCATCAAGACCGGCGTCAAGGACGACAGCGTGCTCTGGGAGCGCCTGCGGCGGCTCGACGCCAACCGCATGCCGCCGCTGGCGAGCAGCGAGCCCGACAGCGAGATGATCGACCTGATCGGCATCTGGATCGACGCAGGCGCCAACCCCTGACATCGGATGTGCAGGCCTGCACATCGCGTGCAGGCTGCTGAAACGGGGCGGGTCGCGAGCGCGGCCCGCCCGGTTCCGTGTGTGCGCCGGCCGGCGTGCCGGAGCCCTGGCCCGCCGGTTTCCCGCCCGCCATCTCTGCCGAAGAAGACCGTGGACCGTCGGCCGTCGGCCGTCGGTGCGTGGCCGTGACCGTGGCCGTGACCGTGGGCCGGGTTGCAGTCTCCGCTGGTTCTGCCCCGCCGGGAGTCGTTGACGACCCGGTTCCTTGGAAGTGCTCTCGCATTCGTATGCCTGCGAGTCCGGGAAGATCCGCCCGAATGCCCTGCCATAGGGCCGGTCGCCGGCGCGGCCCGCCCCGGTCCGTGTGTGCGCCGGCCGGCGTGCAACTCTGTCAGCCCGCATCGTTCCAGCTGCCACGCACATGAGACGCATCCTGGTACGGAAACGCCGTTTTTCCGCCGTGACGCGTCTGCGGAGGCCTGGCACGGTCCTTGCACAGGGTCCGGCAGAGCCAGCCGGAGATCCCCGTGAAGACTGCCAGCAAACGCCTGATCGCCGAGACCGTGCCCGTCGGATCGCTGTCCGCCGCCGACCACGAAGCGATGTGGAACGTGTTCCGCACCTACTACGCCGACGTCAGCCGCGCCTGCTTCGGCAAGGACTTCGCGAACAAGACCGACGTGATCCTGCTGAAGGACGCCGTCGACCGCACGATCCAGGGCTTCTCGACGCTCAAGGTCAGCGCGGACCGCATCGACGGCCGGAAGGTGCTCTCGATCTTCTCGGGGGACACGATCGTCGACCGTGAGTACTGGGGCCAGCGGGCGCTGCATTGGGCCTTCACCCGCTACCTGGTCAAGGTCAAGCTGCAGAACCCCCTGACCCGCGTCTACTGGTTCCTGATCTCCAAGGGCTACAAGACCTACCTGCTGCTCGCGCGCAACTTCCCGGAGCACTTCCCGCGCCACGACCGCGCGACCCCCGCCTGGCACAAGAAGCTGCTCGACACGCTGTCCCGGGACATGTTCGGCAACGACTACAAGCCCGACCTCGGGCTTCTGCAGTTCGAGTCCTGCCCGGGCCGGCTGAAGAACTGGGTCGCGCCGGTCAACACCGAGATCATCGACGCGCCGGACGTGCGCTTCTTCCTCGAGAAGAACCCGCACCACGCCCGCGGCGACGAGCTGTGCTGCATCGGCAGGGTCGACCTGAAGTTCTTTTTCCACGGACCGCTGCGCCTGGTGCGCAAAGCTCTACGGGAGATGGGGAAGTATGTCGGCCTGGCTCCGGAGAGGGCTCCTCGGACTGCAGCTGCTCGGACGTCTGGGCGCCTGGAGGCGCTTCCGGCGAGCCGCCGCTGAGCCGCGCCCGGTCCAGCGCGCGCGCCTGCTCTCCACCCTGGCCGCCAACGCCGCGAGCGCCTACGGCCGGGCCCACGCCTTCTCCACCATCGCCACCGTCGAGGCCTACCAGGACCGCGTCCCGGTCGTCGACTACGACGCCCTGGAGGACCAGGTCGGACGCGCCGCCCGCGGCGAATCCGGGGTGCTGACCTGCGCCCCGGTCCAGATGTTCGAGCCGTCGGGAGGCTCGACGGCGGCGACCAAGCTGATCCCGTACACGCAGGCCCTGCTCGACGAGTTCTCGGCGGCGACCGGGCCCTGGCTGTTCAACCTCTTCCGCGGCCGCCCCGGGCTGTGGGGCACGCGCAGCTACTGGTCGGTCTCCCCCGCCGTCGCCCGCGCGGAGACCCACACCGAGGGCGGCGTGCCGATCGGCTTCGAGGACGACACCGCGTACTTCAACCCGGTCGAGCGCTGGGCCCTGCGGCGTCTGCTCGCGGTGCCCGGCGGGGTCGGGAAGCTGCGGGATGTCGAGCGCTGGCGCCGCGAGACAGCCCGGCACCTGCTCGCGGCCGAGGATCTCGGCTTCTTCTCGGTGTGGAGCCCGTCCTTCCTCACCCTGCTGATGGAGTTCATCGAGCGCCGCTGGCCGGAGCTCCTCGGTCTCCTGCCCCGCCGCCGGGCGCGCGCCCTCGACGCCGTCGTCGCGCGCTGCGGCGGGATCTACGGGGAGGCGCTGTGGCCCCGCCTCGGCCTGCTGTCCTGCTGGACCGAGGGGCCGGCGGCCGCCCAGCTGCCGGCGCTGCGGCGCTGGTTCCCGGCGACGCCGATCCAGGGCAAGGGCCTGCTCGCGACCGAGGGGGTCGTCTCGATCCCGGTGTGGGGGCAGCCCGCCGCGGTCTGTGCGGTCACGTCCCACTTCCTCGAGTTCATCGACCTCGATGCGCCCGAGGCGCGGCCGCTGCTGGTCGACGAGCTGGTCCTCGGCGGCCGCTACTCGCCCCTCTTGACGACCGGCGGCGGCCTGTACCGCTACCACCTCAAGGACGTCGTGCGCTGCGTCGGATTCTACGAGCGCGCGCCCTGCCTGCGCTTCGAGGGCAAGCTCGACCGGGTGTCCGACCTGTGCGGGGAGAAGCTCTCCGCCGGCCGGGTCCGCGCCGCGCTCGAGGGCGTCTCGGCGCGCCTGGGGCTCGCCCCGGCCTTCGCCCTGCTCGCTCCGGTCGCGGAGCCCGCGCATTATTGCCTGTATGTCGAGTGTGACGCGCTGCCGCTGGTCATCGAAGACCTGCGCCGCGAGGTCGAGGACGCGCTGCGGGAGGGCCACCACTACGGCTATTGTCGTAAGCTCGGGCAGCTCGGCCCGCTGCGGGTGCTGCGCGTGCGGCGCGGCCAGGAACGCTATCTCGAAGCCTGGCTGGCGCGCGGCCGCCGGCTCGGAGACATCAAGCCGACCTGCCTCGATCCGTCCTTCCCGGGGGCGGACGTGTTCGGGCCGGCGCCGGAACCCGAGGTGATGACCCGATGAGCATCCCGATCACCAGCCGCCGCCGCCCTACCCGGCCCCGCATGCGCGAGACCTGCGGGCGGCTGAAGGACTACTGGTACGTCGCCGCCGAGAGCCACGAGGTGACCGGCAAGCGGCCCCTCGGCCGCACCATCCTCGAGGAGATGCTGGTGCTGTGGCGGGACGCGGACGGCGCGGCCCGGGCGATGAGCGACCGCTGCCTGCACCGCAACGCCCTGCTCAGCGAGGGCGAGCTCTTCGACGGCTGCATCGGCTGCCCCTACCACGGCTGGACCTACGACCGCACCGGCCAGTGCGTCAACATCCCCAGCGAGGGCCCGGACGGCCGCCCGGCACCCGAGCTGCGGCTCGAGACCTTCCCCGTGCGCGAGCAGCACGGCCTGGTCTGGGTGTGGATGGGGGGCGCGCACGCCCCGGACAAGGACCCCTTCCCGATGCCGCGGGCGGGCCAGGCGGGCTGGGCGAGCTACTTCATGCAGACCGCCTTCGACAACAGCGTGACCAACCTGGTCGAGAACTTCATGGACGTGCCCCACACGGTCTTCGTCCACAAGGGCTGGTTCCGCAACCGCGCCCGCCGCGAGGTGCGGATGACCGTCGAGCGCACGCCGGACAGCGTGCTCTGCACCTACGACCAGCCCTCGGATTCGATCGGCTTCACCAGCCGCATCCTCAATCCGAAGGGCCTGCCGATGACCCACACCGACCGCTTCTACATGCCGAACGTCACCCGGGTCGACTACACCTTCGGCGACGATGTGACCGGCTTCGTGATCACCAGCCAGTGCACCCCGGTCGGGCCCTTCAAGTGTCAGGTCTACACCCACATCGCCTACAAGCTCGGCCTGCTCAACCCCGTCGCCCGGCTGTTCCTGCCCGCCTACACCCGGCGCGTGATCGAGCAGGACGTCGACATCATGGAGATCCAGGGGCGCAGCCTGCAGCATCACGAGGAGCCGGACTTCCGCTCGACCCCGGCCGACACCCTGCACGTCTTCATCGAGTCCCTGCGCGACCACGAGGAGAACGCCGACGAGGGGCCGCCGCCCGCGCCGACGACCGAAGAGGTGACGTTTTGGATCTGATGGTGGTGAGGAACCCGGCGCGGCTCCAACGGCTGTACCAACAGCCCGAAGGCGTGGGGTCTACGCCCGTCCTACCGTCCCGGGCAGAAGCCGGGACGAAGAGGACACGTCCTGTAGGGGCGGGGTTTACCCCCGCCCGCCGGTCCGGGGCAAAGCGTGCGCCGAAAGCGACAACGCACCACGCCCGGAGGCCCACTCGATGAGCACCGCCGACGAGACCGTCGCGGGCCTCGCCCGGCGCGAGGACAACGCCCGGCTGTGTGAGATCTTCAAGGCGGTCAGCATGAAGGCCGACCTGCACCTGACGGTCGAGCGCGACCCGGACTTCTTCGCCCTGTACGACCTGCAAGAGGTCGAGCAGCGGGTGATCACCTGGACCGTCGACGGGGCGATCGAAGGCGTCGCCTGCATCCTCGGGCGGGAGTGCTGGCTCGACGGCAAGCGCACGCCGACCGCCTACCTCGGGGACCTGCGCTACACCCGCAGGATCCGCGGCGGGACGGTGCTCGGGAAGTTCTACGGGCCGCTCTTCGACAAGTGGAGCGCGGACCTCGGCTGCGAGCTGATGCTGACCGCGGTGATCCTCTCCAACCGGGCCGCGGTCAAGGCGCTGATCGAGCGCAGCGAGCGCTTTCCGACCAAACCGGTGTACACCCTGGTGCGCGAGTTCACCATCCAGAACGTGCAGTTCACCGCCCGGCGGAAGCCACTGGCCACGCGCTTCTCCGTGCGCCGCGCGCGCGAGGCGGACATCCCCGCCATCGCGGCGCGGCTGGCGGAGGATCATCGCGGGCGGGTGTTCGGCTACGTGTTCTCCGAGGCGCTGCTGCGCGCGCGCCTCGAGCGCTGGCCGGACTTCGGCATCGACAGCTTCTTCCTCGCCTTCGACGGCGAGCGGCTGGTCGGCCTGACCGCGCCCTGGGACGCCCACGCGGTCAAGCGCTTCCGGGTGATGGGCTACCACAACAAGATGCGCTGGCTCAAGCGCGCCTACAACGCCTACGCCTGGCTGCGGGGCTTCGAGCGGCTGCCGCCGGTCGGCGGCGAGTTCCGCTACTTCTACCTGACCCACACCAGCGTGGTCGGGGAGGATCCGGAGGTGATGGCCAGCCTGCTCGACGCGGTCTACCGCGCGTTCTGGGGCAAGGGCTACCACTTCTTCAGCAGCTGCGTGCTCGAGGGCGACCCGCTCGCGGCGCCCTACCGCCGCTACCGCTGCGAGGGGCTGCCGGCCGGGCTGTACGCCGTCAGCGCGCCGGGCAACCGCTACAACACGATGGACTTCGGACGCGCACGTCCGGGGCTGGAGATGGCACTGGTATGAGATGGAGATTCCTGCTGCTCGCCTGCGCCCTGCCGCTCGCGGCACAGAGCGACCGGCTCGAGGACGGCCTCGGGGTGGCGGTCTACAACGACACCGGCATCGCGATCAACAAGACCCTGAAGAAGCTCAGCGGCTACTTCGCCGACGCCAACCAGGCGGGCATGGCCGGGGCCTTCGCCGAGGGCTACGACCAGGCCTCGCTGACGGGCTGGGCGCGGGAAGCGGCGGAGGCGGCGGACGGCGTCGAGATCCTGCGCTGGCGGGCGACCGACGGCGCGCCGCTCGCAGGGGCCGCGCTCTTGCTCGCCTGGCGGCAGGAGTTCGCGAGCCTCGAGTTCGCGAAGTTCAAGCTCGTCGACCTGAACTTCGTCGGCGCGGACGGCGCCGAGGCGGTGTTCCGCGGCGAGATGCACGGCGTCGACCAGAACGGGCGCGTGTTGAGCGAGCGGGCCTTCTTCGTCGGCCAGTGGCGCGACGACGGCGCGCACCACCAGCAGCTCCTGTCCCTCGCGCTCGAGAGCGGCGAGACCGTGCGCGGGCCGGGGAACCTGTTCGTCGACGTCGCCGCCGAGCGCGGCCTCGACTACTACGGCGACGACGACGAGCGCTTCCTGCCGCCTTCGGACGCGCTGAAGTTCCAGATCCTGCGCCACGCCCTCGGCGGGGCCTCGTGCGGGGACATCGACGGCGACGGCGTCGACGACGTCTTCCTGTGCGCCGGAGGCCTGGCGAAGATGTTCCGCAACGACGGCACGGGCCGCTTCGTCGACGTGACGCAGGAATCCGGCCTGAGCGGTATCCTCCAGGCCAACGCCGCCCTGTTCGCCGACTTCGACAACGACGGCGACCAGGACCTCTACGTCGCGCGCTTCTACGGGCAGAACCAGCTGTTCGCCAATGACGGAGGCGGCCGCTTCAGCGACGTGACGGCGGAGTCCGGCCTCGGCTACGACGACATGACCGCGGTGCTCGCCGCCGCCGACTTCGACAATGACGGCCTGCTCGACCTCTACCTCGGACGCTTCCTCGACGCCCGCACCGAGGTGCCGACGATGCTGCACTACTGCCGCAACGGCGCCCCGAACAAGCTCTACCTCGGGCGTGGCCAGCTGCGTTTCGAGGACGTGACGGAGACCTGCGGCGCCGACGACGTCGGGCTGACCCTCGGCATCGCCGTCGCCGACTACGACCAGGACGGCGACCAGGACATCTACCTGTCCAACGACTTCGGGCGGAACACCCTGCTGCAGAACCAGGGCGACGCGACCTTCGTCGACGTCGCCAAGGAGAAGGGAGCGCTCGCCCTGTCCGGCGGCATGTCGGCGAGCTTCGGCGACTTCGACAACGACGGCTGGCAGGACATCTACGTCAGCAGCGTCAACAGCAACCAGCGCTGGTATTCCCAGGACGTCAACATCCGCGGCTACATCCTGCGCGTGGTCGAGAGTGACCGCCGCGAGACCCTGCAGGAGCTCTTCCTCGACCTGCGTCGCCACTTCGGGGAGGAGTGGGACCAGCTCGGCGAGCTCTCCCTCGCCGGGAACTACCTCCTGCGCAACGAGCAGGACGGCAGCTTCAGCGACGCCTCGGAGACCGCCCGCCCCCACGGCTGGTACTGGAGCAGCGGCTTCTTCGACGTCGACAACGACGCCGACCTCGACATCCTCGCGGTCAACGGCTTCGTGACCGGCAAG
>JAUIEM010000442.1 GCA_030428695.1 bacterium
GTGGGGCTTCTCGGTGGTTGGGGCGGTTGTTCCCCCGGCACGACTCCCCGCGGGCTCGAGGCCCAATCCCAAGTCGGGATCGGTCTCGGCCATCGGGATCGGAGGCAAGAACGAAGAGGCCACGTCTGGGAAATCGAACCCCCAGCGCGACGCATGCCGGTCCCCCTCGGAACCAGGTGTTTGTTGGCTTGATGCCCCCCTGTTGTCCCCCCCGTGGGGGACTCAACTTGTCGGGAACCACACTGTCGGAGCTTGGGCGACCATCGCCCAACTCCTCTGGGGCGCCACCCTTCGTCCTGCTCTCCTCGTGCCTCGGAGAGCAGAACTTCGGGCTCGACATCTCGACCCCACCGACGACAATGGCCCTCCGGATCCGGCCCCTGGAGACCGATGAAGACCTTCCTCCTCATCCTCGTGACCGCCGCGGTGACGGTCGGCATCCTGTTCGGCAGCGGCGCGCTCTCCTTCGGTCCCCGCGGCGCCGTCGTCGAGGAGGCGACGCCCGTGCGCCTCGAGCTGGCGACGGTCGGGAGCCTGTCCGAGGCGGTCTCTGCCCCGGGCGAGATCCAGCCCCGCACCAAGGTCCTGATCAGCGCCCGGGTCTCGGCCCGCATCCGCGCGCTGCCGGTCGCCGAGGGCGAGGAGGTGCGCGGCGGCACGGGCCCGGCCGACACCACCGCCACGCTGCTCGTGCGGCTCGATTCCACCGAGCTCGAGGCGGCGCTGCTGTCCGCCGAGGCCCGGCACCTCGCGCAGGTCGCGACGATCCAGGCGGAGAGCTCGCGGATCGCCTCCCAGGAGGCCGACCTCGAGGCGGCCGAGATCCAGCGCGCCCAGGCCCGGCGCGACCTCGACCGGCAGCTCGACCAGCTCGCGAAGAAGCAGGTCAGCCAGGCTGTCGTCGACGAGGCCCAGAGCCTGTACGACGAGCGGGTCGCGCGCATCGTCTCGCAGAAGCACGCCCTGTCCGCCGCGCGCAAGAACCTCGAGGTGCTGCACCACAACCTCGACGCCGCCCTGGCGGACATCTCCACCGCCCGCGAAAACCTCAGCTACTCGCTGATCCGCTCGCCGATCGACGGGGTCGTCACCAAGCGCCACACCAACGTCGGCGAGCTGACCGTGACCGGCACGATGAACAACGCCGGCACCGTGATCCTCGAGGTCTCCGACCTGTCGCAGATGCTGCTGATCGCCGAGGTCGACGAGGCCGACATCGGGCGCGTCGCCGTCGGCCTGCCCGCCCGGGTGCGCATCCAGGCCTACCCGGACCGCATCTTCCCCGGCACGGTGTCGGCCGTGGCGCTGACGGCGACGACCGATCCGAGCAAGTTCTTCCGCGTCGAGATCCTGCTCGACACCGGCGGCGAGCGGATCTTCTCCGGGCTGACCGCCGATGTCGACATCGAGGTCGAGCGCCACGACAACGTCGTCGTCGTGCCGAGCCAGGCGATCGTCGGCCGCCGCCTCGAGGACCTGCCGGCCGAGGTGCGGCTCGACAATCCCCTGGTCGACGAGAGCCGCAGCGTGCTGCCGGTCGTCTTCCGCTACCAGGGCCAGAAGGCGGTCGCGACGCCGGTCGAGCTCGGACCGAGCGACGCGACCCACAGCGTGATCCGTGCCGGCGTCACCGCCGGCGACAGCCTGATCGTGTGGCCCTACCGGGTGCTCGAGACCCTCGCCCACGACGACCGCGTCGTCGACGAGCGGGACGGCGGCGATGACTGAGACGCCGGTGCTGTCGGTGCGCGGCCTGCGCAAGCTGTACAAGGTCGGGGTCGAGGTGATCCGCGCCCTCGACGGCGTCGACCTCGACGTCGGGCGCAACGAATACCTCGCCGTGATGGGCTCGTCGGGCAGCGGGAAGAGCACGCTGATGAACATCCTCGGCTGCCTCGACCGGCCGAGCGAGGGCACCTACCTGCTCGACGGCCGCGACACCACCCGGCTCGGGGCCGCCGCCCTCGCCCAGGTGCGCAACGAGCGCATCGGCTTCGTCTTCCAGTCCTTCGAGCTGCTGCCCCGGCTCAGCGCCCTCGCCAACGTCGAGCTGCCGCTAATCTACGCCGCCCACGGCTGGTGGAGCCGGCGCAAGCGGGCGCGGGAGGTGCTGACCCGGGTCGGCCTCGGCGACCGGGTGCGGCACCGGCCGAACCAGCTCTCCGGCGGCCAGAAGCAGCGGGTCGCGATCGCCCGGGCGCTGATCAACCGGCCGAGCCTGCTGCTCGCCGACGAGCCGACGGGGAACCTCGACAGCCGCACCAGCGAGGAGATCCTCGGCCTGTTCGAGGCGCTGCACGCCGAGGGGCAGACCATCGTGATCGTCACCCACGAGCCGGCGGTGGCCGCCCGCACCCGGCGGGTGATCCGGATGCTCGACGGGAAGATCATCGCCGACCGCGCCGTCGCCGATGACCCGGAGCTCGCTTCGCTGCGCGTGGAGGGCTCCTGATGCTGCGCGTCCTGCTGTGGCCCTTCTCGCTCTTGCGCCTGCTGTTCCTCAGCGTCTTCCTCGCCATCGGCCAGATCTGGGCGAACAAGATGCGCTCGGTGCTGACCACGGCGGGGATCGTGATCGGCGTCGCCTCGGTCACCTCGGTGATCGCGGCGCTGAGCGGGCTGCGCAGCAACGTGCTCGCCGAGTTCGAGGCGCTCGGCACCAACAAGATGTTCATCTACCCCGAGCAGCCGGAGAGCGGCGGCTTCAGCTGGCGCAGCGTGCGCTTCTGGCCCGAGCAGTTCGAGGGCCTGGCCGAGGAGTGCCCGGCGATCGACCAGCTGACCCGCATCGGCAGCTACACCGCGACGGTCAAGGCCGAAGGACGCACGATCGCCGACGTCGACATCACCGGCATCGAGCCGAGCTGGCACGCGATCGAGAACCGCTCGGTCACGCTCGGCCGGCCCTTCTCGGTCATCGACGAGCAGCAGGCCCGGCAGGTCTGCCTGATCGACGCCGGCCTGCGCGACAAGCTGCGGCTGCGCACCGACTGCGTCGGCGAGCGGCTGCTGCTCGGGGAGCGCAGCTTCCTGATCGTCGGCCTGGTCGAGCCGAGCCAGGAGAGCTCGCGCTTCGGCGGCCGCGGCGAGACCGACCAGGTGTTCATCCCCTTCCGCACCTGCTGGAAGCTCGCCGAGCCGTGGTTCCACGTGATCGCGACCAGCGTCTCGCCGGAGCGGTCCGAGGACGCCCGCGCAGAGGCCCGGCTGTTCCTGCGCCGCACGCGCCGGCTCGGCTACGCGGACCCCGACACCTTCCGGGTCAACGTGATCGAGGAGTTCCTGCAGCGCTTCAACACCATCGCCCTGACCATCACGATGGTCGCCGCCGGCATCGTCGGCATCTCCCTGCTGGTCGGGGGCGTCGGCATCATGAACATCATGCTGGTGTCGGTCTCCGAGCGCACCCGCGAAATCGGCCTGCGCAAGGCGGTCGGCGCCCGTCCGGCGGCGATCATGCTGCAGTTCCTGGTCGAGTCGGTGATGCTGTGCTTCGTCGGCGGCCTGATCGGGGTCGGCCTCGGCCAGCTGCTGACCCTCGGCATCGCGAACATCCCCGGCGCCGAGCTCGAGCGCGCGCCGCTCCCGGCCTGGGCGATCGCGATGGCCTTCGGCTTCGCCGCGGGGGTCGGGGTGGTGTTCGGCATGTTCCCCGCGATCAAGGCCGCGCGACTCGACCCGATCGTCGCGCTGCGCCACGAATAGGGAGCTGATGTTCTCCAAACGTTCAGTTTCCCGGCGGTCGATCAAGGCAAGAGGCGAAGGATGGGAGAAGAGGAAGAAAGAAAAGGAAATGAAGGAGAAAAGGAAAAAAGAAAAGAGTTTATAACGAAGACAGGAGAGGGGAGAAGGCAGGAAAAGAGAAGAGGAAAGAGTGGGAGACTGATCTTATTTTGGTTTTCCTCTTCCTCTCGTTTTCGGTTTTCTTCATTTCTCTCCTGCTCTTCTCTTCTTCTTCTCGTCTTTTCCTGCCTTCCTTACTTCCTGCATTCCTTATAGATTTCTTCTCTTCGTCTTCTCTTTGGGTCGAGCTGGGCTGGGTTGGTTCAACTTATGGAGGGAACGATGACGGATCCCGCCGCGTGGGTCGTCGATGGCTACGACGTCCACCTGCTGTTCGAAAAGCACGAGGAGGAAGCCGCCCGCGCGCTGTTCCGGAGCTTCCTCCACTACGTCGAGGCCGAGCAGATCCCCTACGAGCGCGGGATCGTCTTCCCCGCGCCGGTCGGCCCCTGGCCGACGCCGATGTGGCAGATCCTGCTGCGGAGGAAGGAGCGGACGCTGCTCGAGCGCGACCTCGGGCGCTGCATCGCCTGGATGATGCTCAACCGCGGCAGCTTCTCCGCGATGGTCCACCCGAACACCCGCGAGGAAGCGGGCATCGGCGGCGGTCTGCGCGACCACCGGGACTACTGCCTGTGGCTGGGGGAACCGCGTCGGCTGCGGCTCGGGATCTTCGGGTAGGGCTCGCGGAGGCTCTACCCGCCCGCCGCGGCCCCCTCCTCCGCCGTCTCCCCGACCGCCTGGCGTCGCTTCCACCACAGGAACAGCCCGCCGAGGAACAGCGCCCACCAGACCAGCGAGGACACCGTCGACAGCAGCTGGCCGCGCTGGTAGCTGCCCTGGTCGTAGCGCCACTCGACCTGGTGCTCGCCCGGCTCGAGGACGACGCCGCGCAGCAGGTAGTTGACGACCAGGTCGTCGCGGGGTTCGCCGTCGACGAACAGCTGCCAGGCCGGGTAGGTGATCTCGCTGAGCACGAGCAGCGCGCGCCGGTCGTTCTTCACCGTCAGGGCGGTGCGGTAGGGCTCGTAGGCGTCGATGCGGATGCCGCCCTCGACGGGACCGGCCGGGAGCGTGCCGATGTCCTGCTGGACGATCGCGTGGGTGTGCGGATCGAGGCCGATCAACATGTCGCGGGCCTGCTTGTCGCTCTTCGCCTGCAGCACCTGCGAGGCGAACCAGGCGCGGGGCAGCGCGTCCTTGTTCTCGTAGATGTGGACGCGGGCGACGGCGTCGCGGCGCACCCAGCCGGTGTCGGCGATGCCGGAGGTGCGGCGGGTCGCGATCTTGATCTGGTTCTCGCGCTGGTCGAGCAGGGCGACGCTCAGGCGCGGCGCGAGCCGCAGCTGCTCGCCGCGCTGGTTGGTCATCGTCAGGGCATCGGGGTAGGGCCAGACGATCTGGATGTCCTCGAACACCAGCTCGGTGTCGAAGCCCCGCGGCGGGCTGCCGCCGACCGAGCGCACGTAGCGCGCGTTCAGCATGTTCGGCAGGGCGGGGAAGCGCTCGTAGGCGTGGGGATTGTCCGCGACCAGATCGCGGACGTTCTGGTAGCGGCGCAGCTTGAAGGGGCTGTAGCCCTCGATGCTCTCCAGCCCGCAGCCGGGGAAGTAGTTCGGGTCCTCGTAGCCGAGATACGGCCACAGGCGGAAGGGCTCGAACGGCGCCTCGCTGCGCTGCTGGGAGACCAGGAAGGCCATGTCCCGCGGCAGCTCGCCCGGAGAGACCTGGATCAGGTTGTTCTGCGGCGGGTCGGCGAGCACCACGACGTTGGCGCGCTGGAAGTCGTTGAACACCAGCAGGGCGCAGACCAGCCCGAAGCCGATGCCGACGCCCGTCGCGCTGGCCGCGCCGAGGGTCGAGGCGATGAAGCAGGCGCCGAGGATCGCGAGCAGCGTGCCGAAGGCGTAGAGCAGCGAGCGGTTGAGGTCCTCCGCGGCGCGCTGGGCGGCCTCCTTCGCCTCCGGGAGGAAGTAGGCGAACAGCGCGTCGGCGGCCATCTCCTGGTCGCCGCCCTCGGTCGGGACGATGAGCTTCGTCGCCCGCATCTCCCGCTGCACCGACACGTCGATGGTCGTGAAGCTGTCCGCGGCGAAGACCACATCCCCCCAACCTCCGAGCTTGTCCCGCACTTCGGCGTAGACGCGCGCGTCGCGCTCGGCGAAGTCGCCGACCTTGCGGGCGAGGTACTGCGAGCCGGCCATCTGCGAGAGGCCGCCGGCCGCGCCGAAGACGATCCAGAAGAGGCCGACGACCCCCATCCCGATCAGCGCCCCCCGCACCACCCGCTGCCGCTTCTCGGGCTGCGCGAGCACGCTGACGACGTGATGCCCGCCGAGGGCGGCGAGCACCGCGACGCTGAAGCTCGTCGCGTAGAGCGCCATCGAGGGCACGCGGATGCGGTTGAAGAACGGGAGGTACTCGTACAGGAGCCCGTACGGACCCCAGGCCCAGAAGCGCCCGAAGGAGACCAGCACCGCGAAGATGCCGGCGACCGCCAGGGCGACCGCGAGCACCCGGTAGGGCCGGACGAACGCGAAGCAGGCGAGCACGAGCGCGACCACCCCGAGGTAGTGCGGGGCCTGGGTGAAGCGCATCCAGCCGAAGTAGTCGACCGCGTTCGAGAAGCCGAAGGCCTCCGGCACAGCGAAGGTCATCGCCTCTTCGGGATGCAGGGACCAGTTCGTCGCGTAGGTCCAGTCGAGGGCGGCGCCCTTCGGCTCCTCGACCTGCTCCTGCGGTGCCGGGAGAGGTCCCTGGCCGCGGATGGAGTGGGGCGTGTAGTCGGTGATCGGCTGCCAGTGGAAGGCGGTCATCAGGAGCGCGAGCAGCGACGCGAGAGCGAACGCGAGCCCGGTCTTGCCGATCTTCGCCCAGGCCCCTTCGAGACCCTGCCGCACCGCCCAGATCAGCAGGCAGAACACCGTCACGGCGACGCCGTACAGGGCCATCTGCGGGTGGAGCTGGAGGATCATCAGGTAGGCGATGTAGCTGAAGGCCGCGAAGCGCAGCAGGCCGCCCTTCTTCGCGAGCTCGAGGGCGAACACGAAGAGCACGGGAAACAGGGCGTAGGAGTAGAGCTTCGAGCCGTGGGCGGCCGGCCCGAGCACCGTCACCGCGGGCTGCAGCACGAAGATCAGCGCCGCCGCCAGGGCGGGCGCGACCCCGAGCTTCAGGGACATGCACAGATAGAGCAGGCAGATCCCACCGAGGAAGAAGCCGAAGGTGTAGTAGTTGCCGAGGTCGAACAGCGGCCGCGTGAGGCGCCGCAGCGCGCCGAGGGAGGTGTTGAACTTGTGGTAGAACATCGCCGGCCCGTAGGGCATGCCGCTGAAGATGCGGCGGGACCACTGCAGGGTCTCGCCGGTCTCGCGGTAGTGCGCCGCGCCCTCCTGGGTGACGTTGTGCACGCTCTCGCTGTCGCCGGCCTGCACGAAGGAGGCCGGCTGGATCGCGACGACGATCGCGGCGATCGCGAGCACGGCGCCGGCGATGGCGAGCCAACGGTTGCGGCCCTGCAGCAGCGTCCGGGACGCCGAGGTCCCCGTCGGCGCGCCGGCGGGAGGCTTGCCGGCCGCGGACTGCGCCGCCGCTGGGCTCGCCGCGGCCGCCTCGGCGGGCGCGGCAGGGGCCTGCTTCGCGGGCCCGGACTCCGGCGCGGCGGGCTTCG
>JAUIEM010000443.1 GCA_030428695.1 bacterium
CGACACCATCCTCCTGTACACCGACGGCGTCACCGAGGCCCGCAACCCCAAGGGCGAGGAGTTCGGCCTCGACCGGCTGAAGATCCTGCTCGAAGCGTACGGCGCGCGCAGTCCCAAGGGGCTGGTCGACTCGATTCTGAAGAAGATCGCCCAGTTCGTCCGCGGGGCGGAGCAGCACGACGACATCACGCTCGTCGCGCTCAAACGGGTCTGAGGTGGCGATGGCGACTCCCGACGACCAGACCATCCTCGAGACCGACCTGGCGAGCCTGCTCGAGGACGAGCCGGAAGAGGCGATCACCGACACCGACGTCGACCACAAGAAAGAGGTCGGCAACTACGCGATCGTCGGCATGCTGCGCTACACCCAGGGCCACCCCGTGTACCGCGCGGTCCACCAGATCCTCGGCAAGATCGCCGCGTTCTACATGGTGCCGAAGTCCGACACCAAGGCGATCTCCTGGCTGCAGCGCTACATCAACGTGCTCGGCAAGATCGAGGGCTACGGCGTCCCGGCGCTGTTCGACGCCGACGAGACCGACGACGAGCAGGTGCTCGCGATCACCCACGTCGACGGCCCCTCGCTGCGCACCGTCGTCAACAGCGGCGGTCCCCTGCTGCTGCACAACGTCGTCGGGCTGCTGCGGCAGCTGCTGGGGATCTTCGACCGCGCGCACCGCAACGGCGTGATCCTGCGCGACGTGCATCCGGACAAGATCTGCCTGTACGACGACGGCTCCGGCCGCGAGCGGGTGCAGATGCAGGACCTGAGCTCCGCGGCCTTCCTGACCACCGCCGCCAGCGAGGTGGGGCGGGGGCTGTGGAAGCGCGGACGCTTCCAGGTGCGGCCGGCCGACCAGGCCTACGTGCCGCCCGAGATCCTGGCCGGGGCGCCCCTCGACATCCACTCCGACCTGTACATGCTCGGCATCCTCGCGGCCGAGCTCCTGACCGGGGGCGTGCCGCGCCGGCGGCCGAAGGTCGGCACGCAGTGGGGCACCGGCCTGCAGGAGTTCCTGTCGCGGCTGCTCGCCAAGGACCCGAAGGAGCGCTTCGCCTCCGCCGCCCTGGCCTGGCGCCACCTCGAAGACATCGTGCTGCCGCAGGTGCTGCGCTTCCGGGGCAGCGACTGGGGCATGGGCATCCTCGAGCGCTGGTCGCGGCGGCTGCGCCACAACTTCCTGATGACTTCGCAGTCCGGCAGCGCCGTGCTGCCCGCCCTCGACATCCGCATGCCCGACGACCCCGAAAACGAAGAGGACTAGATGGGACACCGCGTGACCTTGATCCCCGGCGAGGGGATCGGACCCGAGATCATGGACTGCGTGCGCCAGGTGATCGACGCCCTGGAGCTCGGCATCGAGTGGGAGACCGTGCTCGCCGGCAAGGAGGCCCTCGAGAAGAAGGGCACCCCGCTGCCCGAGGACGTGCTCGAGTCGCTGCGGCGCAACAAGGTCGGCATGAAGGGTCCGATCGGCACCCCGATCGGCAAGGGCTTCGTCAGCGTCAACGTGTCGATCCGCAAGGCCCTCGACCTGTTCGTCTCGCTGCGCCCGGTCAAGAACCGCAAGGGCATCGCGAGCCGCTACGAGGACGTCGACCTCGTGATCGTGCGCGAGAACACCGAGGGCATGTACTCCGGCCTCGAGCACGAGGTGGTGCCGGGGGTCGTCGAGAGCCTGAAGATCATCTCCCGGCCGGCCTGCGAGCGCATCGTCGACTACGCCTTCCAGTACGCGCGCGACAACGGCCGCAAGCGGGTCACCGCGGTGCACAAGGCGAACATCATGAAGATGTCCGACGGCCTGTTCCTCGAGGTCGCCCGCGAGGTCGCGGAGAACTATCCGGCGATCGCGTACGACGAGCGCATCGTCGACGCCGCCGCCATGCGCCTGGTGCGCTCGCCCGAGCGCTACGACGTGCTCGTGATGGAGAACCTGTACGGGGACATCCTCAGCGACATCGCCGCCGGCCTGGTCGGCGGGCTCGGCGTCGTCCCGGGCGCCAACCTCGGCAAGGACTGCGCGGTGTTCGAGGCGGTGCACGGCTCGGCGCCGGACATCACCGGCAAGGGCATCGCCAACCCGATGGCGATGCTGCTCTCCGCCGTGCTGATGCTGCGGCATCTCGGCGAGGAGGCGTCGGCCAACCGGGTCGAGAACGCGATCGACACGGCGGTGGCCGACGGCAAGGGAACCCCGGACATCGGCGGCAGCGGCAACACCCACAGCTTCGCGGACGCCATCGTCGAGCGGCTGTAGGCCCGTGGCCGCCGACCTCGACGCCGCCCTCGCCCGCCTCGGAGGAGACCGCTCCCTCCTGCGCGACCTGCTCGCGCTGTTCCAGACCCGCACCCCCGTCCGCCTCCAGGACCTCGCGGCGGCCCTCGAAGCCGGAGACCGCGCCGGTTTCCGCCGCATCGCCCACTCCCTCAAGGGCACCGCCGCCAGCGTCGGGGGGAGCGCGCTCGAGGCCGCCGCGAAGGAGGCGGAGGCGGCCGCCGCCGGCGATGCCGCCCTCGAGCCGCACCTCCACTCCGTGCAGGCGGCGGCCGACGTGTTGTTGGCCTGGCTGCGGGACGCGCCGGAGGCGCGGGTGTAGCGTCTGGCACGACCCCCGCATGCAGCCTGGCTGAAACACTTTCCCTGCTCCCGGAGTCACAGGGGTGCGGCCGCGCGGTCGCTTCCCCAGCCCCGAGGAGAAAACCATGGTGCGACCACTCACGCTGGCGGGCCTTCTGTGCCTGCTTCCCCACCCGATCCTGGCCTGCTTCATGCAGGCGCCCGTGCCGGTGCAGGTCACCCTCGACCGCATCGAGGTGCGGATCGTCGACGGGGTCGCGATCAAGTCCTACGAGTGCCACTTCCGCAACCCCAACGGCGCCGCGATCGTCGGCGGGGTGTGCTACATGGAGGTCGAGCCGGGGGCCCAGGTCGACAACATGTCGATGGTGATCAACGGCCAGGAGGTCGAGTCCGAGCTGCTCGACCTCGACAAGGCCAACGCGGTCTTCGAGGAGATCGTACGGAACGGCGGCTCGCCCGCCCTGCTCGAGTACTACGGCAACCAGCTGATCCGCACCAACGTGCCGAACGTTCCCGCCGGCGGCACCGTCGTCGCCAAGCTGCAGTACACCCAGCCCCTGCGCGCCACGGACGGCGTGTACCGGCTGCGCATGCTCAACACCAACCCGAAGATGGCGATGCAGATGCTCGAGCACGCCTCGATCGACATCAAGATCGAGTCGACCGACCCGGTCACCAACGTCTACTCCCCGACCCACCCGATCGAGGTCGAGGAGCTCAGCGATGGCGAAGGCATCCACGTGACCTGGAGCCAGGACGACTACATGCCCGAGAACGCCTTCGTGTTCTACTACGCGACCGCGCCGGGCCCCGTCGGCGTCAACGTCCTGACCCACCAGGAGCCCGGGGAGGACGGCCACTTCATGATGATGCTCGCCCCGCAGCTCGGCGAGGACGCCGCCGTCGCGAGCAAGGACATCGTGTTCTGCGTCGACACCTCCGGCTCGATGCTCAAGGACGGCAAGATGGAGCAGGCCCAGGCGGCGCTGCGCCACTGCATCCGCGCCCTGCGCCCCGGCGACCGCTTCAACATCGTCAGCTTCTCGACCGAGGCGCGGGTGCTCGAGAAGGGGGGCCTGCTCGCGGCGACCGAGGAGAACCGGGAGCGCGCGCTGCGCTACGTCGACAAGCTGCGGGCGCGCGGCGGGACGGCGATCCTCGAGTCCCTCGAGCTGTCGCTCGGCCTGTTTCCCGACGATGAGCGGCTGAAGATGGTGTTCTTCGCGACCGACGGGCTGCCGACCATCGGCGAGCAGCAGGGCGACGCGATCCTCGCCCGGGTGCGCGCGCTCAACGAGCGGGAGGCGCGCATCTTCACGTTCGGCGAGGGCCTCGAGGTCAACGCCCGCATGCTCGACATGCTCGCCTACGAGAACCAGGGCGACGTCGCCTACATCCTCCCCCACGAGGACATCGCGGCGAAGATCGCGCGCTACTTCGACAAGGTCGGCTCGCCCTTGCTGACCGACCTCTCTGTCGAGGTCTCGGGCGTCGAGGTCTCCGAGCTCTACCCGCGGGTGATGCGCGACCTGTTCAAGGGCGAGCAGATCATGCTGTTCGGGCGCTACGCCGGCAGCGGCGAGGCGACCATCCGCCTGAGCGGCAAGGTCGACGGGGTCGAGAAGAGCTACCACTACACGGCGGTCTTCCCCGAGGGGCCGGGCAAGCACGACTTCGTGCCGCGGCTGTGGGCCGGGCGCAAGGTCGAGTTCCTGCTCGGCGAGGTGCGCGCGAACGGCGAGAACGACGAGCTGGTCGACGAGATCGTGCGGCTGGCGAAACGCTACGGCATCGTCACGCCCTACACCGCCTTCCTCGCCCACCCCGACGAGCTGCTGTTCGGCAAGGACTCCAGCGCCCGCTTCGCCGCCGGCCTGCGCGCCGAGCTCGAGAGCGAGCGCGACAGCTTCGGCCTCGGCCGCCCGACGGGCGAGGCCCTGCCCGGCGCGGTCGAGAGCTCGCGGCGCCTGGCCGAGGGGCGCCTGCGGGCGGACGGCGGGGACTTCTACGGGCGCGCGCAGCGCGAGCTCGAGGCGCTCGGCTACGAGGGCACGGTGCTCGATCAGATCCGCCTGGTCGGCAGCCGCACGTTCTACTTCCAGCAGGGCCGCTGGGTCGACAGCCGCTTCGAGGACCCCGAGGCCGAGGTGCTCGCGTTGACCCGCGGGAGCGACGCCTACTTCGCCTTCCTCGCCGAGAACCGCGAGGCCGTGCAGTTTCTGGCGATGGACCGGGTGCTCTTCGAGCATGAGGGGCGGTTCGTCGAGGTGGTGGAGTAGTCCGCCTCGGCGATCGGTCCTCCGCGACGCGCGAGACGCTGCACTGTGCGGCACAGTGCCCGTTGCGCTGTGGGATCGACCGTGGCCGCGCGCGTGCGGATCCGGCGGAGCTCGCGAACTCCCGGTCCCCCGCAGTTGGCAGCCGGTTTGCGCAGACCCGGGAGAGTCACAGACCCCCGGGAGCTGCCATGACCGCCTCGACCGTCCTCGCCTCCGTCCGCGCCGCCGATGCCGAGATCGGCGTCACGTTGAAGTCGATCGACACCCTGCACCAGCACATCACCCTGCTGAAGCGCACCTTCGCCTTGCCCGGCACGCTGCGGAAGGAGCTCGCCAGGCTGCGGGTGACCCTCGCCGAGCTGCGCCTGCTGTCGAGCATCCTCGGCAAGATCGGGCCGGCGAAGGTGATCGCCGTCGGGCTGCGCTCGGTGCTGCGCGCCTTCGACCGCGCGATCACCCGCATCAACGCGGCCCTCACCAGGGTCGACACCCGCATCGTCAAGGTCAAGGCGGCGCTGAAGGCGATCGCCCTGCAGGTCGGGAAGCTCAAGGCGCTCGTCGCACAGGTCAAGAAGGCGAGCGCCCGGGTCGAGAGCGCCGTCGCTCACCACGGACCGCACATCGCCAGCCTGCCGGCGAACGCGCGCTCCCATGTCGAGAGCCTGTGCCGCGCCCTCGACGGCGCGACCGCCCGGCTGCGCGCGGTCAACGGGCTGATCGGCGCCGGCCTCGGCACGATCGCCGGGGCGATGGCAGACCTCGGGAAGGCGGTAAAGACCTGCGAGTCGGCGGTCAAGACCCTGAAGACGATCAACAGCCCGACGCAGCGCCTGATCGGTGCCCTGCGCTTCATCGTCGCTGCCTACGACAAGCTCGGGCCGATGAAGAAGGTGATCGCCGCGGTCGAGGGCGTGATCGACTACGTGCTGAAGAAGACGAAGATCCTCGCCCTGCTCAAGATCGTCGGCGACCTCATCGCCGAGGTGCTCGACCCCTTCCTGGCCGCGGTCCAGGACTTCAGCCAGCCATTCGGCCTGGTCGCGATGGGGCTCGGCGAGGTCCAGCGCGAGCTCGGGAAGGTGCCCGCGCAGCTCGAGGGCATGCGCGCGAAACTGCAGGAGCTGTTCGACGTCTGCGTGCCGCCGGAGCTGCGGGGGAAGATCGCCGCCGCGGAGGTCGAGGCCCGGGCCGACGCCCGGGAGCTCAGCCAGGCCCTCCATCGCTTCGAGAAGGAGCTCGTGCAGGCACGGCTCGTGATGGACCGCGGACGCATCGAGCAGGTGGTCGCCGCGCACCGCCGGGAGCTCGGGAAGCTGGTCGACAACGCGGAGGTCGAGGCGCTGGTGCGCTCGGTGACGAGCCGCTGTGAAGTGGACTGAACGGGCGCGCTACGCGTCCGCCTTCACCGCCTCGTCGCGGATGAAGCGGCCGAGCCAGCCGACGATCGCCTCGTCGGAGACCAGCTTCTGCAGCAGCGGCGCGACCTGGCTGTGGTACTCGTCGCGCCAGGCCTTGCCGATGCCCCACTTCTCCATCAGCTCTGCGGGCGTCTTGTCGCCGTGCCTGGTGTACAGGTCGGACAGGCGCTCGTCCCAGACCTTCTGGCGCGCGGGTTCGGTGAACTCTTTGCGCAGGCCCGTCCAGATCCGCTCGCGCCAGGTCGACAGGCGGCTGTCGTCGACGTCCTTGGCCAGGCTGGAGACCGGCGTGTTGAGCAGTTTTTTGGTCAGGGCGACCCGCATCTCGCGGAACATCTTGCGGTTCGCCGACGACAGCACGAAGTCGGCGGCGCGCCGCGTCGCGACCTTGGAGAAGCCGGTCAGGAAGACCTTGAGCTGGCGGTCGACCGCGGTCTCGAAGTTGCTGGTGACATTGCCGAGCAGGCCGGAGGAGAAGCGGCTGGCGAAGGGGATGTTCGACAGCGCGTCCTTCAGGACTTTGCGCAGGGGGTTCATCTTGTCGAAGAAGTCCTTGATGCCGCCGTAGAGGATCGAGCTGAGCAGCTCGGACATCGCTTGCTGTTCGAAAAACGCGCGGACGGCTTCCTCTTTCGGCTCCATCTCTGCCACACCGTCCACCAGCGCCTGGGTCACCTCCTCGCCGAGCAGCTCGGCGGGGGACTTGTCGAGGCCGCGGAGGTTCTTCCAGACCCGCTCCCAGGACTTCTCGAAGGGCTCCTTGAAGCGCTCGTCGAGCTTCTCGCCGTCGCGCAGCTCGGCGATCTTCTCGTCGAGCTCATCGCGGGGCAGGACCCGGTTCAGGGACTGGTGGTCGCTCCAGACCGCCGCATGATCGAGCAGCTCCTTGAGCGCCCCGCGGAACTTCTTCTGGGACAGCCGTTCTTCCCAGCCCATGGTCTCTCCTTCCTCGTTGTGCGCTGTGTCATCCTATACCGGAGCCACCGCCCGGCTCCAAGCATTAAATGGGTCCAGGCAGAGGGCTTTGGAAAAATCGCGGGCGCTGTTGTTGACGCGCTGCGCGCGCGCCGTTTAATCACGCCTTCTGCCCCGGCAGCCGCCCCCTACCCTGAAGGAGCCCCCATGCGCTACGACCACGACGCCATCGAGACCCGCTGGCA
>JAUIEM010000444.1 GCA_030428695.1 bacterium
CGATATCGCCCTTGCCGTCGATGCCGACGGCGTGCACCTCGGGCAGCACGATCTACCGATCCACACCGCCCGCTCGGTGCGCGGGTGCGCGATCAGCAGGAAGGCGGCGACCCCGATCACCTCGATGGCGACGTAGAGGCTGATCAGGTCCGCGCTGATGAACGCCGCGTTCAGGCTGCCGTGGAGGATCAGCAACGCGCTGAGCAGGAAGTCCGAGCCCTTCCGCCAGCAGCGCAGGACGACGGCGCCGCTCACGCACACGTTGGTCAGGACGAACCAGCCGCTCCGGGCGTCGGCGAGCAGCCGCACACCCGCGCTGTCGATCAGCTCGACGGCGACCGGTGGAGCGAGCAGCAGCAGGCACGCGACCGCCGCGCTGGCGGCGAGCGCCGCGATCAGGGCCGGCCGAAGAAGCACCGCGAACAGCTTCCCGCCGAAGCCGAGGGCCAGGGGCGCGAGGATCCAGATGACGAGGAGCGTGGAGGTCAACCGAGGGACTCCTCGATCGCGTCGACCTCGAGCGTGGGATGGTCCCGGGACAGCTTGATGACCCCGACCAGCATCAGCGCCTGCAGGGACAGCCCGATCACGATCGCGGTCAGGATGACCGCCTGGGGCACGGGGTCCGCGTAGCCCCCGGCCGCGTCGGGCGCGGTCGCGATCGGCGTCCGCACGCCGCTGCGCCCGGCGGCGACCACGAACCAGGCGATCACCCCCGTCCCCATCACGTCCATGGCGAGGATCTTCATCACGAGGTTGCGCTTGAGGATCACGCCCAACAGGCCGCACAACACCGTGGCGAGGATCAGCCCGTCGACGATCATCAGCCCCTCCCGTCGCCGACGCACCGCCTTATCAGGTTCATCGGACGCCCGCTCTCCCGACCGGAGGAGTCTTCACCACAGGCAGGCGCGGGGCCGCCGCCAAGGGCGACCTGCTCGCGTCCCGCCCGTCCCGTTTGACAGGGATCCCCACCCGACCGTAGCGTGGGCGGATCACCTGTGGAGGCACGCCATGCACGAGTACAGACCCCCTCCGTCCAAACCGGGTGCCCTGACCGGCGCCGCCGTCCTGGCCTTCATCGTCGCGGGCCTCGGCCTTCTGTGCAACGCCTGTGGTGTCGCGAGTGCGGCCATCAGCGGCGCGATGGCCGGCGCCTCGGACGTGTTCGAGCAGTCGCTCGAGAGAGGGATCGACGAGGTCGAGGCGGAGATCGAGAACGCCGAGGACGAAGCCCGGCGCGAGGACCTGCGCGTGGTGCAGGAGAAGCTGCGCGCCGGGACGAAGGCGTTGACGCGCTGGCAATCCCGCACCGCGATCGTCGGCGGGATCGACTCCGTCATCCATCTGATCCTGAACATCGTGCTTCTGGTCGGGGGCGTCCAGCTCCTCGGCGGGAAGTCCGTCGGGCGCACGCTCGTGTTGTCGATCGGGGCGCTCAAGATCCCGCTCATCCTGTTGCTGATCGCGGCGCAGTATCTGCTGGTGGTGCCGGAACAGCGGGCTTTCATGGAGGCGTTGGCGGCCGTCGGGAACCAGCCGGCGCAGCCGATCCCGCTCGAGCTCAACCTGATGCTGCAGGTTCTCGTCGGTCCGGTGATCGCGATCGTTTTCTGCGGCGTGATGGTGGCGCTCGCCTTCCAGGATTCCGTCAAGAAGTACTGTGAGGCGATGGCGAACCCGCAGCCGGACCCCGGCGACTACGGTCCCCCGCCCGGCGGCGGCTACCAGCCATCCGGCGGCGGCTACCCCCAGGGCGGCGGCTACCCCCAGGGCGGCGGCTACCCCCAGGGCGGCGGCTATCCCCAGGGCGGCGGCTATCCCCAGGGCGGCGGCTATCCCCAGGGCGGCGGTTACGGTTCGTAGCATCCGACCCGAGGAACCTGGGCGCTACATCCACACCATGACGTGCAGCAAGGGCGCGCATGCCGCCGCGAACGCGAGCAGGCTCGGGGCGATGCTCCGCCCATCGTCGCGCCACGCGGCGACCCCCGCCCAGAGGAAGCCCACGACGAGCGCGAGCGGCGAGGAGTTCCAGCTCCCGCAAGGTCTTCGTCAGGGTCAGCGCGAAGACGCCGGCCAGCGCGAGCACGAAGAGCGCGAGCAGGTCGAACAGCGTCATCCTACCAGCCCCGCTGCTTCTCCCAACGCGCGACGACCTCTTCCCCCTCGACCACCCGGTAGGTGCCGTAGGCCGCGGCGGTCAGGCAGGCGTGATGGGGCAGGACGCGCACCAGGCTGCCGATCGGCAGGCGCTGGAAGACCTCGGGCGCGGAGACCTCGACGATGCCGTGCTCCTGCTCGACGGCCGCGACCCGCAGGCCGAGGGGCGTCATGCTCCGCGCCTCGCACAGCAGCCCGTAGCCGACCTCCGCGCCGCCGTGGTCCTTCGACAGGGCGAGGGCGCCGGCGTCGAGCAGCAGGCGCCCGGCCTGGAGGTTGTGCCCGAGCACGCGCGCGAGCACCGACAGGGCGAGATCCTCGCGCCGGCAGACCCCGCGCCGCTCCTGGTCGAGATCGCAGAACATGTACACGCCCGGGCGCATCTCGGTGATCCCTTCCAGGTGCTCGGCGCACAGCGCGGTCGGGGTCGAGCCGACGCTGCGCACCGGGCAGGGGAGACCGGCCGCGCGCAGGCGCCCGGCGGCCTCGACCAGGGCGTCCCGCTCCTCCTCCGCGATGCGCCGGAGCGCCGCGAGGTCCTCGGCGTAGTAGGCGTGCCCGGCGTGGGTCAGCACCCCCGCGCAGGAGCTTCCGCCGCTCGCCTCCAGGGCCTCCGCGATCTCGAGCAGGGCCGGGGAGCCCGCGGGCACGCCGCCCCGCCGGCCGCCGCAGTCGATCTCGATCAACACCTCGAACCGCACCCCGAGGGCCGCCGCGCCGCGGCCCAGCGCCGCCGCGGTCGCCGGCTCGTCGCACAGCAGGCGCAGGCGCACGCCCGCGCGGAGCAGCTGGGCCGCGCGCGGCAACCGGGCCGGCAGCATGCCGACCGCGCAGGTCAGGTCGCGGAAGCCGGCGGCGGCGAAGTACTCCGCCTCGGCCAGGGTCGCGACGGTGAAGCCGCCGCCGGCGTCGGCCCGCTTCGCGACCTCGGCGCACTTGGCGGTCTTGAGATGGGGGCGCAGGGCGACGCCGAGAGCGGCGGCGCGCTCCTTCATGCGGGCGAGGTTGCGCGCGAGCACCGGGCGCTCGAGCAGCAGACAGGGGGTCGCGAGCTCGTCCAGCTTCACCAGATGCCTCCGCGCAGCCTGCTCCGGCGCTCGGCGGCGAGGCGGGTCAGGGCGGCCTGCAGCACGCCCTCGACCTCCTCCGCCCGCTGCCGGACGTAGTCTTCGTCGGCCGCCGCCTCGGGCCCGTCGGGCGCGAAGGAGAGCGGCGGCAGGAGCTCGCACAGGATGCGGGTCGGCAGCGGCAGGAACGGCGGCACCGGCCCGAGGGTCAGCCCCCAGGGCAGGCTGAAGGTCAGGGGCCAGACCTTCATCCGCGCCCAGCGACCCGCGCCGATCGCCCGCGCCAGCCCGGGCAGGTCGTCGAAGACGATGAAGCTCTCCTGGCTGCCCGCGGACACGATCGGCACGATCGGCACCCGCTCGCGCAGGGCGAGCCGCATGAAGCCGCGGCGCCCGCCGAAGCGCACCCGGTCGCGGTCGCGGAAGGGGCGCATCGAGTCGACGTCGCCCCCGGGGTAGACCAGCACCTTGCGGCCCGCCGCGAACAGCCGCGCCGCGTTCTCCGGCGCCGCCCGGACCCCGCCCAGGCGCTGCAGCACCGGGCCGAGCAGCTCCGAGCGCATCACGAGGTCGTGGCCGAGGCCGTAGGGCAGGGCCTCGATGCCGTAGCGTTCCCAGGCGGCCGCGAGCACGATCCAGGTGTCCGGGGTCGCCAGGCCGGCGCTGTGGTTGCCGACGTACAGGGCGGGGCCGTCGGGGATGTGCTCCAGGCCGCGCACCTCGGCGCGGTGGTAGCGCGTCAGCAGCCGGCCGAAGCCGGCGATGGCGCGGATCCACGCCGGGTCGCGGCCGTCGATCGCATCGGGGTCGAAGCCCACCAGTACCTCCTCTGCCAGCGGTCGGACGGAAAACTGACCGACAGGATCAGGTTTTGCCGAAGATTCTCTCCCCACGGTCGGGGAAGCCGCGCTAAACCGAAAAACAGCCGAGGTTTGGAGCGCTCCCCCCGACGTGCTTTGCGTTTCCTCCCGCCTCCCCCTACACTTAAACACGTTGTCCAGGGAGTGCGGTCGATGATCCAGCTCACGGTAGTCAATGGGCCGGAGTCAGGCAAGACAAGCCGCTTCGACGGCGAGGTCATCAGCCTCGGGCGCAACGACTGCAACGACTTCACCGTGCAGGACAACTTCGTCTCGAGCCGCCACGGCGAGATCGTACAGCAGAAGTACGGTTACGTGTACCACGACCTCAAGAGTCGCCACGGCACGACGGTCTCCCTGCCCAACCAGGTCGTCAAGCTCAAGGACGACAACACCTCCCAGAGCTGCTACCTGTCCGACGGCGCGCGCCTGCAGCTCGGCCAGACGGTGATCCAGCTCGACATCCAGAAGGACAGCCAGGCCTCCGAGCCGCGCTCGGGCAGCTGGCTGCTCGGCAAGCGCACGACGACCGGCCTGAAGACCAGCGGCCTGTTCGACACCGGCTTCAGCGGCGCCTTCGGCAAGCGCAGCCTCAAAGCGAGCGGCTTCCACCAGACCACCGGCTTCTCCGGCACCAGCGTCGCCCGCGCGATCGGCGCCTCGGTCGAGACCGGGAAGACCTGCATCGGCATGCCGGTCGACCTCCTGACCCGCAACTTCGCCCGCCAGGACCCGCGGCTGCAGGTGTTGATGCGCCTGTCCGGGCAGCTGAACGCCCTCAACCGGCTGCCGGCGATCATGGACCTGATCGTCGAGACGACCTTCGAGGCCTTCCCGCAGACCCACTGCTTCTCGATCCACCTGCTCGAGCGCGAGGGTGGGCTGACCAACTACGTCACCCGCTACGCGACCGAGTGGGACCAGACCGATGTCGGCGAGGTGGTCAGCGTCGAGCTGCTCGACCAGGTCGTCGAGAGTCAGGAGTCGCTGCTCTTCACCCGCGACCGCGACTTCGGCCTCGAGGACCAGGACTTCCTCAACGGCGAGTCGGCCTCGGGCATCTACGTGCCGCTGCTCGGCCAGCAGTCGCTGCTCGGGGTGTTCACGATCTCGAGCAAGAACCGCGACCGGGTGTACGTCGACGACGACCTCGAGCTGTTCTCGGTGCTCGCCTCGAACGTCGCCTTCACCCTCGAGCGCGCCCAGCTGACCGAGAACATCTACAACATGTTCGAGGGCTTCGTGCGCGCCTCGGTCGTCGCCATCGAGGCCCGCGACCCGACCACGGCCGGGCACTCCGAGCGCGTCGCCTCCTACGCGGTCGCGATCGCCGAGGCGGTCAACGAGATCATGACCGGCTCCCTGGCGGGGATCCAGTTCAGCGACGAAGAGCTGACCGAGCTGCGCTACGCGGCGCTGCTCCACGACTTCGGCAAGGTCGGCGTGCGCGAGGCGGTGCTGCAGAAGGCCACCCGCCTGACCGACACGCGCTTCCGCCTGATCGAGCAGCGCTTCGAGACCATGAAGGAAGCGCACGCCCGCTGGGCCTTCATCGAGCGCTTCCGCGAGCTGGCCTCGGCGGGCCGGGTCGCCTCCTTCGAGCAGCTGCGCGAGCTCGAGAACCAGCACAAGTTCATCGTCGAGCGCCTCGACAGCATCCTGCGCTTCGTCGACGAGCTGCGCCACATGCACCGGCTCAACGGCGCGGTGACCGAGAAGATCGAAGAGCTGCGCCACGCCCACCTGACGCTCGGCAACCGGCAGGTGCGGCTGTTCGAAGAGGACGAGCTGCGCGACCTGACGGTGCAATACGGGACGCTGAACGAGGAAGAGTGGAAGGACATGCGCTCGCATGCGGCGAAGTCCGAGTACTTCCTCAACCAGATCCCCTGGAGCGAGCACCTGTCCTCGGTGCCCTGCATCGCGGGCGCCCACCACGAGAAGCTCGACGGCAGCGGGTACCCGAACGGCCTGACCGGCGAGAGCATCCTGCCCCAGGTGCGCATCCTGACCATCTCGGACATCTTCGACGCCCTGACCGCGAACGACCGGCCCTACCGGCGCGCGGCGACGGTCGCCGAGGCGGTCGAGATCCTGCAGATGGACGCGAAGAGCCACCGCCTCGACGCGCGGCTGGTCGATCTGTTCGCCGAGCGGGTGGTGCACCAGATCGGCTACGTCATCCCGCACTCGAACAGCAACCCGAAAGAGTAGCGGGCCTGGTCCGGAACCTCGCTCGCTTGCGCAGGAGGGCCTCCGTCCTCCTGCTCCGAGGCGCAACAGACGACAGCCCGACGCGGTGGCGTCGGGCTGCTGCGTTGGAAGCTCGGCGGAGCGCGCTCAGTCGCCGCCCTCGGCTCCTTCTTCGCGCGCGGCCTGGATCTCGGGCTCGACCTCGGTCCAGAACTCGCGCCACTTCTGCTGGGTCTTGCGCTCGTCGGCCGACGGCGGGCCTTCCAGGGCGCCGGGGTAACCCTTGCGCTTGCCGGTCAGCGACTCGAGCGCCTTGTTCGCGTTGGCCCGCACGAGGTAGTCTTCGTCGCCGATGCCGTCGATCAGGTTCGGGATCTTCTCCCACAGGTACTTCTTCTGGTCCGTCTTGGCGCCGAGGTCGGCGAAGACCAGGTAGGCGTTGCGCCGGGCCCACAGGTTCCCGCTGCTCAGCTCGCTGGTCAGGCGCGGGACGGCGACGCCACCCATGCGTGTCAGCTCCTTGACCGCGAGGATGCGCCGCGTACCGGCACCTCCGCGACGGCGCATGTCGCCGAGCCGGCGCATCCACAGGTCGAGGTCCTGGCGCTCGTCGCTGGTCGGCGACGGCGGATCGGCGACCTCGATGTCGCCGAGGATCTTCGGCGCATCGGCGCCCTCCTCGGTCTCATCGGTGCCCTCTTCCGCGCCGGGCTCGCCCGACTCGTCGCCCTCGTCCCCGGCCTCGGGATCGGCCGGCGAGCTGCCGACCGGGCGGTCGCGCTCGAACTCCTCGACGTAGCTGGTGCCGTCGTCGTTGTTCCAGATGATCTCCGCGATATCGCGCTTGTGGAACTTCATCTTCCCGACCTGGGGAATCATCAGCTCGACGTAGTCGTCGTCCTTGTCGGCGGACAGGATGACGCCCTTGATCTCTCGGTTGTTCTTCAACACGATCGTGTCGGCGACCGCGGTCGCGGCGAACACGAGGAGCAGGACCAGAAGTGTGCGCATGATGTGCTTCCCACTGTTTCGTAAGGGGCCACGGAGGGGGCCTTGTCCTTCCGTGGCCCCGGCTTTTAAGATACACCATCGTAGACTCGCGGCAAA
>JAUIEM010000445.1 GCA_030428695.1 bacterium
CCCGCAGCGCCGCCGGCCCGGCCGCCGCCGGGGCGGCGCAGAACGCGTCGGCGGCGGCCTCCAGGGCCTTCGCCGCGCGGGCGAGAGCGACGTAGCGCGGCACGATGTGACGGTCGACGGCGTCGTGCTCAGCCGCCACTGGCGCTTCTTCCACTGGGACAAGGAGCGCCAGCGCGCGGGCGCCGAGAAGGGCACCGCCCAGGTCGGCAGCTACCGCTTCCTGCCCGCCGACGACGCGCCGTTCGCCATTCCGGAAGGTGCCCGGGAGCTGACCCTGCAGGGGGCGCGCTGAGCGCCTGGCTGCAGCCCGCGGCAGGAACCCGGGTGGCTCAGAACAGGGGCAGAGGGCGTGAGAGTCCCCGGATCCGCAGGAGCAGAAGCATCAAGTCGGCGCGGTCGACGTCACCGTCGCGGTCGACGTCCAGCAGGGCCGGCGGAACCTGCGGGCCGGGTGGGCGACCGAGCAGGAAGGACTGGAGCCGCGCGATGTCGGTCGGGGTCAGGCTGCCGTCGCCGTCGAAGTCGCCGAGCGCCAGGGTCTGGCTGAGGTCGCCGAAGAGGGCGATCTCCCAGCCGTCGGTCACGCCGTCGCCGTCGGTGTCCGGGTCGGAGTCGTCGCTGTCGAAGCCGGCCGGGATGCCGTCCATGTCGGCGTCGGTGCGGTCGGCGGGCTCGGCGGGGTCGGTCGGGTCGGTACCGATCGCGTTCTCGACGCCGTCCTCGATGCCGTCACCGTCGCTGTCCTTCGACAGGGGATCGGTGCCGATCATCTGCTCGAAGGCGTCGGTCAGGCCGTCGCGGTCGCTGTCGCTGTCGTCGTCGAGGATCGTCCCGACGCCGTCCGCCCGGACCAGCTTGACCGCGCGGCCTCCCGCGAGAACCTGGACCAGGCTGACGAACAGCACCTCGTCGCCCTCGCCGTCCTCGTCGCCGAGAGCGACGACCACCGCGTCGACCATCTGGCCGTCGGCGCCGCTGAAGAAGAGGGTGTCGGCGAGGGGCAGGTAGTCGTTGTCGGCGAGGGTCGCCGTGCCGTCCATGCTCGCGACGACGACCCCGAAGCCGGCGTCCGAGGCGCCGTCCACGCTGACCGCGAGGCGCAGGCTGCGATCGCCGCTCGGGGTCGAGGGGCCGCCCTCGACCACGTCGTCGTCCGCGATGCTCAGGCACAGGGTGTCGTCGTCGACGATCGTCCCGAGCGCCTCCGCGTCGAGCAGGCTGACCGTTCTCCCGCCCGCTGACAGGGCGGAGAGCTGGACGAAGAAGTCCTCGTCGAGCTCGGCGACCTCGTCCCCGAGCACGTCGACGACGACCTGCACGACCTCGCCCGCGTTGCCCGTGAAGAAGAGGGTGCCGCTCGCGGCGCTGAAGTCGCTGGCGGTGGCGCTGTCCTCGGCGGTCGCGAAGTCGACGCTGAGGCCGACGTCGACCGCGGCGTCGAGGCTGACGTCGAAGCGCAGCTCCGCGGTTCCGGCGTCGCCTTCGACGAGCTGGGCGTCGGCGATCTCCAGGCTCGCGGCGTCGTCGTTGACGATCGTGCCGAGCGCGCCGCTCGCGAAGGAGACGTCCCGCCCGCCGGACACGACGTTGCTCAGGAGCACCTGGAGCAGCTCGTCGCGCTCGACGGTCGCGTCGCCGCTGACATCGACGGTGAAGGGCTGGCTCTCGCCGGCGCCGCCGCCGAAGAACAGGGTCGTGTTCGTCGCGAGGTAGTCGCTGCCCGCGACGGCGGTGCTGTCCGCGGTCGCCGCATCGACGCTCAGGGCGGTGTCGACCGAGCTGTCGAGGATGACGTTGAAGGTCAGCGTGCTGTTCCCGACCTCGCCCTCGGTGACCTGGGCGTCGGCGATCGACAGGCTCGCGGCGTCGTCGTTGACGATCGTCGCCGTCGCGGCGCCGTCGGCGACCGTGACCGCCAGCCCGCCGGCCTGGAGGTTGCTGAGCGCGACCCCGAAGCTCTCGTCGAGCTCGACGACGGCGTCGGCCTGGACGGTGACATCGATCGTCTGCGTCTCCCCGGCGCTGCCGCTGAAGGCCAGCGTCCCGGAGGTCGCGAGGTAGTCGCCCGCGAGGACGGTCGCGCTGCCGTCACTGCTCGCGTAGTCGATCAGCACGCCGCCCGCGACAGCCGCGTCGAGGCTGACGCTCAGGCTCAGGGTCGTGGTCCCCGCGTCGCCTTCGGCCTGCTGCGCGTCGCCGATGCTCAAGGTCGCGGCGTCGTCGTTGACGATCGTCCCGATCCCCTGGCCGTCGGCGATGCTGACCGCCAGGCCGCCCGCCGAGAGGTTCTGCAGGTTGACGAGGAAGGTCTCGTTCGGCTCGACGCGCGCGTCGCCCGCCACCGCGACCGCGAAGACCTCGGTCTCCCCGGCGCTGCCGCTGAAGCTCAGGGTCGCGCTGTTCGACGCGTAGTCGCCATCGGCGGTGGTCGCCGAGCCGTCGGCGCTCGACGCAGCGACGCTGATCGCGCTCGCGACCGCCGCGTCGAGGGTGACCGTGAAGACGAAGCTCGCCTGCCCGGAGGCGCCTTCGTTCAGGGTGACATCATCGATGCTGAGGGTCGCGGCGTCGTCGTTGCTGATCGTGCCGAGCGCTTCGCCGTCACCGAGCTCGGCCCCGACCGGGTTCGACAGCAGCACGCGGAAGGTCTCGTCGCGCTCGACCAGCGCGTCGCCGTTTACCGTGACGGCGACCGTCTGGCTCGCCGCGCCGCCGGCCGCGAAGATGATCGTCGTCGACAGCGTCTCGTAGTCCTGCCCCGCGAGCGCGGTGCTGTCGGCGGTCTGGACGTCGACCGTCACCGCCCCGGCGGTGTTGCTGCGGGTGATGCTGAAGCTCAGGGTCTTCGTTCCGCTGTCGCCCTCGCTGATCGTCGCATCGGCGATCGACAACGCGTTGCTCGTGTTGGCGTGGAAGCGAGCGAGCGCCCCGAAGCTCGCCGCCGCGCCGAACTGGCCGGCGATCACGGCGCGGCCATCGGCGTCGAGGGTCAGGGCCCGGGCGTCGACGTCCTCGGCGTTGCCGACGAGCGTCGCGATGCCCGGCGTGCTGCCGGCGGGGTTGAAGTCGGTGTTGAGCCCGACGCCGGGGGTGATGTTCGCGATGACGACCTCGAGGTTTCCGCTCGCCGCCAGGCCGGAGCCCGCGATCAGCAGGTTCCCGTCCGCATCCTCGGCGATCGCCTCTGCGCTGGCGATCGAGCCCGCGGGGACGGAGCGCTCCTCGAGCAGCCCGCCGTTCCCGTCGGTCAGCATCAGCAGCAGCGCGCCGTCGGCGCCGCCCGCGACGGCGAAGCCGCCCGCGCTCCGTTCGAGCAGGCCGGCGAAGGGGCTGACCAGGTCGAGACCGCTCGGGTCGAGCGCCGTCTGCCCGAAGCTCCCGTCGACGACGCCGGCCGCCGAGACCCGGCGCAGGTGCAGGGCGTCCTCGGTTGCCGCGGCGACGATGACCTCCCCGTTCCCGCGCAGCAGGAGGTCGCAGCCCCACAGGTTGCCGCCGGTCTCGCTGAGCACCGTGACGCCGTCGCCGCCCCCGAAGCCGGTGTCGGGCTGCCCGCCCGCGGTGATCCGCCGCAGCCGTAGCGTGACGGTCTCCGTCGCGAACGCGTCGGAGCGGACGAGGGTGAGGATGCTGCCGTCGGCCTGGACGGCGATCGCGACGACCTCCGCGCGCTCGCCGACGTTGGAGTCGACCGTGAGCCCGGCGCTGCCGAAGCCGCTGTCGAGGCTCCCCTGCGGGGTGAGACGCGCGAGCGCGAAGCCGCCGCGCGCGGTGCCGCCGACCACGATCTTGCCGTCGGACTGCAGCGCGACGCAGCGGGCCGTGCCGTCCCCGCCCAGGCTGACCGTGGTCGCGCCCGCGCCGCCCGCGAACATCGCGTCCGCGCTGCCGTCGGCCGCATCGTACTTCGCGACCAGGAAGCGCCGCGCACCGCCGACGGTCGCGCCGCCGACCGCGTAGATGCTGCCGTCGGCGATCAGCACATCCTCGAAGCCGCTGTCGTCCCCGACCTGGTCGAGCCGCACGCCGGGCACGGCGCCGCCGCTGTTGAAGGTCGTGTCGAGCGTGCCGGCCAGCTGGGCGACGGCGGCTCCGGCCAGGAGGCAGACGATGGGGAGGGAGGTGAGCAGGGGGGTCTGCATCGGGTCTCTCGCGGTGGATTTGGCGTTCAGAGTATCTTGTCCCACCGATCTGGACCAGATAGCATAGGATTTCTGCAAGGTGCACGGAATGGAGGGGTGATGAGCGACCCCTATCTCGGCGAGATCAAGCTGGTCGCGTTCAACTTCGCCCCCCCAGGTTGGGCGTTGTGTAACGGCCAGCTCCTGCCGATCAACCAGAACCAGGCGCTGTATTCGCTGCTCGGGACCACGTGGGGGGGCGATGGGCTGACCAACTTCGCCCTGCCCGACCTGCGCGGCCGCGCTCCCGTCCACATCGGCACCGGCTTCCCGCTCGGACAGCGGGCGGGGACGGAGAGCGAGGTGCTCACCGCCGCCCAGGTCGCCGGCCACAGCCACGCTGTCACCGGGCGCAGTGATGCGGCCGGCTTCGCCCAGCCCGGCGAGCACCTGCCCGGCTCGGGACCGCTCATCTATGCAGCGGCCTTCAACCTGGTCGGTCTGCACCCGGGCAGCGTGACGGAGGCCGGGGCGGCGCAGGCGCAGGCCCATGGAAACGTGCAGCCGAGCCTGGTCCTCAACTTCATCATCGCCGTGCAGGGCATCTTCCCGACCGTCAACTGAGCGGCGGCGGAGCAGAACAGGAGCGGCGACGTGTCGGACCCCTTCATCGGAGAGATCCGGATGTTTGCCGGGGATTTCGCGCCGGCAGGCTGGGCGCTGTGTAACGGCCAGATCCTGCAGATCAGCCAGAACCAGGCGCTGTTCTTGCTGCTCGGAACCACTTACGGCGGGGACGGGCAGACGACCTTCGGATTGCCTGACCTGCGCGGGCGGACGCCGCTGCACGCTGGACAGGGAGCGAACCTGTCCCCGCGTCCGCTCGGGCAGAAGACCGGCACCGAAGATGTCACTCTGACCGGCGCGCAGCTTCCGCGGCACAGCCACACGCTGCAGGCGTCGACCGACACGCCCGGCACCGGCACCGCACACAGCGCGGTGTTCGCAGCGGCCGAGCGGATGTACGGCGACGAGCTGCCGGGCGACCTGCTCGACGAGACGACGATCACGGCGAGCGGCAGCAACCAGGCGCACACGAACATGATGCCGTTCCTCGGCATGAACTTCATCATCGCGTTGTTCGGGATCTTCCCTTCGCAGAACTGAGGAACAGCCATGTCGGAGCCGTACATCGGCGAGATCCGGATCTTCCCCTACGACTCCGTGCCGGTAGGCTGGGCGCCCTGTGATGGGCAGATCCTGCAGATCTCCCAGAACTCGGCCCTGTTCTCGATCATCGGGACAGCCTACGGCGGGAACGGCGCGACGACCTTCGCCCTGCCCGACCTGCGCGGCCGGGTTCCCCTGCAGCCCGGCATCGGGCCGGGCTTGAGCGCGCGCACCCGCGGCGGCACCGGTGGGGAAGCGACGGTCACCCTGACCGAGGTCCAGCTCCCCTCCCACAAGCACCGGCTCGCCGCGGCGCGTCGGCTCGGCAACCTCGGCACGCCCTCCGCCGACGCGGCGCTCGCCCGCGGTCCGGAGCCGCGCTACGCCGGCCCTGGTGGGTCGACCGCGACGCTCGCCCCGGAGTCTCTCGCGACGTCGGCGTCCGTTCCCCACAACAACCTCCAACCGTACGCCGTGCTGAACATCTGCATCGCGTTGGTCGGACTCTTCCCCTCCGAGTGATGATGAAACCCCACTCGTTCGCGCTGCCGCGCCGCAGCTTCCTCCGCCTCGGCGCGACCGCCGCCTGGGGCCTCGTCGTGTCCGGGGCCGCCTCCGCCCGCGGTGGCGGTCTCGCCGCGCCCCCGGCCCTGCTCGGCTACCGGCCGGCGGCGACGTCCGCCTGGCTGCCGTGCCCCGAGGGGGGCGCGGCGTTCGATGCGGACGCCCTGCTCTTGACGGTCGAGCCGCGCTTCGAGCGCGCCAGCCTGCCGTCCGGCTTGCGCGGGGCGCGCCTGGAGGTCGGCTTCCAGCCCTTCCACGGGCAGCGCTTCGAGGCGGCGCGCTGGAGGCCGGGGGCGAGCTCGGTGCCCTGCCAGATGCGCGTGCCGATCGCGCCGTCGCACGGCCTCGGGCTGTGCCTGCGCCTCGACCTGGGGGCGGGCTTCGAGCTGCCCCGCAGCCTGGCGGCGGCCGGTCCCGGGCCGCGACTGCGGGCCGGAAGCTACGGGATCTGCCTCGGTGAGCGGTGGCGGGAGGAGGCGCTGTGCCTGGTGCTGGGGGTGAGCCCCTGCGAGCCTTCGAGCGACGGCTGAAGGAGCGGGGAATCGGCCTGCGGCCGGTCGAGGACGGCGATGGGGACTTCCTCCGCGCGCTGTTCGCCTCGACCCGCACGGCCGAGCTCGCCGCCCTCGCGCACGACCCCGCCTTGCAGAACCTGTTCCTCGACTCCCAGCTGCGCGCCCGGAACGCGCACTACGCGCGGCTGTACGGGGACGACGACCAGCGGCTGCTGCTGGTCGATGGGCGTTCGGCGGGGCTGCTCTACCTCGGCCACGGGGAGGAGGAGCTGCGCCTGATCGACCTCGCCCTCCTGCCGGAACACCGCGGCGCCGGCCTCGGCACGGCGGTCCTGCGCGCCCTGCTCGCCCTGGCGGGCGCGCGCGGTGTGCCGATGCGCCTCCACGTCGCGAGGCACAACCCCGCCCTGCGCCTCTACGAGCGGCTCGGCTTCGAGCCGGAGGCCGAGGAGGGGGTGTACGTGCGGATGGTCTGTCGCGTCCGTTGACCGCGGCTGTCGCGACCGGGCTCAGCGTGCGGGAGCGAGGCCGAGCAGCGCGCGGATCTTCCCGGCGTCGTCCAGGCGCAGCGAGAAGCCCCGCGGCCGCCCCCGGTCTTCGTACAGCACCCGCACGATCGGCGCGCCGAGGTACGACCGCTCCTCGATCGCGGTGATCGTCGCGGTCGGGATGAAGCGCCGCAGCCGGAAGAGCTCGTGCCGGAGCGCGAGGCCGTTGGCGTGGATGGCGTAGGTCCAGGCGTAGTGGTTGAGGACCGGCAGCCCGAGCAGGATGACGAGGAAGCCGCCGAGCAGCGACCCCGCGACCATGTCGAGGACGCGGCCGGGGCGGGACAGCGACGCGGCGAAGATCATCCCGGTTGATTCACCGGGATTTCGTCGCGAGGGCCCGGAGGCCGCTTGAGATCGGGCGCTTCGAGTCTTCGAGCAGCGGAGCCCATGCAGCGCCATAGGTGAGCAGCGCAGAAGGCTCGAAGTGCCCGAGATCTGCGGCATCCGGGTCCGCAGCAGGAAT
>JAUIEM010000446.1 GCA_030428695.1 bacterium
CCTCACCGAAAAGCGAGGATTTCTTGCCTGACAGTCCCTTATACTGGTCCCTCTTCCCAGGTTTGTGAGGTCAGAATGGCCGACTTCCTCCCCCAGGCGGCGGACGACACCCTCGAGTCCGGGCTCGCCCTCGAGCGGGCCGGCGACCTCGCCGGCGCCCTCGAGGCCTACCGCGAGGCGGCGGGCGAGAGCCCCCGCGCGGCGGTCGACATGGGCCGCGTCCTCCTGCGACAGGGCCAGCTCCAAGAGGCCGCCGAGGCCTTCGCGCAGGCGATCGCGGGCGACCCCGAGCTGCCCGGCGCCCACCTCGGCGCCGGCGTGGCGGCCTGGGAGCAGGGCGAGCAGGAGGCGGCCTGCGAGGCCTTCCGCGCGGCGGCGGGGGCGAAGAGCGGCTACGTCCCGGCCCAGTACTACCTCGGCCTGTGTCTGCTCGCGCTCGACAAGCCAAAGGAGGCGCTGGAATTCGCCGAGATCGCGGCCCGCAACGCGCCGAGCAACGGCAAGGTGCTGTGGGCCTTCGGCCGGGTGCTGTTCGCCTGCAACCTGTTTCCTCCGGCCCGCGACGCCCTGCGCAAGGCGCGCTCGCTGATGCTGGTCGAAGAGCCCGCGCTGCGCCACCTGCTCGGCCGCTGCTATCTCGCGATGGAAGCCCCCGAGCTCGCCCGCGCCCAGTGGGAGAGCCTGGTCGAGGACGAGGAGCATGGGCCGAGCCTCGAGGCGCTCGCCACATTGCTCGCCGACGAGGACCCCGAGGCCGCCGCCGGCTACCGGCGCCGGGCCGAGGCCCTCCAGTCCGGGGTAGAGGTGGAGGCGCCCGCGCCGACGCCGGCTCCGACCCCGCCCCCGGCCGCGGCGAAGGAAGAGCTCGCGCCGGAGACGGTCGCGACGATGCGCGCGGAGGGTCAGGCGAAGGAAGCGCTCGAGCTCGTGCGCAAGGCCCTGCTCGACAGCCCGGCCCGGGCCGAGCTGCACTTCGAGCGCGCCCTGTGCTACCGCGAGACCGGCGCCGAGCGCGAGGCGGTCACGTCCCTGCGCAAGGCGCTGCAGCTGCGCAAGAGATTCCCCGAGGCGTCCTGGGAGCTCGGCCAGATGCTGCGCGCCCGGGGTGAGACCCTGACCGCGAAGCGCGCCCTCGAGGACGCGGCGGAGGGCGGCATCATCCTCGCCCACGCGGCCCTCGGCGCGCTGTTCGAGGAGGCGGACAACCCCGCCCGGGCCCTCGAGCAGTACACCCTGGTGCGCGAGGCGGGCGCGGCCGACGCCGCGCTGCTCGGGCGCATCGGTGAGCTGATGTTCAAGCGCGGCGACGTAGACGGCGCGCGCGAGGCGCTCGACGAGGCATCCTCCGGCGAGCCCCTGCCGGGGGTCGTCGTCACCCGGGCCGAGATCGCCCTCAAGGACGGGGACGAGGCGCGGGCGATGGAGCTGTACGAGCAGTTCCTGACCCTGGACGGCAGCACCTCCGACCAGCGCGTGCGGGGCCTGCGCATCAAGAACCAGATCGCCCGCAACGAGGAGAACCGCGCCCGCGCCGCCGAGGCCCGCCGCCGCGAGCAGGAGGCCGCCGAAGAGGAGCAGCGCAAGGCCGAGGCGATGGCGAAGCTGCGCGCCGAGCAGGCCGCCCTGCGCGAGCAGCGTGAGGCCGAGGAGGCGGCCGCCCTCGAGCGCGCGCAGTCGACCCAGCAGGAAGCCGCCGCGCGCAGGGCCGCGGCCGTCGAGGCGATGAAGGCCGCGGCGGCGGAGGACGCGGAGGAGGATCGGGCCGAGGAGGTGCTGGAAGCGCGCGCCGTGGCGTCCGCTCCGGCCGGGGCCGCGCCGAAGAAGGAAGCGGCGACCGCGCTGCAGCGCGAGCTACAGAAGGACGGCCGCGCCCAGCAGATGCTCGCCCGCGCCCTCAAGGAAGCCAAGGAGGAGAAGAAGCGCCCGGCGACCGCCCGCAGCGCCCGGCCCGGCACCTCCCGCACCGCGCCCCCGGCGCCGCGCGAGCCGACCGCCGAGGAGCGGAGCGCCCGCATCGCGGAGTACCGCGCGTTGCTCGAGGCCCGGCCCGACTCCTGGCTGATCCGCACCCGGCTCGGCAGCGAGCTGCTCAAGGCCAAGGAGGTCGAGGCGGCCCGGAGCCTGTTCGACCAGCTCCTCGAGCGCGAGCCGGACGAGGCCCGCGCCTGGTTCGGCCGCGGCACGCTGCGCCTGCTCGCCGGCGAGCTGGCCGAGGCGATCGCGCCCCTCGAGCGGGCGGTGCGGCTCAACCACGACCTGGTCAAGGCCTGGAACAACCTCGCCTACGCCTACGGCGCGCTCGACAAGCACCGCGACTCCGAGCGCAGCGCGCGTTCCGGGCGCCTGGCCGAGCGGCGCCTCGACAACGCGATCAACACCCACCTGCACAAGGGCCACAAGCTCGGCCGCGAGGGGCGCCACGAGGCGGCGGAGAAGGAGTTCCAGGCCGCGCTGCTGCTCGATCCCCATCGCGGCGTGTTGTGGAACAAGGTCGGCACCGCCCGCTTCGAGCAGCACGACTACGAGAGCGCGGTGCTGTACTTCGCCGAGGCCGCCTACCTCGACCCGGACAGCGCCCAGGTCCACAAGAACCTCGCCTCGGCGCAGAAGTCCGCCGGCCAGCTGCGGGCCGCCCTGCAGAGCTTCGGCCGCGCCGCCGCCCTCGACGCCGAGGACAGCGCCGCCCGCAACGAGCTCGGCTTCCTCGCCCTGCACTTCGGGATGGTCGAGGAGGCGAAGGAGGCCTTCGAGCAGTCCCTCGCGATCCTGCCCCAGAACCCGATGATCCACCTCAGCCTCGGCCAGGTCCACGAGCGCCTCGAAGACTACGAGAAGGCCGAGAAGAGCTACCGGGCCGCGATCGCTCTGCGCAAGGGCCAGGCCGAGAACCACCTCGCCCTCGGCAACCTCTACCTGCGCCAGCGCCGCCTCGACGAGGCCCGCGAGGCCCTGCTGCGCGCCCTCGAGCGCGGGGGCCAGGAGGCGAGCAGCCTGTACTCTCTCGCCTGCCTGCACGCGCTCGGCGGCGACGCGGACACCGCCATCACGACCCTCGAGAAGGCGATCGCCGCGGGCTTCGCCCACGCCGAGGCGCTCGACCGCGACGAGGACCTCGCCAGCCTGCGGGAGGATCCTCGCTTCGCCGCGCTTCGCGGGAAGCTCGGCGCATAGGGCCTGGAACCTCGCTCGCGAGGCTTGCGGGGGTGGGTGCCTGCCTTCGTCATCTCCTCCGAGGTCAACAAAGGCCGCCGCGACCCGATCTCGCCGAGGCACGAGGCGAGACGGCGAGCCGCTGGCCGGGCGCGCGAGAGTCCCATCGGCAGCCCTGCGCTTTCGGACGCGGGCTGCTAGAATGGGCGCCGATTTTCACCCACCGAGCAGAGGAGCTCCCCCATGGCCGAGACAGTCCCCCCGGTCGACATCGCCTCCTCGGGCCTGACGCCCGACGCCCTGCGCCGGCTGCACCGGCACCTTCGCCGCACGCGCGCCTACGAGGAGCGGCTGTCGATCCTGTACCGCCAGGGCAAGCTCAAGGGCGGGGTGTACAGCGGCATCGGCAACGAGGCGACCAGCTGCGGCGCCGGCTTCGCGATGGGCGAGCGCGACTGGCTGCTGCCCCTGCACCGCGACCTCGGCGCGGCCCTGAGCCGCGGGATGCCGGTGCTCGAGATGTTCCTGCAGGCGATGGGACGGGCCGACGGCCCCTGCCGCGGGCGCGACAACGGCCTGCACCAGACGGTCCTCGACCGCCGCCAGATCGGCATGATCAGTCACCTCGGCGCGATGGTCCCGATCGCCGCGGGGGTCGCCCTCGCCAGCCGCCTGACCGAGGATGGCGGCGCCGTCGTCAACTTCATCGGCGACGGCGGAACCAGCACCGGCGAGTTCCACGAGGGCCTGAACTTCGCCGCGGTCCAGCGCCTGCCGATGGTGCTGATCATCGACAACAACCAGTTCTCGTACTCGACCTCGAGGTTCAACCAGTACGCCTGCGAGAGTCTGGTCGACCGCGCGGCGGGCTACGGCGTCGCGGGGGTGCGGGTCGACGGGACGCGGGTGCTCGACGTGGTCCAGGTGGTGTCCGCGGCCCTCGAGCGCGCCCGGCTCGGCGAGGGACCGACGCTGATCGAGGCCGTCACCCTGCGGCTGCGCGGGCACAGCGAGGCGGACGGGGCGAAGTACGTGCCCGAGTCGATCAAGCGCGAGTACCGGGAGAAAGACCCGGTCGCGAGCTTCGAGCGGCTGCTGCTCGAGGAGGGCATCCTCGACGAGAAGCGCTGCGCCGCGATCAAGCGCCAGCTCGAAAAGGAGATCCTCGAGGCGGCGGAGGAAGCGCTCACCCACCCGCTGCCGGAGGCCCGCTCGGCCGCCGTCGGCGTGTTCGCCTCGCCGCCCCGGCGCCAGACACGCCCCTCCACCCCCTTCCTCGCCCCCCAGACCAGCGGCGAGAACTTCCTGCGCGGGGTGCAGCAGGGCCTGGCCGAGGAGATGGAACGCGACGCGCGGGTCATCCTGCTCGGCCAGGACATCGGCCACTTCGGCGGCGCCTTCAAGGTCACCAAGGGGCTGATGAAGACCTTCGGCCCCGAGCGCGTGCGCGACACGCCGATCTCCGAGGCCGGCATGATCGGCGCCGGCATCGGCGCGGCGATCCGCGGCTTCCGCCCGGTCGTCGAGATGCAGTTCATCGACTTCGTGACCTGCGGCTTCAACCAGCTGGTCAACTACGCGTCCGGCTTCCACTACCGCACCGGCATCGCGCTGCCGCTGGTCGTGCGCGGCCCCTGTGGCGGGCGGGTCGGCGGCGGGCCCTTCCACTCCCGCAACCCTGAGGCCTGGTTCGCCCATCAGCCCGGCATCAAGGTCGTCACCCCGTCGACGGCCGAGGACGCCAAGGGGCTGCTCAAGGCCGCGATCCGCGACGACGACCCGGTGATCTTCCTCGAGCCGAAGTGGCTGTACCGGCGGGTCAAGGGCCGCCTGGGCGGCACCGACGCCCTCGTCCCCCTCGGCCGCGCCGCCGTCCGCCACCAGGGCGAGGACGTGCTGATCGTGACCTGGGGCAGCTCGATGCACCTCGCGGTCGCCGCGGCGGAGAAGCTCGCGGAGGAGGAGATCGGCGTGACCGTGCTCGACATGCGCACGCTCGTGCCACTCGACAAGGACGCGCTCCTGTCGTGGACCAAGCGCATCGGGAAGGTGCTGATCCTGCAGGAGGCGAACCTGACCGCCGGCTTCGGCGCCGAGCTCGCCGCCCAGATCGCCGACCAGGCCTTCCTCTACCTCGACGCCCCGGTGCGCAGGCTCGCCGCCCGCGACGTGCCCCTGCCCTGGATCACGCCGCTCGAGGAGTTCGTGCTGCCGCAGGTCGACGACGTCGTCGAGGCGACGCGGGAGCTCGCGCGCTTCTGAGCCAGCGAGTGGGCAGGCGGAAGCGGCGAGCTGCCGCTATTCCTTCTCGAGGGTCAGCTCGATCGGCAGGGCCCCGCTGGTCAGGAGCAGGGCGTTGCGATGGGCGTCCGCCTTGCTCCACGGGTCTTCGTCCGGGCTCGGCCAGTACCAGGTCGCGCCGGTCTCGAGCTCGAAGGGCCCCTCGGACCAGTGGGCCAGCGCGTCGATCGCGCCGTCCATGATCGTCGCCTCCTGGCGCCCGGCCGCGGCGTTGACGAAGGCGTTGTAGGCCTCGTCGCCTGCGGGGCTCAGCCGGTACTTCACGTACCATTTGTCGTTCTCGAAGGTCGCCCAGGCTTCGACGATGTAGAAGCCGGGGAAGCCGGGGTTCTCGAGCAGATAGCTCACGCCGTCGAGGTCGAGGACGTCGTAGGGGGAGGTCTCCGGGTCGTAACTGCCGCGCCGCTTCGCCTCCTGGACCGCGGCCAGGGTCTCGTCGTAGAGCTCGCCGACCACGTCGACATCGCGCTGGGCGACGATCTTGAACTCGAGGCGGCCGGTCGCGAGCAGCAGCGGATAGACCTGGTCGAGCACCTCCTTCTCGTCGGGCACCCGCACCGTGAAGCGCAGGCCGTCCCGCGCGATCTCGTGGCGCACCGCGGCGAGGTCGAGCCGGCGCGCGAGCACGGCGAGGGCGTCGTCGAGGACGTGCTCCTCGCCGTAGGCGGCCATCAGGTGGATCTCTTTGACCGGCCCCTCGTCGTCCAGCGCGCGGGGGGGCGCCGAAGCCTCGCCCTCCTTCGGCAGCGGCGTCGGCCCGGAGTCGAGGGCGAGCAGCGAGTCCGCCGCCGCCTGGTCTGCGGCCATCCCGCTGAAGCCCCACCAGCCGAGCAGGCCCGCGAGCACCAGCGCGCCGAGCAGGCAACCACACAGGGTCCTGCCGGCGGCGTCTCCATCAGCCATCGTGTCTTCCTCGTTCTAGAGCTTGTACACGTCCCAGCGCACCGGCCGGAAGAAGGTGTAGCGGTACACCCGGCTGCCCTCGCGGCTGGTGACCTCGAGCAGCTGGGCGTCGCTGTCGTAGCTGACCTCGTAGCGCAGCTGGCCGGATGCCTCCTCGAAGTGGACGCACTCCAACCGGCCATCGCGGCCGCCGATGGTGAAGACGTCGAGCACGTGGTTGTCGGGGATCTCGATCCGCCGGACCGCCGCGCGGCTCGGCGTGTCGCCATCGGTGAAGGCCGCGGGCGCGAGGGCGAGCAGCAGCGCGGCGACGACGACGGCGATGGACAGGGTGTTGCGGGTCATGCCTGGTCCTCCATGTGGACTTCTGACGCGCGAGCCCGTGTCCGGGTTCGCTGCTGCAGTGTAGCATCCCGGGCTCTCCGGACGAAGAAGCGCCGCCGGCGGGCGCGTGCCGTATACTCCGGGCATGGATGAGCGCCCCTCGGAGCTGAAGACCACGGCCCTCGCCGGCCGCGCGGGACCGGGCCAGAGCGGGCTGCGAGGGAAGCTCTTCGCCCGGGTCATGGACCGCATCTTCGGCTACTTCCTGCGCCTGTGCGGCAGCCGCAGCGACGCCGAGGACCTGACCCAGGACACCCTGCTGCGCCTCGAGCGTTCCTTGACCAGACAGGAGTACGACCCGACCCGCTCCTTCAACCGCTGGATGTGGATCAAGGCGCACTCGGTCTGGGTGGAGCACTGCCGCAAGCGCCGCGAGCGACCCGTCGACCCCCACCTCCTGCCCGCTCCGCCCGCGACCCTGCCCGACACGGACGCCCGGCTCGACGCCCGGGAGCTGCTCGCCGAGCTGCGCCGCGAGCTCGACGCGGAGGTCTTCGAGGTGTTCGTGCTGTACTACGGCGAGCAGAGCTCGCTGAGCGCGATCGCCGCGACCATCGGCCGCGACCGCAAGACCGTGCGGGCACGGCTCGACGTCGCGGTGCGGGCGGCGCGTCGGAAGCTGCGCTGAAAAAATTCCCG
>JAUIEM010000447.1 GCA_030428695.1 bacterium
GGACACACCCAAAGCGGCGGTCTCTCGCCGAGGGACGAGGCGAGAGACCGGAAAGCGTCCGAGACCTCCGCCCGAGGAACGAGGGTGGAGGACGAGGTGGGCCCTGCTGCCCGAAGGCCACGGACGGTCCTGAAGTCGTGCACCTTGGCGGGGGGACGTCTTCCCTGGTCGCTGTTCGTCGCTGGCCGCCAAGCTGCCCGACTTCAGGAGGGCAGCAGGGCCCTCCACCACGGTTCTTGTGCTTCTGAGCCGCTACTTCGGGAGTGCATCCGCAACGGCCGGGCTCTGTTGCCGCGCGCCTCCAGACGCCGGGCTCCGTTGCCGTGCGCCTCCAGACGCAGAGCCCTGCATCCCTCCGCCTTCCCTCCGCGGCCCTGCTCCTGGTGGTTTCTCCAAGCCGAATACTTGGGGGTCCAGGACCGTGTGCGCAACAGCGGGGGCCGAACGCCTTTTGGCCGGCCGGCCATGGCCGCTCTTGCCTCACGCTTGCTCTTGTGCTCGCTCGACGTCGTGGTCTTCGTCGGCGTCGTGCTTTCGGTTGTCCCAACCGCGGGTCCAGAGCTGTGTCCTCCCGCGAGTTCACGGATCTGGCCGGCGAGAGCCTGCACGGCGACTCGTTGCCACCGATGGTCTGCTGCTCCGATTCGTCACCGAACGCTGGACCTGGGCCCGCTCCTCCCCTACACTTGGCGCTCCATTTCAGCAGCCCGTGCGCCGGCGGCTGTCGGCCCTGAACAAACTGCCCGTCGAGCCATCGAAAGGAACCCCCATGCTCCCACCCTGTCGTCTCCTCCCTCTCGTCGTCACCCTGGCGTGCCTGGTCGGTTGCGGAAGCTCCTCCAGCAGTGGCGGCTCCGCTGCCTTCATCGGCACCGAGGGTGGAGAGCTCACGTCCGGAACCGGTTCGATCACAGCGATCGTGGTGGACAGCTGTCTGGGCACTCCGCTCGCGGACGTCCAGGTGTGGATCGGCGATGACACCACCAACATCGCGCTGACCGACGTCGATGGCCGCGCGACGCTGAGCCAGGTCGCGGGCTCCTCGTCCGCGCGGCTGATCAGCGCGGGCAAGCCCGGCTGGTCCCTCGCCTCGATCCTGACCACGGCCACCAGCGTGCGCCTCGCTCTCGAGCGGACCAACGTCACGACCACGACCATCTCGGGTACGGTGAACTTCCTGGGCTCGCAGACGATGGCCGAGGTGGATGTCCTCGAGGGTCTCCTCGGGGTCCAGTCGCAGATGGTTTCGAACACCGGCGGCACGGCGACCTTCACGATCACCGTCCCCACGGGGATTCCCTTCACCCTCAGCGTGACCTCCCGGGACGCCAACAACGTGCTCGACGCCCTGACGGTGGGCAGCATCCCGGCGCTGAGCAGCGCCTCCACGGGCCACGTGCTCGATCTGCCCGCGGCGTCCGCGGCGCAGGATCTGGGCCAGGTGCAGCTCGACCTGCCCGCGGGCTTCGACACCGGCAACCTCGCGTCCGGTGCCGAGTCAGTGTGCCGGAGCGTCTTCTTCACCAGCATCGCGGGTGTCGTCTCGGGCGACACCGCGGTGATCTCGAGCTTCCGTGTCCCCCACGCGAATGTGCTCGCGTCCCTACCCCTGGACCTGCGTCCCTACGTGTTCGCCTTCAGCGCGAACAGCCTGGGGCGCGAACAGGCGAGCCTGAGCTTCCCCTTGAGCGCGTTGGGGTCGAGCCTGACCTTTTCGACGCTGCAGGTCGGCCTGAGCCTCAGCGGCGGGTCGCGACCGACCGTGACGCTGACGAGTGGGCTGACGGCGGGGACGGGCTATCATGAGGTGCTCATCGGACGCTCGGCAGGCCTCACCCGCCAGCGGCTCTGGAGCTTCTATCTGAGCGGTGACACGCGCAGCTTCGACGTTCCCCTGGTCCCATCCGCGCTCGCCGACGAAGGCCTGGTCACCGGCGTCGACTACCTCGCGGTCGTCAGCGGCTACGTGACCCCGGTCGCGGACTTCGACAGCTTCGACCTGAGCGCGGTGCAGTTTGGCCCGTCCCAGACGGTGGTCTCCAACAGCGTCTTCCCCTACAACCTCTGAGCCCGGCACCGGCCAGGCTCACGGGGCTCCCGCGCAGACCTCGGCCTCCACGCTCCGGGCCGGCGCCCCGCGGTCGCGGGTGTACGCCGTGAAGCGCGTCTCCTCGCCGGGAGCGAGCGGCTCGGTGCGGGGGCGGAACTTCACCTGCTCCTCCGCGTCCGGCCAGGCGATCGTCGCCACGGCACACACGCCGCGGACCGGCGACGGGGTCCGGTTCGCCACGCTCGCCGTGACCATCACCCGGCCCGGCAGCAGGCCTGCCGAGACACGGGCCCCGGTGACCAGCAGCCGGTTCTCGGTGGCGAGCATCTCGGCGATGGTCCGGGTCCGGGCAACGGCGAGGGCCGCAGCCTCCTCGTCCGTGAGCGGGACCGGACCCGCCCAGGAGGGCTGGACCCACCGGGGCCCGTCGGCCGCAGGCACCTGACGGGGCCCCATCCACTCGCCCTGCGCGCGACCGTCGATCACGACGGCGCAGGTCTCGCCGACGGCGGCGCGGAAGCCGACCTCCCACTGCTCGCCGTCGGTCGCGATGGGGCGGCGCGGGCTGGCGAAGCTGCGCAGGCCGATCTGCACCGTCGCAGCGGCGGCCGTGGTCTTCTCGAGGAGCAGGCGCATCGGCTCGGGAGGGGGCTCCTCATCGAGGTCGGGGAGCGGGAGCTCCAGGAGGTGCGCGGCGAGTCCGAGGCGCACCGCTTCGACCACGCCCGCCGCGCCGAGATGCCGCGCCCCGAAGACGAAGGCCGCTCGCCGCATCAGCGCGGTTCTGCCCGCCTCGGTCGGGTCGTCGAGCGCCGCGAGCCGCGCGGTTCCCGCGGCGATGTGGGCGGCGTCCATCGCCGCGCCGTCGACGCCGTGCCCGAGGCTGAGCTCCTGGCAGCGATCCCCCGCCGTCCGGGCTGCCGAGCGCGCGGCCGCTCCCCCTTCCAGCGCCCGCTCCGCTGCCGCAAGGGCACGCTGGGGGCGAGGGTCGCGGGGCGCTTGCAGGTGGAAGCGGGGGAGCAGCGCGCGGCCGATCGCCGCCAGACCGCGCAGCAGCGCGGCGCGACCCCAGCTGCACAGAAGCTCCTCGAGCTCTGCGAGGTCCGGGCGGGGTGCGCCGTCCCCACCGAGCGCGGCGAGCCGCGGGTCGATGTCCGGCGCTTCCTCCGCCGCTGCGCGCAGCTCTGTCTCCGGGATCAACCAACGGCTCTGCATGGCAGACTCCCTGCGCATCCCGGCCCGCTCGCGCGTGACGCGCACGCGGCTCTACGCTTCGTCGTCCGGCCGCTCGGGGAGCCCTGCCCGGGATGGACCCCTGGTGTCGAGTGTAGGACGCCGGGCGCCCTGCCCGCAAGGTGGCTGGTCGCAGCTCACTCCACCCGCGCGGTGGGGGGCCGCCGAGGGGGCGGGCCGAGCATCGCCGCACGCGGTCGAGGAGCTGGAGGCGGCGCGGGTTCGGGATCGGGGCGTGCGGCTGCGCCCCGCAGGCGCTCAACGCCCCTCGTTCTGGCGCTTGTAGCGGTAGTAGATCTGCAGGGTGAGGGCGTTGAGGGCGGTCGAGTAGACGCGGCCGCCGACGAAGCCCCACTCGCCGATCGGATCCCAGCTGCCTTCGGCGTCCGCGGAGCCGTCGAGGCCGTTGCGCTGCGAGGCCTTCAGCGCCTCGAGCATCGCCTCGTTCCAGGTCAGCCAGTCCTTCGTGCCGTACTGGAACATCGCGTAGGTCGCGTAGTACCAGTAGTAGTGGTTGACCTGCTCGTGGGCGTCCGGATCCCAGACCGGCAGCTTCTCCATCAGGTGCTCGGCGCCCGCCTTGATCTCGCGGTCGTCGGGGTCCTGGCCGGTGAAGATGCGGCACAGCATCGCGACGGCGGTCATGCAGGGCTGCTCGTCGTAGAGGGCGCCGCGGTCCTTGAGCACCTTGAGCACCGAGCTGCCGCTGCCGGGGCGGTTGTAGCCGGCCTGCCCGTCGCGGGTGGTCACGCGGTCGAACCACAGCCGCGCGCCGGCGAAGGTCTCATCGGGCACCTCCAGGTCGGCGACCCGGGCGGCCTTGAGGGCGAGCACCATCCAGCCGGTGACCGAGGTGTCGCTCTGGCCGGACATCACCCCGTAGCGCCAGCCCGCGTTGGGGTTCTGGGCCCGCACGCAGAAGTCGACGGCGGCCTGGGCCGGCTCCTCGAGGCGGTGGTCGTCGCCGTAGAAGTAGGCCTCGCACAGGGCCATCGTCGCGATCGCGTGGTTGTACATGCTCTCGCCGTGGGAGGGGTCGAAGCCGATCGCGCCGGTGGCGGGATCCTGCTGGCCGATCAGCCACTTCTGGGCCTTGCGCACCTCGGCCTTGAAGTCGCCGACCCGGGCGGTGTTGCCGCGGCCGAGGAAGGCGAGCAGGGCGAGGGCGGTGACGCCGACGTCGTAGTGCGGGTTGCCGCGGCCCGGGCCGATGCCGCCGGGCTCGGCCAGCGACATGCCTTCGCAGCCGCCGTCCTGGCACTCGAGGTGCCAGTCGGCCGCCGACCAGCTGCCGGCGCGGGGGCCGCGCTCGACCTGGTGGCGGGCGAGCCAGCGCAGGGCGGCGTCTGCCATCTCGACCGAGCGGGGGCGGAAGCCGATCGCGGCCGGGTTGCCGAGGCCGTGGGGGTTGCCGCGGGCGCCGGCCGGGCCACCGCCGATGCCGGCGGGGTCCATCAGCATGTCGTGGTTGAGGTTCTTGTTGGTCTGCAGGTCCGGCGCCTTGCCGATCGGGTCGGTGGCGATCACGACGTCCTCGAGGGGCACGATCGGGTCTTCGATCAGCTTGTCCTCGGGGATCTCCTGGGCGTTGATGATGTCGCGGACCACGCTCGGCAGGGGAGGGGTGCGCTGCTGTTGCAGTTTCGGGCGGATGACCGTGTCCACATCCGGCGCCTCGATCGCGATGGTGATCAGGCCGAGGATCAAGAGCAGGGCGGCGTGGACGATGGCGGACACGCCCCAGGCGCCGAGCTGCTTCCGGCGGGGCTCGGGTTCGTCGGTCGGTTCCCAGGGGACGGATGGATCGGACATGGGCAGGCGCTCCTCTCTGGCGGGTCTAGCAGAGAGGATAGCAGCGGATTGCTGTTTTGGCAATTCTGGAATTTGGAATTTTGCGATCGGCAAGTTTCGTCTTGCAGATTGCGCAACTCCTCCAGCGCAAGAGTAACCGGAAGCCGCGGGCCGCGCCCGCAAAATCCTCCTCTCCTGTCCTCAGCGCCGCTCGAAGAGCCAGATGCCCGCCTCCCGGCGCGGACCGAGGCCGCTGGCCTCGAGCTTCTCGAACAGCGCGCTCTGCTCCTCGGACAGGGCGGCGAGGCCGCGGATCTCCCACTGCTCCTGCCAGAACGCTCGCATCTCCTCCTCGGTCATGCCGTCGGAGGCGGCCTGCATCGCCTGGTAGTGCTCGCTCAGCTCGGCGCTGACCCGGTCGATCTCGGCCTGCAGCTGCTCGTACGCTTCCTTCTCCCGCTCCGTCGGCGGCTCGGGGGACAGCCACTCGGCGTAGGCCCCGACGAGCAGGTCGAGGTCGCCATCCCCGTCGTAGTCGACCGGGTCGGCGTAGCAGCCGGCGTTCGGGAAGGGGAACTGTAGCTGCTCCCGCGGCTCGATCAGGGTCTCGGCCGCCGCGAAGGCCGGCGCCCCGGCTTCCCCGACGTTGCGGAACAGGTAGACGCCGCCCTCGAAGCCGCCGCAGACCAGGTCGAGGCGGCCGTCGCCATCCCAGTCGACGGCGCGCGGAGCGGTCAGCCCTCCGTCGACGGCGAAGGGCCCGTCGCCGGCGGTCAGGAGCTCGTTCTCCCCGCGGAAGGCGGGCTCCGCGTCGCTGCCGTCATTGCGCTGCAGGTACAGCCGCCCCTCGTAGGCGCCGAGCAGGAGGTCGAAGTCGCCGTCGCCGTCCCAGTCGAAGGGCAGCACCGACACGCAGTGGTCCTCGGCGTTCGGCGTCGCCTGGCCGGCCGGGCTGCGGTCGACGTTGCGGTATTCGTGCGCGGCGGTGTCGTAGAAGAGCGACAGCAGGACCGGACGTCCCTCGCTGTCGGTGACGTGCACGGGCGTGCGCCAGCCGTCGGCGCTGCCGGCGACGAGGAACACGGTGCCTTCATAGGTCGCGGTCACGATGTCGGTCCAGCCGTCGGCGTTGAAGTCCACGAACTGTGGACACATGCCGATGCATCACCAGTTGTTGAGGGTCAGGGGCTCGCCTTCGGCCTCGAGCGGCTGGGCGGGGCCCCAGGCCGTCGCCGCGCCCTCGACGGGCTCGTGGGCGTAGAGCTTGCCGATCAGGTCGCCGACGATCAGCTCCCGGGTCCCGTCGCCGTCGATGTCGTGCAGGACGGGGGTCGGGTAGATGATGCTCGAGAAGGAGTGGCCGTCGGCGGTCAACGCGACCGGCGCCTCGAACAGCTCCGCCTGGGCGCAGACCGGCGCGGCGAGGAGGCCCGCGAGGAACAGGGCGGACAGCAAACGTCGGGACATGGGAGACTCCAGCAGGGGTTTCTTCCAGCTTAGAGGTCCGGCCGCCGCAATCCCAGCCGGGGATTGATGTCGGGCTTCAGCTGCGCTACAACGCAACCCGCACGCGAACACCGCCACCCCGAGAGCACGATGCACGTCATCTTCGTCGAGCCCGGCTTCCCCCACAATCAACGCGAGTTCGTCCGCGGCCTGCACGCCGTCGGCGCCCTGGTCACCGGCATCGGCGAGGCGCCGGTCAGCGCCCTCGGCGACCAGCTGCGCTCCTGGCTGCACGGCTACGAGCAGGTGCGCTCGGTGGTCCACGAGCCGAGCCTGTTCGAGGCCGTGCGCCGCATCCAGAACCGCGGGCCCTGGGTGCATCGCCTCGAGGCGACCGTCGAGGCCCACGTGATGGCGGCGGCGAAGGTGCGGGAGGCCTGCAAGATCCCCGGCACCTCCGTGCGGACCGCCTTCCTCTGCCGCGACAAGCCGGCGATGAAGGAAGAGCTGCGCAAGGGCGGCATCCCCTGCGCGGCCTCCTGCGGCACCAGCGACGCCGACGAGGCGCGGGCCTTCGCCGAGCGCGTCGGCTTCCCGCTGATCATCAAGCCGCGGGCCGCCGCCGGGGCGTCGGGCACCTACAAGGCGAACGACGCGAAGGAGCTCGAGGAGATCCTGCAGGCGACCGGCGTGGTGGTCGGGCACGAGGTCGCGATCGAGGAGTTCATCGAAGGCCACGAGGGCTTCTACGACACCCTCTGCATCGACGGCGAGGTGGTGCACGAGTTCGCCAGCCAC
>JAUIEM010000448.1 GCA_030428695.1 bacterium
TCTTTCCGCTGCTCAAGGACGCCCGCGTGCTGGTCGCCCTGACCTACGACACGGCCTGGATCGTGCGCAGCCTCGACTGGCGGCCCGGGGCGCAGCAGCCGATGGACGGCCAGGGCAACCACATCCTGTTCGGCAAGTCGGCGACGAGCCAGACATCGCTGAGCCACACCTACGCGGAGAGCAAGCCGACGTTCGAGCTCAGGCGCATCAACGAGAAGGACACCGGGAGCATCAGCCTCTCGGAGGGCTCGATGGTGTTCGAGGTCAAGGAGGACGACTGAGGCGGTTGCCTCCCGGGAAGCCATGAACGACCAACAGCTGCACGACGCCTACTTCGAAGCGATGCGCGAGCTCGACGGCTTCGCGACGACCTACTCGGGCCTGTACCCGAAGGTCCCGCTCGAGCGCGAGGACCCGCACGTCCGCCGCCTGCTCGAGGCGATCGCCTTCTTCTCCGCGCGGACCCACATGGTCTCCCGCCGGCACCTGATCCGCTCCCGGCAGCGGCTGTTTGCGCAGTACTTCAACTACCTGCTGACGCCGCTGCCCTCGATCGGCGTCGTGCAGGGCGTGCCGACCGGACGCCTGGCCGAGGTCGCCAAGCTGCCGCGCCACTCGCTGGTCGCCCTCGAGACCGACGACGGCACCGAGGCCCTGTACCGCACCCTGCACGACCTCGAGATCCGGCCGCTCGTGCTCGACAAGCTCAAGGTCATCCTGCGCGGCGGCACGGGCTTCCGCCTGCTCGCGCAGTTCAAGGCGCGCTTCCCCCAGTCGCACTACCCCGAGAACCTGCAGCTGCGGGTCAACCACCTCAACGACTACTTCGCGTCGCTCAAGCTGTTCCGGACGCTGCAGAAGCACACCGAGAATATCAGCATCTTCTACGACGCGGTCCCCGACGCCGACGCCAAGGGCCAGCCCTGCAACTTCCGCTTCGGCCCGGCGCGGGATGCGGTGGCGAGCGCCCAGGTCGAGTACGGCCACCCCCTGGCGCGCGTCGGCATGTTCTTCCACTACCCCGAGCAGGAGCTCTACCTGCACCTCGAGCCGGCGGCCAACCGGACGATGTGGCGGCGTTTCACCATCTGCTTCGACCTCGACCGCCACTGGCCGAAGAACATGATCCTCAACCCCGACACCCTGCAGCTGAACACCGTGCCGGTCATCAACCTGCACCAGGAGCTCGCGCAGCCGATCCTGTGCGAGGGCACCCAGGAGCGCTTCGCGGTGCGTCCGGTCGATCCCGGCCAGCGCTTCGAGCTGCACTCGGTCGTCGGCGTCTACAAGATCAGCGAGACCGGCCTGACGCCCCTGCGCTCCGGCGTCCTCTCCGGCGAGAGCGGCACCTACGAGATCGAGACCGAGGCCGGGGAGCAGCGCCGCAGCTGGGTGCGCGTCAACATGCCCGAGGCGTTCGACGAGCCGGTCAAGCTCAGCGTCGACGCGCGCTGGTACCAGCCCTGGTTCAGCAAGCGCCTGTCCGGGCTGCTCGAGGCCTCACTGGTCGACAGACACCTGCCCGGCATCAAGTGGGAGGTGCTCGGCGAGGTGCGCGGACACGTCGCGAGCACGGTCGAGAACGACCCCGACGTGCTGCTCCAGCTGCTCGCCATCCGCACCAAGCCCTTCCTCAGCCTCGATGAGCTCAAGCAGATCCTGACGGCCCTCGGCACGCTCTCGGGCTACTTCCGCTACCTGCCCGAGCTGCTGGTCGGCCTCAGCCGCAGCCAGCGCAAGGGCCCCCAGGGGGTCGTCCACAGCTACACCCTCGAGCTCAAGGAGTTCGAGGCGAGCTACGAGCCCGTCGTCGAGAAGTTCGCCGAGCAGGTCTTCAAGATCCTCGACGCCTGGTCCTTCGACGCCGGCGTCGAGCTCAAGGTCGCCGCGCCCGGACTCAGTGAGCCGCTCACCTTCACCGGTTGGAGTACGACATGAAACATCCCCTGTGGTCGGCGGTCGCGACAGTCTTCCGCCAGGTCGAAGAGCTGCTCGGCCAGGCGGGCGGCGAGAGCCAGGCCACCGCCGGCGCCGGGCGCACCGTGATGCGGCTCGGCGGCGAGCAGGTCGGCGGGCTGGCGACGACGCTGAAGGAGACCGATCAGGTGCGCGACCTGGTCGGACTGCGCGCGGCCGTGCGCGGCCAGCTCGACCTGCTCAAGGCGACCCTCGGTGAGACTCTGAACGAACGCGAGACCTACCTGGTCCTGTTCCCGATCGTCGTGCACTTCGACGAGTGGGTGCAGCGGCGGGTGTTCCGCGGGCAGGGCGACTGGCCGCCGCTGCAGAAGGAGCTGTTCGACATCGACAACGGCGGCGAGGTCGTGTTCGACATGATCGACGACCTGGTACGCAAGGAAGAGACGCTGCCCTTCGTGTTCGAGGTCTTCTACTTCTGTCTGTCCGACGGCCTGCGCGGAAAGCACGCCGAAGACCTGCCGAAGCTGCGCGAGTATCAGCGCAAGCTCAAGTCCCGCATCCCGATGCCGATCCTCGAGGGTCACGCCGGTGCGCGCCACGAGACCGTCGAGCCGCCGAGGGAGCGCTCGGTGCTGTGGTACTACGCGATCTCCGCGGCGGTGATCGCCGGTTGCTATTTCGGGGCCGTGGCCCTGGTCCAGATCTGACGGTTCGCCGAAGACACATCACTCGACGGGGGAAGAGACATGTCCAGTGAGAAGTACACGCTCAAGGCGCAGGAAGCGATCAAGTCGGCGGTCAACGTCGCCGCGCGGCTCAAGCACGGCGACGTGGGACCCGCCCACCTGGCGCGGGCCCTGCTCGACCAGGACGACTCGCCGGTGCGGCGCTATCTCAGCATGGCCGGGGGCGACCCGAGCAAGCTCGAGAAGGAGCTCGAGCGGCGCATGAACTCCTATCCTCCGGCCGAGGTCTCGGCCCAGGAGCTGTTGATGAACCGCGACCTCGGCGCGGTGCTCGCCGAGTCGATCGACTGCTCGAACCGGCTCGAGGACAAGTACGCCGGCCTGACCCACCTGGTGCTCGGCCTGCTGACCAACGCCCATTTCCAGGAAGACTGCGGCGCCGCGGGCATCGACGTCGACAAGCTCAAGCAGGTGCTCGAAGAGGTCAAGAGCGGCATGTTCTCTGGCACCGAGGGCGGGCTCTCGGCCTTCGAGCACCTCTCGCGCTACTGTGAGGACCTGACCGAGCGGGCGAAGAACCACAAGCTCGACCCGGTGATCGGCCGCGACGCCGAGGTCCGCCAGATGATCCAGATCCTGTCGCGGCGGCGGAAGAACAACCCGCTGATCATCGGCGAGCCGGGCGTCGGCAAGACCGCCCTGGTCGAGGGCCTCGCCCTCAAGGTCTTCGCCGGGGACGTGCCCGACAACCTCAAGGGCCACAACGTCCTCGCCCTCGACCTCGGCCTGCTGGTCGCCGGCGCGAAGTTCCGCGGCGAGTTCGAGGAACGGCTGAAGAACGTCCTCGACGAGATCGCAGCGGCCGGCAACGTGCTGCTTTTCATCGACGAGATCCACATGCTGATCGGCGCCGGCGGGCAGGAAGGCTCGATGGACGCCTCGAACATGCTCAAGCCGGCCCTGGCCCGCGGCGAGCTGCGCTGCATCGGCGCGACGACCACCGCCGAGTTCCGCAAGCGCATCGAGCGTGACCCGGCGCTGACCCGGCGCTTCCAGACCGTGATGTGCGAGGAGCCCAGCGTCAACCAGACGATCTCGATCCTGCGCGGTCTCAAGGAGAAGTACGAGGTCCACCACGGCGTGCGCATCACCGACGCCGCCATCGCCGCCGCCGCCAAGCTGTCCGACCGCTACATCGCCGACCGCTACCTGCCGGACAAGGCGATCGACCTGATCGATGAGTCCGCCGCCGCGATCCGCATGGACATCTCGAGCAAGCCCGAGGAGATCGCGAAGATCGACCGCCAGGTCGTGCGCCTCGAGATCGACCTCAAGGCCCTCGAGCTCGAGACCGACGCCGACGCCGTCTCGCGTCGCGAGCAGATGACCGCCGAGCTCGAGGTCGTCAAGGCGAAGTCCGCCGAGCTGACCGACATCTGGCAGAAGGAGAAGGGTGCGCTGTTCGAGGCGACCCAGGCCAAGGCCGACCTCGAGGCGGCGCGGGCCGAGATGGAAGAGAGCATCCGCAACGAGGACTTCAACCGCGTCGCCGAGCTCCAGTACAAGATCATCCCCGACCGCGAGAAGACCCTCGCGCAGTTCGAGGACGTAGACCTCGAGAACATCCGCTTCATCCGCGAGGACGTGGTCGAAGAGGACGTCGCGAAGACCGTGTCGCGCTGGACCGGGATCCCGACCACCCGCATGCTCGCCTCCGAGCGCGAGAAGCTGCTCAACATGGAGAGCCACCTGCGCGACCGCGTCGTCGGCCAGGAAGAGGCGCTGACCGCGGTGTGCAAGGCGGTGCGCCGCACGCGCGCCGGGGTGCAGCCGCCCGGGCGGCCGATCTCCTTCCTGATGCTCGGCCCGACCGGCGTCGGCAAGACCGAGCTGTGCAAGGCGCTCGCCGAGTTCCTCTTCGATGACGAGAAGGCCCTGATCCGCTTCGACATGAGCGAGTACATGGAGAAGGTCGCCGTCGCCAAGCTGATCGGCGCGGCGCCGGGCTACGTCGGCTACGAGGAAGGCGGGCTCCTGACCAACAAGGTGCGCAACAAGCCCTACAGCGTCGTGCTGTTCGACGAGGTCGAGAAGGCCCACGTCGACATCTTCAACATCATGCTGCAGATGCTCGACGACGGCCGGTTGACCGACGCCAAGGGCCAGCTGGTCGACTTCGGCAACACGGTCGTGATCCTGACCTCGAACCTCGGGGCGCACGCGATCGAGGACTTCAAGGACGCCGCGCAGGACCAGAAGATGCGCGACACGGTGATGGAGTCGGTCAAGGCGCACTTCCGCCCCGAGTTCCTCAACCGCCTCGACGAGATCGTGATCTTCAAGCGCCTGACGATGGAGACGATGCGCCCGATCGTGTCGATCCAGCTCGGGCGCCTGAAGAAGCTGCTCACCGAGCGCAAGATCACGCTCGAGGTCGACGAGCCCGGCTGCGACGTGCTCGCGACCGAGGGCTTCGACCCCGCCTACGGCGCGCGACCCCTCAAGCGCGCGCTGCAGCGGCTGCTGCAGGATCCGCTGTCCGAGGAGATTCTCGCCGGGCGGGTCGAGAACGGCGACACGGTCGAGGTCCTGGGCATCGACGGCAAGCTGAAGATCGTCGGCGCGCCGGAAGACGAGGCCGATGCGGAAGCGGCTCCGGCGGCCGACGCCGGGGACGACTCCGAGGCGGAAGCGGCTCCCGAGGCCGATGCGACGGAAGCCCCGACCGAGAAGATCGCTGCCGCGCCCGAGAGCTCGGAAGAAGCGGCGGGAGACGACGAGAGCGGCAACGCGGACGCCTGAGCGCCACGCGCAACCCGGGAGCCCGGCTCCCTCCGGCCTGTAGAGGATCGAACCCGTGATGAAGTACCTGTCCGCCATCGGTGATTGGATCATGGCGCATCGGCTCCTGTCGATCGGCATCGGCCTGTCCGTCCTGCTCATCGTCTTCGTGGTGCTCCTGATCTGGCTGATCCGCAAGCGCAAGAACCCGGGCCCCGCACCGACGCTGCACAAGAGCCAGCTGGTCAACCTGTGGAAGCGCTTCCTGCGCCAGGTCCCGGCGCGGGTGCGGAAGTCCGTCGAGCGCTACCCGGTCTATCTCGTGATGGGCGATGCCAACTGCGGCAAGAGCCAGCTGATCGAGACCTGCACGGGCTGGAAGGGGCAGGCGCGGCAGTTCCTGCCCTCGCAGACCGAAGATCCCCTGCTGCAGATCTACCAGGGCGGGCACGAGCTGGTCATCGAGCAGTCGTCCGTGCTGCTCGAGGACGTCACCCCCAACGCCCGCACCGCGCTCAAGCGGCTGTGGAGGCGGGTGTTCGCCCAGCGCGAGCCGCGCGTGCTCGTGTGTCTGAAGGCGAGCGACCTGGCGACCAATTCCCCCGAGGACACCCAGCGCCTCGCGCAGACCTTCCGTGGCAAGCTCAACCTCCTCGCGGAGCTGAAGAAGCAGCCGGTCCAGGTCAGCATCGTCCTGACTCACATGGACCACTTCCAGGGTTACCCCGACCTCGCGGCCTTCCTCCACGCCCACGGCCTGCCCCTGGCGGTCGACGTCTCCGAGACCGAGGGCGCGCGCCTCGACCAGGTCGAGCCCTACCTGCCGCGCATGCTGACCGAGGTCGACGCGGGCGCGTACAAGCGCGTGCTCGACCTCTTGCAGAACACGCCGGACCTGTTCGGGGACGTGCAGCGCTTCGTCAAGGTGCTGACCGAGCCGCAGCCGCTGTCGATGGCCCCGAAGGTCGACCGCATCCACCTGACGTCGGCGACCGTCGAGCCCGGCGTCGACCACCCCTTCGCCGACGAGCCGCCGCCCCTGCGCACCGAGGACGTCGAGCGCCGTCGCATGCTGCACCGCATCGCAGCGACCGCCCTGGTGTTGATCGCCGTCAGCGCGATCGCGCTCGGCGCGGCGAACGAATCGATGCTCTACAACCGGGCGAAGACGGCCGTCGAGAACCTCGAGGCCACCGCCGACCTCGCCCGCGCGCCGGAGGCGGAGGCGCAGATTCTCGCCTTCCAGCAACGCGAGGAGCACAATCCCCTGCTCGGCTACCTGCCCGGCTTCATGGAGGAAGCGGACGGCTACCTGCAGGGCGAGTTCGCCCGCGTGTCGGCGAAGCTCCGGGCCCAGACGGTCGAACACCTGCGCGAGCAGCACCTGCTGCCCGCCGTCGATCGCTGCATCCGCTCGGAGCGGCCGCAGGAGAAGACGCTGTACTGCCTCGCGATCATCTACGCGGCGCAGGGCAACTCCCTCGGCGAGCGCATCCTCGAGGACGTGTATCCCTATGAGGAAGCGACCGGCGTGCCGTCGACGGTGATCCGGCGCTACATCGAGTACAGCGATCAGACCTTCGCCGGCGGGGTCGACCTCGGCGAGCTGCCCGATCAGTTCCTCGAGGGCTACGAGCGCACCGAGCAGCCCTGGCTGGTGTACCTGACCGAGCTGACGCGCACCCTCGAGGAGCAGGTGCTGCTCGACAACCGCCTGCGGGTGCTGCGCGAGCTCGCTCGTCGCGATCAAGGTGGCCGTGGAGGAGCTGCTCTACGCCCTGCTCATCCAATCCGCCAATGATTGTGCCCATGCGCTCGCCACATTGGTTGGAGGCACCCCCGACGCCTTTGTCGAAATGATGAACGCCCGTGCCCGCCAACTTGGCATGATTCATACCACCTTT
>JAUIEM010000449.1 GCA_030428695.1 bacterium
TGGCTTCGATGGGGAAGAAGAGGTCGGGTGAGGCGACGAGGTCCTCGCGCGCGAGGGCCTGCTTCACGAGCGCGGGGTCGTTCTTGCTGGCGATGGCGACGAGGACGCCGAGCTCGGAGAGGGCCTCGGCGACCGCGCGGAAACGCTGGAAGCGCGCGACCTCGAGCGGCACGGGCGCCGAGTCACGGAACAGGCCGTCGGCAAGCCGCAGGCTGAACGGCGGCTCCGCGGCGGCGACCGCGGCCTGCAGCTCCGCGCAGATCTCGTTGCTGCGCGGGTGATCGCGGCCGTACACGCCGACCACCCGCATCAGCAGGAACAGTTTGTCGACCACCACCGCGCTGGCCTCGAGCGCTTCCTGTCCGCTCATCTCCCCTCCAGTCTGCGGCGCGCGGCCTGCAGCCGCTCGCGCACCACCCGCGGTTCGAGGAAGTCGGCGCGGGCGCCGTCCACCGCCATACGCAGGAGCGCTGGCCGCTCGCCGAGCACGTCGAGGGCGGCAGCGCGCAGCGGCGGCGCGTGCTTGCGCGAGCCGGCGAGGAAGGCGAGGTTCTTGCCCAGACCGCCGCGCAGGCAGCCCTCCAGGGCCCGGTACAGGGGCCGGCTCGGCCAGTCCGCGGCGCGGCCGCTCTCGACGCAGCCGTACAGGAGCCAGATGCCCCACTGGTCGCGCTCGTTGAGGCCGGGCTGGAGCAGGAAGGCGACCAACGCGGCGTGGAGCCCGCGTTCTGGGTGGTCGAGCAGCTCCTGGACGATCTCCTGGAAGTCGCGGAGAGCGGCCTCGGGAACCTCCCGCAGCAGGCGCAGGGTGCTCGCGGGGGCGACGGCGCGCAGCAGCTCGCGCAGCCGCTCGAGGCGGGCCTTGCGCGCCCGGGGGGCGACCGCGCTCCAGTAGCTGAAGCGCGGCTCGGCGTCGCGGGAGGCCGCGGTTCCTCCCTGCAGCGCCTCGGGGACGTGGAAGCGGGAGAGGGTGCGGACGAGCATCACGGCCGCCGGCTCCGACAGCTTGCCGAGCGGCAGCAGCCGGAAGGCGCGCTCGATGCCGAGGCCCTCGAACAGCAGGATCAGGCCGTCGCCGAGGCGCGCGTGGCCGGGGCCGCGCTCGAGCAGGCCGAGCAACAGGGCGCGGCGTGCATCCTCGGGCAGGAGCGGAAAGAGCTCGCGCAGCGCGAGCACCGTCGGGCGGTCGAGGACGAGCAGCGCGCGGCCGAGCACCCGGCCGAGACCGCGGCCGCGCAGCTCCGAGGCGAGCTCAGGATCGGACGTGTCGCGGAGCAGGTCGATGCACAGCCGGAGGTCGTCGCTGCCGGTCGACCGGGCCAGGGCGGCGAGCAGCAGGGAAGCGACCTTGCGCGGCGTCAGGGTGCCGCGCACCGTCGCGTCCTGGACGGCGGTCTCGGCTTCGGCCGCGGTCCAACCGTCCGGGTTCTCGACGAGCTCGCGGAGCAGCTCGCGCTCGCGGCGGGGGAGGGGGACGTACGGAGCGTCCCAGAAGTCCTCGACGCAGCGCTGCCCGGGAGAGGGACGTATGCCGGTTCCATGCGGAGCGAAGCCCGCCGGGGGCGCAGGCGGCGCGCTCAGGAAGGGGCTGTCCGTCGGCGCCTCGGGCAGTGGGAAGGCGACCGCCGCGCGGGTCTCCTGCACGACGTCGAAGCCGTCGGCGCCGCCCGCCCACAGCCAGGCGTAGAAGCGCTGGATCGACGCGGTGTCCGAGCCGATCGCCGCCAGGGCGCGGGCGAGGGCGGAGACCTGTTCGCTGCGCAGGCCGGCGCGCAGTCGCAGCGAGCGCAGGCCGGCGAGGTAGGCGCCGGCGATCCAGTGTCCCCTGTTCGCATCGGGCTTGAGGGCGGGCTCGCCGTCGACGCGCAGCAGCGTCGGCTCGACCTCGATCTCGAGCCCGGGGAAGCGGTTGAGCACCTCGGCCGCGCGCTCCATCTGCGGCGCGACGTTGGGCAGGGCCATGCGGTAGGCCCGCGCGACCGCATCGACGGTCAGGGCGACGAGGCGCGACGGGCTCAGTCCGGCGAGGCGGTTCTGCAGCTGGAGCTGCGCGGGGTCCGGCGGTGTGCGCAGCCACTCCATCGCCGCCTGGAAGCCCGGGAAGGGCTCCGGGGTCGGGGCGGGGGCGGCGCTCTCGAGCCAGCGGCCGACGGTCTCCGCGTCGCCGTCCTCGGCCAGGGCGGCCTCCTCGGCTGCCTTGAGGATGCCGGAGGGCGACGGCGCTGGCGCGCGGGTCTCCCGATCGGTGGGCGCGGCCCGGAGGGGGGCGGGAGCCCGCTCCGCTGGCCAGGGCTCCGTCGTCGGGTCGCGCTCCGGAGGGTAACCGGGCTCCTCGGCGGGCTGCGCTCGTCGGGGCCCGGTCATCGGTCACCGGCGCGCGGCGGTCGCTGCGGGCCTGCCGTGTAGCATTCTGCGACACCGTCTCGGAATGGGACACAGGACCCGACCCACGTGGCATGCGGGGGAGCGACCGTCGCGCGGCCTTCGCCGACCAATTGTTGATGTCTGAGGTCGTGGTCCGGGAATTGCATAAAAATTTATTCATCAAAGCCCCGGGCGAGGCGCTTTGGCGGACACCCCGGTTGATTTCGCTCGCGCTGCTGTCACCATCGTTGTAGAGGAGTTTTCGTGAACCGCAAGCGACGTGCCGTGACGCTGCCCGAGGTCGTGATCGCTCTCGCCGTGGTGGCGAGCGCGTTGCTCGGCCTGGTCAGCCTGACCGCGGCCGTCGAGCGGCTCAATCTCCACCGCGTGCGCTTCGATCGCGCGCGGCGCGCCGCGGCCATCCGGCTCGACGCGCTGAAGGCGACGCCCTTCGCCAACCTCCTCGCCTTCGACGGCGAGCTGTCGGACATCAGCGGGGACGGGCTGCCGAGCGGACAGCTCGAGGTGCGCTTCCTCGACGAGCTGGCGACGGCGGCGCTGGTCGGGGGCGCGGTCGACCTCGATGCCGACGGGATCAGCGACGAGAGTGAGCCGGCGCATGCGGACATGATCGGCCTGTCCGTGCGGGTGCAGGCCCGCTGGAGCGAGGGCGGAAGCGTGCGCAGCACCGAGCTGTGGACCATCCTGACGGAGACGATGCCGTGAGGCGCGGGATGAGCTTCCTCGAGCTGGTGATCGCCCTCGCGGTGTTCGTGACGATCGGCCTCGTGATGGTGCAGGTCGTCCGCAGCACCCCCGAGCAGACCCGCCACCAGGTGCTGGCCGCAGAGCTCGAGCGCGAGGCCCTGCAGGGCGTCGACTGGATCGAGCGGCACCTCTGCTACGCCGCGCGGGACACGCTGAGCTGGGACGCGAGCGACCCGCAGAACCCGTACCTCGTCTTTCGCAAGCTCGTGATCGACGACTCGACCGGCGTGATCGGCTACACGGGCGCCTGGGAGCTCGGCTTCGCCCTGCGCGACGAGCTCGCCAACGGCAGCGACGACAACGCCAACGGGCTGATCGACGAAGGCGAGCTGTACATGCTCTCCCCGGACGGCGGGCGCTTCGTGTTGTCCGGATCGGTGCTCGCAGGCAGCTTCGAGGTCGTCGAGCCAGGCCCGAGCGAGAGCCATCTGCAGCTGCGCTTCCAGCTCTGCCGCCGCTACGATCCGCGCGTGGGCGACCATGCGGCCACGCCGGACTCGACCGGCGTGTACCCCGCGAGTCGGGGTTTCGTGCTGCGCACCGTCGAGAGACCGATCCTCGTGAGGAACTGAGGGCCCGGAGATGATGAACCCGTTCGATGCACCGGGACGATCTACTGCGGACCCGGATGCCGCAGATCTCGGGCACTTCGCGCCCGCTGCGCTGCTCACCTGGGGACGGTGTGCCAGCCATGAGAACGGGCTCCGCCGCTCGAAGACTCGAAGCGTCCGATCTCGAACGGCCTCCGGGCCCTCGCGACGAATGCCCGGTGAATCCACCGGGATGAACCTTCCTGCCGTGTCCGCACCATCGGTGTTCGACTTGTTCCGTTCTGGCCCCTGAGGAGTCGTCATGCGCTATCTCGAATCTTCCACCCGTCGCGGCGCGGCCCTGGTGACCGCTGCGATCGTTGGGCTGATGCTCGCGGCGGTCGGCGGCGTGCTGTTCCTCGCCGTGCACAGCGTCGAGCAGAGCCGTCAGGGCACCGAGGAGAACCGCGAGTGCCGCCTCGCCGCGGAGACCGGCCTCAACCTGCGCCTCGTCGAGCTGGAAGCCGGCGAGGACGCGCCGAGTCGCTCCTACGCGCTGGCCAGCGGGGCGTCGGTCGACGTCACGCTCGAGGAGCTCGACTCGGGCCGCGTCGTGCTCGATGCCGTCGCGCGCCAGGGCCGCTCGCGCTTCGCGCTGCGGGGGCTGGTCGAGAGCACCCAGCCAGCGCTGTCGCCGTTCGCCCTCGGCGCGCTGCTCGAGCTGCGCATCCGGCACGCGTCGCGCATCAACCTGCCCTTCGACAGCCGCCTCGGCCTGCCAGGAACGGTCGCGGTCAGCGCCGACGCGGCGCTGTACTCCAAGGGCGACGTGCGCCTCCTCAACACCGCGTCGGTCGAGGGCGACGTGTTCGCCGACAGCGGCGTGTACGTCGGCCTGTTCGCGAGCGTGCAGGGGCTCGTGCAGGCGCCGCTCCTCAGCATCCTCAACATCCTGTCCGTACTGTTCAGTGACCCGACGCCGCCCGCGAGCCATGACTTCCCGGACGCCGACGCCCTGATCGCCGGGCGCCTCGCCGACGCGGTCGCGGCCGGAACGGTCGAGGGAGACCTCTCCGTCAGCAGCGGGACGGTCAGCTACGGGCCGGGGACCTACGTCTTCGACGAGATCGATGTCGGCAGCGGCGGGACGCTCGACCTCGTCGGTCCGATCACGCTGGTCGCCAGCCGGCTGACCGTCGCCGACTTCGGCACCCTGCGCGCCGTCGGGGACGTGACCCTGATCCTCGACGGCGAGGCCGCGGGCCTGGCGATGGAGGACCAGAGCAGCTGGGAGACCGTCGACCGCGGCGACGGCTACGCCGACCTGCACCTCGAGATCCTCAGCCGCTCGAGCCTGGTGCTGTCCAACCTCGGCTTCGTCGCGACCCCGCCGCCGCAGCCCGAGGATCTGGTGCTGATCGGCGAGTCCGGCACCAGCTTCCGCTTCGACGGCCTGGCCTCGACCTTCTTCGGCTGCCTGTACAACCCGCGGGGACACATCCAGTTCGACAGCTACGTCAACTTCTACGGGCAGATCGTCGGCAACACCGTCGACATCGCGAACAACACGGACATCACCTTCGACCTGGCGCTGCTGAATTTCTGCCCCCGGGGGCTGCGCCCGGCGAGCTACCGTCGGCGCGCTGGCGGAGGTGGCGGAGTAGGGCGGTGCCGGTCCTGCAGGGGGCCCTTCCGCCTTTGCGGCAAGACCGGTACATCATCGAGGGGAGAGCGCGGGCACGCGGCCCGGTCGCAGGAGGAGAGTTGGTCCCACCGTCGCACACGGAGGCCCGCGTACGCCGGGGCGGCTGGTGGCAGCGCGGGGCGCTGCTCGCGCTGCTCGTGTGCCTGTCGTGGGCGCCCTGTGCAGCCCAGGGCCCCGAAGCGGACGCGGCCCCCGGGCTGGAGGAGCGCACCGGGCGCTTCCGCGAGCAGCTCGACGACCCGGAGGTCGATCCTCTCTCCCTGTATCTCGCCGGTACCGCGCTGTTCGAGGCCGACGCCCTCGCCAGCGAGCTCTTCCTCCGCGAGCTCTTCCCGGCTCTCGGACCGCAGCGCCAGGCGTTGCTCGCCGGGCTGTTCGGCCGCTACGGGGCGGAGTTCGAGACCCTGCTGACGCTGATCCGCGCGCGGATCGCCGCGCCGGAGGGTCTGTACCACCACTTCGACGCCGCCGCCCGGCTGCTCGCGCGCTCCCAGGCTGACGACTGGGCGTGGAGCCAGGAGATGCTCAGCACCTACGCCGCGGGCGGAGAGCCGTCCGTCGAGGAGCGGGTCGCGGCGGTGCTGGTCGGCTCCCTCGGCGGCGAGGCGGCGGCCCACCTGGTCCAGCACTGTCTCGATGAGGACAGCAAGGACGTCCTGCGCGACGTGCTCCTGAAGGTCCCGGGGCGCGTCCTCAGCGACGCGGATTGCGCCAGGCTCGGGGAGCTGTGCACCAGCAGCGACACCAGCGACGCGCTGCTCGGCGCGGTCGCCCAGGCCCTCGCGCGCTGCGGGAAGCGCGGGATCGTGCCGCTGCGCACGGCGTACGGCGTGATCGCTGCCCGGAACACCCCGGCGACGCCCGCGCGCCGTGCGCTCGTTCACGACGCCCTGGTCGCGGCCAACGACGGCCGCGACTACGGCTGGGATGCGGAAGCCTGGCGTCCGCGCCCGGAGCCGCGCCCCGCGGCGCCGCCCCGCGCGTCGGTGACCGTGGTCGACGAGCCGCCGTCGAGCGGTGAGACCGCCGCGGGGCTCAGCCTGTTCATGGCCTGCGGCGCGCTCTTCGCGGCCTTGCGCCGGCGACTCCTCGCGGCGCTGGGCTGCCACGGGGGCGCGCTGATCGCGTTGATCGTCGCCCTCGGGCAGGCGCTCGACGCCGGGTCGGACACCGGCCTGACCTGGGTGCTCGCGGCGGGAGCCGCCGCCGTGCAGGTCACCAGCCTGTTGCGGCTGCGGCGCATCCGGCCGCGGGACGAGATCGTCGCGACGGTCGCCCAGGCCGCGCCGCCGGCGCAGCCCGCTGCGGAGAAGAACGTCACCGACGTGTTGCAGCACGTCGCCGGGCTCGCGCGCAAGACCGGTCGCTTCGCGGCGGTCGGGGCCCGCAGCTCGACCCGCACCCTGACGCGGCCGACCCGCGACCGCCGCCAGGCGCCGCGCTTCCTGGTCGACAAGAGGCTGTGGTTCCGCGACTACACCCCCGGCAGCGAGGAGGAGACCGATGTCGAGGAGGGCGTCACCCGCAACCTCTCGCGCCAGGGGATCCTGTTCGTCGCGCCACGGGCCCTGGCGGAGGACTGCGTGCTCAAGGTGGTGATCGAGGAGTGGAAGGGCGTCGTCTTCAAGGCCGTCGTGCGTGTCCAGCGCTGTATCGCGCTCGACGGTGGCCGCTGGGAGATCGGGGCCCGCATCACGGAAGCCGACGGCCCGAGCCAGGCGCTGCTGCAGTCCCTCGCCGAGGAGGCGATCGCGCGCCCGGACGGCACCGGCGGCCTCGCTCCCGCCTGGACCGGCAAGCTCCTCGGCGCCGCGACCCCGGCGGAGGACGCGACGGCGCCGGTGAAGCTCGCGCCGCTGGAGCCGGTGGCGGACGACGCGACGGCGCCGGTGAAGCTCGAGCCGCTGGAGCCGGTGGCGG
>JAUIEM010000009.1 GCA_030428695.1 bacterium
CCCCAAGGTCAAGATGCCCAGCGCTCCCAAGCTGAAGATGCCCAGCGCTCCCAAGGTGAAGCTCCCGACGGCCCCGAAGGTCAAGATGCCCAGCGCCCCCAAGCTTCCCAAGGATCTGCCCAAGGCCCCGAAGCTGCCGAAGGCCCCCGCGCTCCCGAAGGACCTGCCGAAGATGCCCGGCGCCAAGGCGCTGCCGAAGATGCCCGGCGCCAAGGACCTGCCGAAGATGCCCGGCGCCAAGGACCTGCCGAAGATGCCCGACCTCGGGAAGCTCGGAGGCGGCGCGTGAGCAGCGCGCCGCGCGCAGGCCGCAGGCGCCCCGGTCCGGCGACTCCCCCCCTTCGACCCGACACCGCCACGCTCCCACCGCCCCTCCGCCCGCGGCCGTCCGCCTTCCGCCCTCGACCCTCCGCCGCCACGCTCCCGCTGCTCCTCACCCTGCTCGTCGGCCTCGCGGCCGCCCAGGAGCCGCGCCTCCAGCTGTGGTACGGCGAGACCCAGGAAGTCGGCGCCGGCGGCCGGCCCCAGGCGGACTTCAACCTGCTCGGCCGGCTGCAGCCGCCGGAGCTCGCGCTGCGCTACCGCCTCGACGGCGGCCCCGCCCGGACCCTGACCGTCGGCGCGGGAACGTTCGGCGACGGCCTGCGCCTGGCGCGGCGGGGCGACTTCAACGCCGACATCCCCCTCGACAGCCTGCGCGTCGGCCCGAACATCGTCACCCTGGAGGTGTGCGCCGAGAGCGGCGTCGTCCTGCGCCAGGAGGTCACCGTCACCCTGCGCGAGGCCGAGCCTCCGGCCCTGCCCCTGACGATCCGCTGGGCCGAGGTCGAGGAGCTGCAGGCCGTCGGGCAGGCCGTCGACGGGCACTGGCGCATCCGCGACGGGGAGCTCGAGGTCGTCGAGAGCGGCTACGACCGCATCTTCCTGATCGGAGACCAGGGCTGGCAGGACTACGAGGTCCGCACCAGCTTCCGCGTGCTCGAGGTCGCCGACCGCACCAACCGCAAGGGCTTCCCCGGCCTCGGCTTGCTGATGCGCTTCGCCGGACACGTCGTCGGCGGCTTCCGTAACTGGCCGGAGGCCCAGCCGAAGTGGGGCTTCCTGCCCTTCGGCCACCTCGGCTGGGTGCGCTGGCGGGTCGCCGCGGAGCAGGGCAGGGTCAACCTCGAGAGCTTCCGCGGCGACGGCACCGCGCGGCCCCAGGGCATCGCCGACTGCACCCCCGGCGCGCGCTACGGCCTGGCGATGCGCTGCGCGACCGAGCCCGACGGTCCGGGCGGCCAGGGCGTGACCCGCTACAGCTACAAGCTCTGGCCCCTCGACGAAGAGGAGCCCCCCGGCTGGAGCTGGGAGGTCGTGCAGGTCAGCGAGCACGCCCTGCGCAGCGGCGGGATCGGCCTGCTCGCCCACTTCTGCCGGGCGGCCTTCGGGGACGTCGAGGTGCGCCCCCTGCCGTAGGGCGATGGGCGGATGGGCGCCCATCGATGGGCGCGTTGGGCGGGCGGATGCCCGTAAACCCCTGTGGTAGAAGGGATGACGGCGTTGTGCGCCGCGACCGCCCACCGCAGACCACACAACGCAAAGCATTTCACAGCAAAGACTTGACGACTATCTAGGAAATTGGCCCCTCGCTTGCTCTATCTCCTCCCGTGCCGGTCAGCGATCTCCCCGAACCGGCTCCCCACGTGAGGAGACAACCCATGCCCAGCGACAACCCCTTCCTTTCCTCGCATCGTTCGACCGCGACCGAGTCCCGCCCCTGCACCCCGAAGGCGGCCGAGAAGTTCGGCGCCCTGCGCAAGGGCCAGGTGCCCGCCCCCGCCACCCGCATGCAGCGGGAGGTCCAGGACAGCTGGGAAGAGAACCTCGACCTCGACCAGGTCTTCGCCGCGATCACCGAGCACCTCCACTTCCCCCGCGGCAGCGAGAAGGCGGTCACCTGGGCGCAGGGCAAGCTGCGGAACGAAGAGGGCCAGCTGCCCGCCCGCAAGACCCGCCTGCAGATCGGCCAGCGCTGGACCCAGGGCAAGGCGCCCGCAGAGGACCCCTACAACAACAAGCCCGACACCGTGTTCGGCGCGCACCGCCGTCACGCCCCCGCCGCGGACGTCGACCCGTACAACAACATGCAGACCGCGTTCGGCGCGCAGCCTCCCGCCCCGGCCCCGAGCCCGGATGTCGACCTCTACAACAACAACCCCCAGGACGCGTTCGGGTTCCAGTCCGCGAGCCCGAGCCGCACCAGCAGCAACGACCCCTTCGGTCTCGGTGCGTCGAGCCCGAGCCCGAGCGATGCCTTCGGGGTCGGCAGCGGCTACGCGACCTCCGCGACCCAGCTCGGCGTCCCGGCTCCGCAGGTCGACCTCGGCAACGAGTACCAGACCGGCGCCGACGTGCTGCCTCCGGTCACCGTCGGCAACGACTACCAGAACGGCGCCGACGCGCTCCCGGGTCTCGCGAGCCCGAGCGGTCCGAGCCACCACAAGTACGGGGAGGGCTTCGCGTCGCGGGTCGCCGATCTCGAGAGCGACCCGACCTTCGGCTCGCAGTCGGCCTACACCCTGTACATGAACGCCTTCGACAAGAAGACCACCCCGCCCACGGCGACCAGCGTCCGCTACCTCGACCCCAACGAGCTGCCGGAGTACGAGATCACCGTCGAGAACGGGCGGATGATGTACCGCGGCAAGGCGATGGACACCAGCGACGCGGGCTGCCTGAACCACCACCTCGAGCCGGTCACCGAGACCCGCACGCATCTGTTCGGGCTGCGCAAGGAGAAGGTCGAGGTCGGCCAGCGCTGGGTGGCGGAGACCTCGAACCGCTTCATCTGGGTGCTGACCCGGGACGGCCAGATCTACGCCGCGGACTGGGCCAAGGAGTACATGCGGAACGGCTGGGTGGTCGACATGAAGACGGTCGTCGGCTTCCACCACTCCTCCTTCCTGCGGAACCAGCGGATCGCCGCCGCCGGCGAGCTGAGCGTCGAGTTCGGGGAGCTGACCTTCGTGTCGAACGCGAGCGGTCACTACAAGCCCTCGACCCAGAGCCTGATGCACCTGCTCAATGAGCTGACCAGCCGCGGCGTCGACTGCAGCCGCGCGGTCGTGCAGCAGGCGGTCGGGCGCTTCGGCGCCGGCGCCGAGTTCCGCGCCTCCGACTTCATGTCGGTCGACGGCGACGAGACCCGGCTGCACCCGATCAACGCCTGAGCCGCGACCGTCCCTTCTGCGCGAAACGCCCCGCCGGAGAGCGGGCCCACCGACGCCCCCCTCCTCCCCCGTCCGCGACGACGTCGCGGGGAGAGCGAGGGGTTTTCCCTTGCGCCCCCACCGGTGGCGGCCAAGATGGCTGCTCTGGTGGAGAGCGTCGAGAGGAGATCGAGGTGGAACCAGCCTCCGCATCGGGACCGTCCAAGGCGAAGTCCGGCAAGAGGAGCAAGAAGACCCTCGGTCTGTTCGCGGTGTTCAGCATCTCGGCCGGCGCGATGATCAGCTCGGGACTGTTCGTCCTGCCCGGGCTCGCCTTCGAGAAGGCGGGGCCCGCGGTGATCGTGTGCTACGCCCTCGCGCTGGTCTTCGTGCTGCCCGTGATGTTCGCGAAGGCCGAGCTCGCGACCGCGATGCCGCGCTCGGGCGGCAACTACTTCTTCATCGAGCGCAGCCTCGGCAGCCTCGCCGGCACCGTCGCCGGCCTGGCCGACTGGCTCTCGATCTCGCTGAAGACCGCGTTCGCCCTCGTCGGCCTCGGTGCCCTGGCGACGGTGATCTTCCCCGGGCTGGCCTCCAATCCGGAAGCGGCCGACTTCTGGATCCGGGTGTGCGCCTGCGGGGCGGGCATCCTGTTCACGGTGATCAACATCGTCAGCACGAAGAGCAGCGGGAACCTGCAGGTAGCGATGGTGATCGGGCTGCTCGCGATCCTCGTTCTCTACGTCGGCATGACCGCGCCCGAAGTCGACACCGGCCGGGTCTTCGACGACTTCGCGCCGAAGGGATTCCACAGCATTTTCGCCGTCGCCGGCCTGGTGTTCATCTCCTTCGGTGGGCTGACCAAGGTCGCTGCGGTCGCGGGCGAGGTCGAGCAGCCGACGCGGAATCTGCCGCTCGGCATGTTCCTCGCCGCCGCGATCGTCGGCGCCCTGTACATCCTCGTCGTCTTCACGACCGTCGGCGGGGTCGCAGCCGAACGCCTCGCGGGCAGCCTGACACCGCTCGACCTCGGCGCCGAGAACGTCGGGACCTGGCTGATCTGGCTGGTCGACGGGGCGGCCTTCCTCGCCTTCGCGACCACCGCCAACGCCGGGATCCTCGCCGCGTCGCGCGCGCCGATGGCGATGAGCCGGGACGGGCTGATGCCCGAGCCCCTGTCACGCATGAGCCCCCGCTTCGACACCCCGGTGCACTCGGTCACCATTACCGGCCTGTTCATCGTCGCGATGCTGACCTTCCTGTCGATCGAGGACGTCGTCAAGATGGCCTCGACGATGGTCCTGTTGATGTTCATCCTCGTCAACCTCGCCCTCGTCACCCTCCGCTTCTCCGGCCTGGAAAACTACCGCCCCTCGTACAAGAGCCCGCTCGCCCCGTGGCCCCAGATCGCCGCGTCGGTGGTGTACGCCTTCCTGCTGTTCGAGATGGGCACGACCACGCTGCTGATGACCGCCGGCTTCATCCTGCTCGCGCTGATCTGGTACGCGGCCTACGTGCGGCCGCGGGTCGACCGCCAGTCGGCCCTGGTCTACCTGGTCAAGCGGCTGGTCGCCCCCGAGGTCGCGCGCCCCGAGCTCGAGCAGGAGCTCAAGCACCTCGCCCTCGAGCGCGACAAGGTCGAGCTCGACCGCTTCGACCACCTCGTCGACCGCGCCGCGATCCTCGACCTCGAGGGGCCGATCGGGGTCGACGTGATGTTCGAGAAGGTCGCCAAGGTCCTCGCCGAACGCCTCGGCCGGGACGCCAAGAGCATCGAGGCGGCGCTGCGCAAGCGCGAGGCCGAGTCGAGCACGGTCGTGCGGCCGGGAGTCGCCATCCCCCACATCATCCTGCCCGGCGAGAAGACCTTCGACCTCGTGCTCGTGCGCTGCAAGGAGGGGGTGAAGTTCTCCGAGGTGCAGGCGCCGAACCGCAAGATCTTCGTCCTCGCGGGCACTGAGGACGAGCGCAACCTGCACCTGCGCTGCCTGATGCACATCGCGAGCATCGTCGAGGAGCCGGGCTTCCGCGACCGCTGGCTGGCCGCCCGCGGCCCGGAGGGCCTGCGCGACCTGATGCACCTCTCGAAGCGGCGCCGCGACCTGCCGAGCGGCCGTATGGACGGGGTCGGAGCGGCCCCGGAGGCACCCGCCGAAGAGGCGGAGGAAGCGGACGCGCCGTCCGACGACGCCGGCGAGGATCCGGCCGCGCGAGCCTGAAGCCGTGCTCGGCCTCGTCGGCTTCGGCTTGTGTGTGCTGTGGCTGCTGCTCTGCCTGCGCATCGCCCACGCCCGACGCGCCGTGCCGCCGCTGCCGGAGGCTCCGGCACGGGAAGACTGGCCGCGCGTGTCGATCATCGTCCCCGCCTGCAACGAGCGTGAGGCGCTGCCCCGCGCCGCGGAGCGCCTGCTCGCCCTCGACTACCCGGACTTCGAGCTGATCTACGTCGACGACCGCTCCGACGACGGCACGGGAGACTTCCTGCGCTCCCTGGCGGAACGCGAAGAGCGGGTGTCGGTCGTCAGCATCGAGCAGCTCGAGCCCGGCTGGCTCGGCAAGATCCACGCGCTGCGGGCCGGGCTCGCCCGCGCCGACGGCGCGCTGGTGCTGTTCAGCGACGCCGACGCCGAGCTCGGCCCCTCGGTGCTGCGCCGCGCGGTCGCCTACGGCCAGGCGCACGGCTTCGGCTTCCTGACCCTGATTCCGTGGATCCGCCGCGCACGCCCCGACCTCGACCTCCTGATCGCGGGCTACGCGGCCTTTGCCCTGCTCGGCCAGGGTCCCGTGGCGCGGGACGGCCGCCTCGGCCATCGCCAGCTCGCTGGCGTCGGGGCCTTCCTGCTGATCGAGCGCGCCCTCCTCGAGGCGGAGGATCTCGCCTGGCTGCGGCTCGAGATCCTCGACGACGTCGGCTTGAGCCTGCGGATGCGCGACAAGCAGGTGCCGCGCACGCTGCTCGACCCCGGCGAGGACCTCGCCCTCGCCTGGTATCCCTCGCTCGGGGCGATGCTGCGCGGGCTGCAGAAGAGCGTCTACGGCGTCCTCGCGCAGTACCGCCTGGTCACGGCGGTCGTGGTCGGCGCGCTGTTCCTGCTCGTCAGCTTCGGCCCGCTGCTGGTGCTCGCCCACCCCTCCCCCCTGTGGCAGGCCGCGGGCGGGGTTCTCTGGGCGGCGGGCGGGGGCGCGCTCCTGTGGGGCTTCTGGCGCGGACCGCGACGGGCCGTCAGCCTGCTCGCCCTGCCGCTCGGCTTCCTGCTGCTCGCCGCCTGTCTGCTGACGACCGCCGCGCGCGTCACGGCGCGCGGCGGGATCGTCTGGCGCGGCACCAGCTACGCCCTCTCCGCCCTGCGCGAGGGCCAGCGGGTCAAGTTCTGACCCCTTTGCGCGGACGCTCGGCCAGGGCGCAGACGAAGTGCCCGGTCAGGTACCGGCTCGGCAGCGCCCGCAGCCTCTCGAGACCGCGCAGCAGGCCGAGGAAGCGGCCGGTCAGCGCGGGCCGGGCGCGCTGCAGCACGCGCGCCGCCCCGACTGCCAGCACCCGCGGGCAGTGCAGCACCGCGTCGAGGGCGCGCACCTCGAAGCCGACCGCCTGGAGCTGCGCGCGCAGGTCTTCCGGACCGAGGGTCGCCCCCGTGAAGTAGGGCACCAGCCCGAGCAGCCGCAGCAGCTCGTGGGGCACCGCCGCGCGCAGGGCGATGACCGGGTGGCGGCGGTTGTCGAGGGTCAGGATCAGGCGACCGCCGGGCTTGAGCACCCGCAACAGGCCGTAGAGGCTCGCGCGGATGTCGCCCGGGTGGTCGAAGTGGTCGAGGGTCGAGTTGCTGACGATCGCATCGAAGCTGCCGGCGGCGAAGGGCAGCTCGCGCACGTCGCAGCTCGCCGCGTGCAGGGCCGGGAAGCGGGAAGCGGCCCGACGCACGACGTTGCGGGCGATGTCGACGCCGAAGACCCGGTCGGCCCGGCGGGAGAGGAAGTCGACCAGCCCGCTGCCGAAGGCCTCGTCGAACAGGTCGGTCTTCAACACCGCGTCCATCGCGTCGGGCAGCCAGCGCGACAGGAGCTCGACGTTGACGGCGTCGCTGTGCTCGCGCCACAGGGGATGCGGCGCCGACGCTTCCCAGGCGTCCGCGATGGTCTCCCAGTAGGCTCGGCTCGTCGGGTTCACTGCGTCCTGCGCGCCTGCGACGGTCATGGCGGTGCGGTTCCGATGCGGAGCGCCCACGATACTCGCTGCGCGCCCCGAAGGGAAGTCATCCCCGCGCGGCGGCGAACAGCCCCGCCAGCCAGCTCCGCGCCGGCGCGTACACCGTCGGCGACGCGCTCTCCCGCGGCCCGGCGACGTTCAGCCGCTCGATGCCGCACAGCTGCAGCCAGGCGAGCGCCGGCGCGATGGCCGCGCCGGGCGCCGCCTGCAGCCAGGGTCGGCCCTGGCGGCGGGCCTCCCGGGCGGTCAGAGCCGTGCCGCCGGAGAGAGGTCCCGCGCAGACGATCAGCGTGCCGTCGCTGTCGCGCACGTTCCAGGCGGTGCGCTGCGGGTAGCGGGCGAGGGGCGTCTCGCGCAGGGGATAGCGCGCCGCGATCGGCCCGTCCTCGGCGCGGCGCCCGCGCGGACACCAGCCACCGACGGGCAGGCCGAGCTCCAGGGCGGCGTCGAGGGCGGCGCGGTCGACGCCGGTCTGGCCGCCGGACACCACCATGCGCAGGCTCACGCGAGATCGAGCCGGTAGCCGAGCAGCTCCGCGGCCTGCACGACGAGCTCCTCGGCGCGCTCCTCGGTCTCGCGGTCGGGGTAGTCGATCAGCATCACCCCACGGATCACCGTGGTCGCGAAGTAGTTCGCCCCGGGCCGCGGGCTGGTGCAGCAGACCACGTGCAGGGCGTCGGTGCGGTCTTCCTCGGCGCGGGCGAGGTCACAGGCCTCGGGGTCGTCGGCCTCGGCCTGGGTCACGCGCAGCTCCTCGAGCACCGCGTCCATGTACTCCTCGCCGAGCTTGCGGCTGACCTGTACGAAGGGAAACGCCCGCACGAAGCGGCGCACGACCTCGTCGGTGGAGTGGGGACTCTGGCCCTCGTGGGGAACCAGACGGTGGGCCATCGCGTTCTCGCTGTCAGGGCGCCGCACCCAACAGACGCGCGGCGCATTCCGGAGATGGTATAGTCCCCCACACCACCCTGTCGAGAGAGAGCCATGCCCTTCCTCCATCTTTCCAACGCCGGCCCCCTGTCCGAAGATCAGCGCCGGCAGCTCGCCGACGAGCTGACCTCCGTCGTGTGCAAGGTGACCGGCAAGCCCCGCAGCAGCGTCTACCTGCGCCTGGACGAGGTGCCCCGGGGGAGCTTCGCCGTCGCGGGCGAGCTGCTCGCCGACCGCGATGCGAGGCAGACTTGAGCGAGCGCTACGGCCAGCAGGGGGAGATGGAAGACCCGGGCATGGCCAACATCCTGCAGGTCCAGGAGCGCCTGCTCTGGCCCCAGGAGGAGCCGCTGCTGCGCGAGCTCGGGGCCGGACCCGGGGCGCGGGTGCTCGATGTGGGCTGCGGCACCGGCCTGATCAGCGCGCGCCTGGCCAGCCTCGGGGCGGAGGTGCTCGGCGTCGACCTGTTCCCCGGCCACATCGCCGCGGCCGAGGCCCGATTCCCCCCCGCCGAATGGCCGCAGCTGCGCTTCCTGCACAGCGACGCGAGCGACACCGGCCTGCCCGAGGCCTCGTTCGACCTGGTCGTGTGCCGCTGCGTGCTCCAGGCCGTCCCCGATCCCCTGCCCGTCCTGCGGGAGATGCAGCGGGTCTGCAAGCCGACCGGCTGGCTCTACATCCTCGCCGAGGACTACGGCCTGATCTTCGGCTCCTCGGGCGGCGCCCAGGACTTCTACCTGCGGCACGCCGTGCCGGCGGCCCGCCAGGCGGACAGCGACCTCCTGTCCGGGCGCCGCATCCCCGCCGAGCTCGCCGCCCTCGGCTGCGGGGAGCTGCGCGTCGAGCCGATCGTCGTCGACACGCTGCGCTGCGCGCGGGAGGATCTCGCCTCGCTGTTCGCGGTCTGGGGGCAGGTCTACGCCCCCTTCGTCGCCCGCCACGGCGGCGGCAGCGTCGAGGCGATGGCGGCGCGCTTCCGGGCCCAGGAGGACGCCTGCCGCGAGCCCCACTCCTACGTCGCCTGGTGGTCGCTGGCGGTGATCGCGCGGCCGTAGCCTCCCCTCCGACAAAGACCGACGCCCGGACCGCGTGGGTCCGGGCGTGGGTTGCAGGCGGGTCCGCAGAGTCGGGCGATCAGCGGTAGAAGATGAAGCTCTCCACCTGGATCGAGCTCGACACTGCCGACGGGTTGTTGACCTGCTGGGGCGCCGGGAAGGGAGCCGTCCCGGAGATGTCGACGATCTGCAGGTCCTCGGCGCTCGTCGTGAAGAAGTCGCCGAGCGCGCCGATGTAGCGCAGGTCGGGGGAGTGGAAGCAGCCGGCGTCGTTGTCGTAGGCGTCCTCGGGTTCCAGACCGGGGGTCGTGGTCGCGAAGACGACCGTGTTGGTGCCGGGGGAGCTGAGCGACACGAGGAAGAGCTCCTGGTTGCCGTCCGTGTTCATGTCCCCGATCAGCACGACCCTCTCGTTGTCGGGCAGGACGCCGATCGTCGCCGCATCGGCGCCGCTCGGAAGCGTCGCGTTGAGCTGCACCGGGGCCGGGAAGGGCATGCCCCCGGTCACATCGACCGCGTAGACCTGCGTGTCGTTGTCGGTCACCGTGTCGGAGAGGTAGACGATGTGGCTCGAGCCTGCCCACATGATGTTGCGGTCGGTGACCGAGAAACTCACGACATCTGCCCCGGAGGGGATCGGGGTGTGGGTGACGGTCTCGATGTTGCCGAGCACACCGTCCGCCACGTCGACGACGTACAGCTCGCTGTCGTTGTCGGTCACCGTGTCCCCGCGGTAGGCCACATAGCGGCCGTCAGCGGAGTAGAGGAAGCCGTCGATGTCGCCGCCGGTCGGCAGGGTCGGGTTGATCTGGACGGCGGGGGCCGGCGTCCCCCCGGCCAGCGAGACGAAGAACAGGTCGTTCTGGGCGCTGGTCGTCGCGTCGGCGCGGTAGACGATCGAGCTGAGGTCCGGCGCGAAGCTGAAGTACAGGTAGTAGGACGTTCCGGTCAGGACGTCGAGGTTGCTGTTCGTCGGGTCGGAGAACTCGGCGCTGACCTGGGTGGCGACGCCGAGGCTGTTGACGTCCGCGAGGTACAGCTCGTCTACACCCGCATTGTCGAAGTCGGCGGTGAAGAGCAGCCAGTTCGAGTCCATCGACCACTGGAAGGCGTCCATGTCGGCGCCCGCGACGCGCGTGTTGGTCGCCACGCGCTGAGGCGCGCTCGGAGTCCCGCTGCTGAAGTCGACCACCCACAGGTCGGTCTCGTTGTCGACGAGGTTGTCGTGGGAGTAGCAAAACCAGCGACCGTTCGGCGAGAAGGTGCCGCTGCCGAAGGTCGACGGGGTGTTCGAGCCGTAGATCATGCCCGGGATCGTCACGGTCGGGTCGAGGTCGTCCATGATCACGTCGGCGCCGCTGATCGGCGTGCCGCTGATCTTGGTCTGCGCCGGGAATGGCGCGCCCCCGCTGATGTCGACGGCGTAGAGCTCGTTGACCACATCGTTGTCCCCGTCCTCGGTGAACACGATCCAGCGGTCGTCGTTCGAGAACTGGAAGGCGAAAACGGTCGAGGTGTGGACGGTCGGCGCGTTCAGCTGGACCGCGGGACCCGGCGTCGCGGTGCTCATGTCCTGGATGTACAGGTCGCCGCCCGCGATGTAGGCGAGCTGGCTGCCGTCCCAGGAGAAGCGGTACTCGAAGTCCGAGGCGACGTCGAGACCGCCGGTCAGGTTGATCGGGGCGCCGGGGGTGCCGCTGCTGATATCGACGGCGTACAGCTCTTCGAGCAGCGAGGTCGGGATGTCCGCGCGGTAGACGATCCAACGGGGCGCGACCGCGATGGTGGTCACGAACTCGTGGTCGGCGGTCGAGCTGCCGTCGTCGACCTCGATCGTGTAGGTGAACGTACCGCTGACCGTCGGGGTGCCGCTGATGGTCAGGGTCTTGTCGCCGCCCGTCGGCTGCGTCAGCGAGAGCCCGGTCGGCAGGCTGCCCGCGCTGACGCTGAAGGTCGGCGAGCTGGCCGCGCCGTCACGGGCCTCGATCTCGACCGAGTAGGCCTCGTTGATGCGGCCGTTCGGGAGCACGAAGGTCGCCAGCCGCACCGGATCGCTCGGGGCCGCCGTCGCGGTCAGGGTCAGGCTCTGGGTGTCGATGTTGCCGTCGCTGTCTTCGACGGTCAGGTCGAAGGTGAAGGTGCCGGCGCTGGTGATCGGCCCGTTCAGGGTGCCGTCCGGCGTCGCGTCGGTGACGGTCAGGCCGGGCGGGACGTTGCCGCTCAGGCTCCAGTCGTAACCGCTGCCCGAGCCGCCGGTCGCGCTGACGGTCTCGCTGTAGGAGGCGCCGACGGTCGCATTGGCGACGCTGGTCGTCGTGATCTCGAGCGCCGGGTTGATCGTCACCGTGAAGCTCTGGGTGTCGGTGCTGCCGGCGTCATCGGTGACGGTCACGTCGAAGGTGAACGTGCCGGTGGCGGTCGGCGGACCGGAGATCGTCGCCGAGGGCGTCGCGCTCGAGGTGATCGAGAAGCCGTTCGGCACGCTTCCGCTCAGCTGCCAGCTATAGCCGCTGCCCGAGCCGTCCTGGGCGGTCACGGTCTCGCTGTAGGCGCCGTTGAGCACGCCGTCGGGCAGGCTGGTCGTGGTGATGTCGATCGCCGGGTTGATCGTCACCGAGTAGGACTCCGTGTCGGTGTCGCTGCCCGAGTCGGTCACGGTCAGGTCGAAGGTGAAAGTGCCGGAGGCGGTCGGGTCGCCGGCCAGGTTCGCGCTCGGCGTGCCGTCCGTCAGGCTCAGGCCGGTCGGCAGGGCGCCACTGCTGGTCGACCAGGTGTAGCCGACGCCGGTGCCGTCCTGGGCGGTGATGTCCTCGTCGTAGGGCACGCCGACGACGCCGCCGGGCAGCGTGGTCGTCGTGATGTCGAGGGGGCTGGTCCCGACCGTGTTGATCGTGATCGTCAGGGTCTGAACGTCGGTCTGACCCGCGGAGTCGGTGACGTCGACATCGAAGGTGAACACCCCCGCCGAGGTCGGGGTCCCGGACAGGAGCGCCGAGGGCGTGCCGTCGGTCAGGCTCAGCCCCGGCGGCAGGCTGCCGTTGCTGGTGCCCCAGGTGTAGCCGCTGCCGGAGCCGCCGGTCGCGGTGATGCCCTGGTTGTACGAGCTGCCGACCGTGCCGGCGGGCAGCGAGCTGGTCGTGATCACCACCGTGGCCGAAGAGGTGACGACGACCGTGAACGACTGCTTCGTCCCGGTTCCGCCGTCGTTGACCTCGAGCTCGAAGGTGAAGCTGCCGACCGCCGCGGGGGTTCCGCTGATCACCGCGTCGGTGTTGCTGAACACCGCGTTCAGACCGGTCGGCAGGTTCCCCCGCAGGGTCCAGGTCAAGGTCTGCCCGGACGTCGCGTCCGTCGCGACCGTCGCCGAGTAGGCGACACCGAGCTGACCGCTCGGCACGGCGGAGGTCGTGATCGTGATGGTCTGACCGCCCCCCCTGTTGCTGCTGCTGTCCGAGCAGCCGACGATTCCCATTGCGAGGATCAAGACGATCGCATGCGCACGAACATGGCCTGTGACTGTCACGCCAGGCACCTCCCTCTTTCCGTAGACACTGTTGTGCAGAAGCAGTGGCTTGTTGTCTCACATGACCGGTTCCGTTTCCAATCCTGAAACGGAGCCTCTCGGGCCCGCCGATCGATTGTAAAGAGCCCGGAGCCCGGTAGAGCGGGCGCTGATGTCCCGACCTGCCGGCGGCCGCACCACGGAACTTTACACAAAATTTAAGAAAGTGGAGCGCACGAATCGGCGCGCTCCTGGGCAAAAATGGAGTTTCGGGTCATCCTCCGAAGCGAGACAAGGAACCAACCGACCGGAGGCTCCGATGCCCCGTTCCTCCCGCCGTCTGTGGCTGGTGATCGCCCTCCTCACCTTCGGCCTCGCCGGGTTGGGCGCCCTGACCTGTCGGCCGCTGCTCGCCCGCTACGCGATGGGATCCCTGCGCGACGTGCTCGCCACGCCCTCGCCCGCCCCCGCCGACCTCGCCGGCCCGCTGCGCTGGATGCGCTGGGCGGGCGACGAGGCGGTGCTGACCGAGGTGCTCCGCGGGCTCGAGAGCGGCGATCCTGCCGAGCAACGGGCCGCCCTGGTCGTCGCCGGCAGCTGGGGAGCGCTCGAGCTGCGCACCCTGGAGATCGTCGTCTGGCCCGGACTGCAACCAGCGGCGGGAGATATCGCGGCGCTGCTCGAGAGCGCCGACCCTCTGCTGGTCGCCCCCGCCTGCGACGCCGCCCAGGCCCTGCCCGAGCCGTCGCCCTGCCTGGCGGGGCTGCGCGCCGTCGCGGCCGACACCGCCCAGGCCGAGCTCAGCGCCCGCGCCGCCCGCGCCCTCGATCGCATCGGCAAGCGCTGACGCTCAGTCGAGGACCAGGCTCCCGTCCGGATGGAATTTCCAGCTGTCCGCCCAGGCGATCTCCCACAGATGCCCGTCCGGGTCGCTGAAGTAGCCGCTGTAGCCACCCCAGTCGGTAGCGGCCGCCGGCTTGACCAGGGAGCCCCCGGCCGCGACGGCCCGCGCGAGCAGCTCGTCGACCTCCGGCTTCGTGCGGGTGTTGTGGGCGAGGCTGAGCCCGCGGAAGGCGGGCAGCGCCGCCGGGACCGGCAGCGTCGCGTCCTCGGCGAGGGCGGCGAAGGGGAAGAGGGCGAGGACCGTGCCCCCGGTGCGGAAGAACACGATCCCACTCTCGGGCCCGCGCTGCCAGGGCAGGCCGAGGCCGTCGGCGTAGAAGCGGAAGGCGCGCTCGAGGTCGGACACGCCGAGGGTGACGATGCTGATGCGCGGCTCCACGGCGTACATCTCCTTGACCTGGAAGTCGCTCAGTACCGCCCCGACTCCCGCAGCTCGCGGGAGATGCGATCGAGCCGCTCGCGCTCCGCGGCGCTCAGGCTGCCCAGGCCGCCTTCGGAGATCTTGTCGAGCAGGCGGTCGAGCTCTTCCTTCTGGCGCAGCCGCTCGGCCGCCGCCGATGAGCGCGGCGCCGCTTCGCGCGGGGTCGAGGGGAAGCGGAACCAGCTGCTCGCCCGGCGCCCGAACAGGTGCGGGAACTGGGCGAAGACGACCATGAACACAACGACGGGCACGAGGATGCCGAAGAACAGCCACGGCTGCTCGACAATCACCTCGGTCGGCCGCAGGGCGGCGGCGATCAGCATGCCGGCGACCGCCCCGCCGAGGTGCGCCTCGTGGCCGATGTTGCCGCGCTGGGAGCGGATCCCGAACAGGGTGAAGGCGGTGTAGCCGAGCGCGAAGACCCAGGCCGGCATGCCGATGGGCAGCGGGAAGATCATGATGCGGATGCCCGGCGTCAGGAAGATCGACGCGAACACCACCCCGCTGATCGCGCCGCTCGCCCCGACCGCGCTGTAGCTCGGATGGTTGCGGTGGAACAGCAGCGCGAAGACGTCCCCGCCGAGCAGGCTGAGCCCGTACAGGAGCAGGAAGACCGCCGAGCCGAGGTCCTTGTTCAGATGCTCGCCGAACACGTACAGCGCCCACATGTTGAAGAACAGGTGGAGCAGGTTGGCGTGCAGGAAGGCCGACACCAGCAGCCGGTCCCAGGCCTTGCGGCCGAGGATCTCGCCGACGTGGAACTTGTACCGCTCGAAGAAGGCGCGCTGCCGGAAGCCGTACAGGGACACCGCCACGTTGGCGATGATCAGGCTGAGCACGGCGACATTCTGCATCGACGGTTCCGCAGGGGGAAGGGGCGCCCGCGGGGGATTCCGCGAGCTTCGCGCACCGCTGTATGCTACCACAAAGGCGAGCGCGCGTCCGGACCTGTCCCGGAAGCCGGCCGCCGCCGCGCTCGTGGCCGCGACCGCGCCGAGGAGGTCCCGTGCGCCTGCTCCTCCTGACCGCGCTGCTCAGCCTGCCCCTGGCCGCCGACGGCCCCTCCTGGAGCGCCGTCGACTTCGCCCTCGCCGCGGAGGAGCGGCGGGTCGTCGAGTGCGGCGGGCTGCGCCTCGAGCTGCGGAACATGCGCCGGCGGTTCTTCCTGCGCGGCCTCGACGGTCTGACGCTGACCGCCGCCGGCGCGGGCCCCGAGACCTTCCAACGGCTCGCGCTCCTGCCCGAGGGAGGCAGCGACGGCTGGCGCCAGGTGCGCGACGGCGCGGTCTTCGCCCTGGCCGGCCCCGAGGCTCGCGGCAAGCTGCTCGTCCGGCTGCACACCGAGGGCGGCCGGCTGTGCCTGGCCCGCGCCCCGGAGGGCGGCTTCCGCCCGGGTCCATCCGGCCTCGTCGTCGAGCCCCTCGAGGCCGAGCTGCGGCTGCGCTGGGACGCGCCGATGGGGGCCGCCTCCTACGAGGTCTACCGGCTGCCCGACTGGGGCGCGGTGCCGGTGCCGGTCGGCACGAGCGACGCGCCGACGCTGCGGGTGCCGGCGCCGGGGCCCGGTGAGCTCCTGCGCTACGGGGTCAGCTGGCGCGCCGCGGACGGGACCGCGTCGCTGCCGACCTGGCGGACCGTCGCGACGCCGACCGGGCGCTGGCGCTACGGGCGCCTGACGCTGCGCTCGGGCGAGGGCTTCTCCTTCGCCGACAGCGCCGTGGTCCGCTTCGACGACGGCGGCTACGGCGACTTCCGGATCTGGGACCGGGCGGAGAGCTCCGTCCACGGCGCCTTGCGCCTCGGAGTCGCGCGGGACGCGCTGCGGCCGCTCGGCGACTTCCCCTACGACCCCCGCCAGCCGGAGGTGTCCGGCCTCGAGCTCGACCTCTATCCCCGCCGCTTCTTCGCCAGCTTCGACGGCGGGGGGATCGCGGAGATCCACCCGATCGCCTGGGACGAGACCCGCCTGGTGTGCGAGTGGGTCGCCCTGCGCCCCGGGCTCGGCGAGCGCCTGGCCATCCTCGCCCGGGTCGCCCCTCCGCCACTCGCCGAGCCACGCCTGCCGCGCTGGCTGGCCGACCTGGACGCGGCGGAGATCGACGTCCGCGAGCAGGCCACCGGTGCCATCGCGGACCTCGGACCCGGGGCGGTGCACGCCCTGCGCGAGGCCTTCGAGGAGGGGCTCAGCCTCGAGGCGGAGTTCCGCATCGAGGTGATCGTCGACCGCTGGTGGAGCGGGGGCTGACGCTGTGCTGGCGGCGGGGCCGCGGCCCTGGTGCTGTGGAACCAGAACGCGGCCCTGCTCGCGCAGACCCGGCGAGCCGAGGAGCAGTGGAAGCCGGCTGGTCGGACGCCCTGTGGGATCACCTGGCCGGCGCCTCGACGCCGACGGACTGCTCGCGGACGCGGCCTACACTCGAGGGCCTCAGGTGTCTCCGAGCACCCGGACGCGGATAGCCTCGAGCAGGGCGGGTTCGCTGCGCAGGAACGCAGCGAAGGGGCCGCGGATGTTGTCGCGCAGTGTGGCGACCAGCCCGGGATCGCGGGTAGATGTGGCGCGCTGGACTGTTGAGGGTAGTGCCGACCCCTCCGCCGGCAACAAAGAACGAACGAATGTCTGCACATGAAGCTGGCGACTCGCGAACCGCTCCCTCGCGCTGGACATCGGGCCAGGGATCGCCAGCCGGGCCTCCCTGTGCTACGCTCGCGTCTGCGCGCGTCGCACCGCCCACCAGGAGGAGATCCCATGCGCCCTACCATCGCGATCCTTGCCGCGCTGCTCGCCGGCGCGGCATGTGCCGACGACAAGCCGGACAAGGCGCTGAAGAGCGCGGTCAAAGCGACCGCCCGCGCCGCGAGCTGGACCGTCACGCTCGGGGTCGAGGCCGGCATGGCCTCCGGCAGCGAGCACACCATCGGTGACACCGACGTGAGCCTGCGCTACGTCTGGCAGCGCGTCGGCGAGCTGGTCGCCTACTCGGAGCCGCAGGCCTTCCGGCGCTTCGGGCGCAGCGGCGGCGCCATCTTCGACGGCTCGCGTTGGATGGCGATCAACCAGACCTTCGAGGGCCGGGTGCTGGTCGGCGTCGCGGCGCCATTGCCGGAGGCGCTGGCAGGCCTGGTAGACCTGGCCCGCAGCGCGCGCTGGCTGCCCGAGGGGGAAGATGGCGCCCGGCGCATCCGCCTGGAGGGACCCGTCAAGCGCGCGCGGGAGCGCCTCGCCGCCCTGCAGCGCGGCGGCGCCTTCGACGACGAGGAGCAGCTCGAGCGGGCCGGCGAGGAGAACTTCACCTGGGAGACCCCGCCGAGCCTCGAGAACATCGACCGCAGCCGCGGCCGGATGCAGATCGTGGTCGAGCTCGACGGCGACGGCCGCATCCGCACGATCGAAGAGCTGCTGCTGTTCGCGGCGCGCGGCAGCGAGGGCCAACCCCTCGAGCAGGCGCTGGGCGGGACGGAGCACGTCGCCGTCCGCAGCCGCTACACGCTCTCCGCCCTCGGGGCGGTCGACACTCCGCCGGACGTTCCCGCCGAGGCGTTGCGTCTGCTGCGCTGAGCCCCGCTTTCGTTCCTTCAAGCGACACGGACCGGGTTGCCGCCATCATCGTGTCCGCCTCGACCTGCCAGAGCCAGTTCTGGAACGCGATGGCGGCAATTGTTCGGCTTGTCTCCGAAAGCCTGGCGACGACCTGAGTACGATCGATCGCTGTGACAGCTGGCCCTCTCTTCCTTCCCTCTTCCGGCCCTTCCCTCTTCTTGGCGTCTTGGCTCCTTGGCGTCTTGGCGTCTTGGCGGTTGGTCTTCTTCCTCTTCTCCCCTTCTTCCTCTTCTCCCCTTCTTCCTCTTCTCCCCTTCTTCCTCGTCTCCCCTTCTTCCTCGTCTCCCCTTCTTCCCTCTTCTCCACCCTCTGACGACCCGCACCCGCCAGCAGAGGCCCGCTCTGCGCCTCCGCGCCTCTGCGCCTCTGCGTTTAAATCCCCTCTTCCGCCTCGTCTGCACCCGACCCTTCCCGCAGGCCACGTTTCTTCCCGCCGCACGAAGGTGCTTACTGGGCGTCGAGGGTGTGGTGGTTGACGAGGTCGAACACCGCCTGCTGCAGGAAGCGCTCGTCGGCGCTGCTCGCCAGCGCCTCGAGCAGCCGCTCACGGTCGGTGACCGGCGGCCGCTCGGCGACCCCGGCGGGGCTGAGCGACGAGGCGGAGGGGTCGCGCACGGGGGCGTCGAAGGCGCACTCCTCGACGCTCCAGTCCGGCTCGTCGCCAGGCAGCTCGGGGCGCGGGCGGGACTGCTGCGGGTCGGGCTGGTCGTCGTCGGCGAGGAAGGGGAAGGCCACGGCTGCCAGCGAAGCGAGCAGGATGGCCGCGAACATCAACCTGGTCTTCACGGGAAGACCTCGGGCGTCGTGTCAAACGGCCGCGTCGGAGCGCCGGGGCCCGCCCCTCCGTCGACGCCGATGTGCGCGTAGCTCGTGCCGGGTCCTACGGGGCACCGTGGCGCTCCACGTGCTCACGGTAGCGCCGCGCGACCTCGAAGTCGGACTCGTCGCTGAGCAGCACCGGCGCGCCGCCCGGCCGGACCGCGTCTGCCTCGTGGTGGAAGGCCCCGTCGCGCAACACCCAGGAGTGGCGGTGCCGCTGGCAGTAGTAGTGGCCCTCGTCGAGGTACAACACCCAGTGATGGGCGCGCGTGGCGTAGGCCGGCGGCGCATCGCAGACCAGGGGCAGCGCCTCCGCTTCCGGCGCGGGCTCGGCGTCCAGAGCGGGATCGGTGTCTTCCGGCACGGGGTCGGTGTCTTCCGGCGCGGGCGTCGGGGAGGGGTCCGCGTCCGGGTCGGTGTCGGAATCGGTGTCGGTGTCGGTGTCGGTGTCGGAATCGGAATCGGAATCGGTGTCGGAATCGGACCCGGTGTCGGAATCGGACCCGGTGTCGGACGCAGCCCCAGGCAGAGCCTCCGGTTCGGAACCAGCCTCGGGATCGAGAGCAGCCTCCGCATCCGCGCCCCGATCCGCATCGGAATCGGCATCGGCATCCGCCTCGGCCGCAGCCCCCGCTCCCCCGGTTCCCCCGAACGCCCACCACAACCCGCCGCCGGCCAGCGCCAGCAGCACCAGCACGACCGCGACCAGCGCCCCTCGCCCCCAGGCCGGCGCTGCGACAGGAGCGGGCGCGGAGAGCGCCGGCGTCGGCAGAGGCGGGGGCGGAGCCGCGGGCGCGTGTGAAGCGGGCGGCAGCGCGGGAGGTCCCGCCGCGGCTTCCCCCGCCGCGATCGCCTCGAGCGCAGCGGCGAGCTCGTCGCCGCTCTGATAGCGCTCCGCGGGTTCCTTCGCGAGCAACCGGCGGATGCACGCCCGCAGAGCCTCCGGAGCGTCCGCCGGGTCGAGCGCCGGGACCGGCTCCATCAGGTGCTGCCGCACGAAGTGCGTCGTCTTCGGACCGAGGAAGGGCGGCTTGCCGCGCACCAGCTCGTAGAGGGTGACGCCGAGGGCGTACAGGTCCCCGCGGTGGTCGACCTGCTTGCTGTCCTCCCACTGCTCCGGCGGCATGTAGGCCGGCGTGCCCATCACCGCCCCGGTGCGCGTCAGCCCGCTGGCCGCGTCCTCGACCACCCGGGCGAGCCCGAAGTCGGCGACCTTGACCGCCCCCGCCGCGTCGAGCAGCAGGTTGTCCGGCTTGACGTCGCGGTGCACGATGCCGGCCTGCGCCGCGGCCCACAGCGCGCGGGCGGCCTGGGCGACGTAGCGGCAGGCCTCCGCCAGCGACGGACGCGCGCCCTTCTTCAGGGTGTCGCGCACCGAGCCGCCCGGACAGAAGCCCATCGCGATGCAGAAGGAGCCGCCCGCCTGGAACATGTCGTACACCGGCACGATATGCGGGTGCTCGAGCCGCGCCAGGCTCTGCGCCTCGCGCCGGAAACGGGCGATCAGCTCGGGGCGTTTCGAGGTGCCGGGCAGCAGCACCTTGAGCGCCACGTCGCGCAACAGCTCCCGGTGCCGGGCCCGGAACACCGCCCCCATGCCCCCCTTGCCGAGCATCGTCCCGACCCGGTAGGGCCCGACATCGGCTCCCTCCGCGACGGGCCCGGCGACCTTCGCGGTCGGACGGGCCGGCGGGGGCGGGGCGGCAAGGTCGGCCTGGGTGGGGAGATCTTCGTCGTCCATCGTCTTCCGGGTCCGGGAGCACCCGCCCAGCATACGTCGCGCGCCGGGAAGCGTCGAGGCGTCCGCGGGGCGCGGCCGCATCTTCCCCCGCGCTCTGGACGGGGCCCCGGTTCCTCCGCAGGGCCGCGGACGCAGGCTCCTGGCCGGACCGGGAGGTCGATGACCGGGCCCTCCTCGACGGACCGTGTCGCTGGGAGGGAGGCTCCGCAGTGGCCCGCCAGGTTGCAAGGTGTCTTCCGGAGGTTCAGGGCAGGTTGCTGCGCTGCCAGTAGAGCTCCGAGCCCTGGCCGTAGGCGAAGATCAACTTCTTGCCCAGGGAAATCCCCGCGCGGTTGGCTGCATTGTTGGGCAGCGACCACACGTCCAGCAGCACGTGGTTCGAGACGGTCCAGAGGGTCAGCTCACCCCAGCGTGTCAAGGCCAGGTGCTGGTCATCGGCGCTGAAGACCGCGTCATAGGCCCCCGTGTTCCACTGGCCGTGCTGCTGCTGGAGATCCACCGTGCTCAGATCGACCAGGCTCGGGTTGCCGCCCGCCGCGAAGACGAGGCGTTGGCCGTCGTGGCTGGCCATGATCGAGCGGCCGCTGCCGCTCCACCAGCGCTGCTCGAGCAGAGTCAGGCTCTCGGCCACCGGATCGAACTGGTAGCGGTAGATCTCCGAAGGCGACTGGGCGTAGGAAGCCGAGAAGTACGAGTCATGCGCCGTGTCATAGGCGAGGATCCCCGCGTGCATGCTCGTGAAGGTCTTGACCACACTGCCCGCCGTGGTGTCGACCAGCGCCAGCTTTCCGCCGGGCATCGCGACGAACAAACGCCCGGGAGAGCCGAGGATCATCGAACCCGGCGGGGAGCTCAGCGCGATCGGCTGCTGCTGGTGGCTGACAAGATCGATGCGGACGATGAAGTTGGCACCCGTCACTCCGACGAACAGGAGCTGCTGATCCCGATCGTACTGCAGATCGCCGGGCTTGGAGCTCAGCGCGTAGCTCCTGTGCAGCTGGCCGGTGACGAAGTTCCGGATCTCGACCTCGTTGGTCGTGTCGTTGCCGCAGATGATGTTCCCCGAATGCAGCGCGATCACGCGCTGATCGGTGTCCAGGCTCAGGCTGCCGCTGGCGAGATGGCCTCCGGGCAGCTGGTCGGTGGTCTCGAAGAGGTAGGCCGGACCGACGCTGATCCAGACCGTCGCGAAGGAGCTCAAGCCGCCCGTATCGAGGAGCTCGTAGACCAGGCTGTCCTGGCCGGAGAAGCCGGCCTGGGGCGCGTACTCGATCTCGCCGGCGGCATTGACCGAGGCCGTTCCGTGGCTGGGTTGGCTCGAGATGACGACAGTGTGGAGGTTGTTGTCCGGGTCGCTGTCGTTGCTCATCACATCGAGGCTGGCGGTAGTGCCCGGATCGGTGCTGAAGCTGTCATTCTGGGCGCTGGGAGGCTGATTGCTCGGGGCCAGGGGCGGGACAGTCGGCGGCGCAGTCGGCGCGACCACCGGCGGCGCAGTCGGCGCGACCACCGGCGCAGGTGTGGGCGCCGCGCCGCTGCCGGGCGTGCTGCTGGAGCCCGAGGAGCCGCTCTGTCTACAAGCGAGTCCCGTGAAACAGACAACAAGCCAAGCGAGAAGGGTCAGTGTGCGAAGCATGGGAGTCTCCGGATTGAGCGTTTCCCACACTTGGTCGGGGCGCGGACCGGAGACAGAGTTTCTGAACATTTTTTCAGGGGGAGGAGCTACCGTGCGAGGAAGATCGCCTCGACACCGTGACGGAACTCCTCCAGGTGTGAACCCCTACGCACACTGTCCAGCTGGGCAGACAGCGTCTCGAGCCAATCTTCGCAGGCCTGGCGTAGCTCCTGGGAAGCGATCTCCCGCAGCACTTTGTGGCGGCGGCGCGGCTTCTTCAGCGCCCGCAGCAGCAGCTGGGCGAGCCTCTTCCAATCCAGGCCGACTTTGTCCTCGGCCCGGAGGGGGAGCTGGCGCGCCAGCAGGTCGCCGAGGATCTCTTCGCGCGCAGCGTGGAACTGGCGCTTGACCACGTGGGCGGGCCGTCCCTCCTCGGCCGCGATGGACTTGAAGCTCTGCTCCTTGAACAGCACGCCGCTCAGCACGAAGACCTGTTCGCTCGAGCCGCTGCCGAGGGCCCGGTCATGCCAGCGACGCAGCGCGCCGAGCAGGTTGGCGACGAACTCGACCGACTCCAGCTCCGCGGCGTTGCCCGCTTCGCTGCTCTCCTCGGAAGCCAGCTCCTGCCTCCGGCTCTCGCGGCGCAAGAGATCGCGCACCCTGTTCTTGATCACACCGAACAAGTAGGCGCGAAATTTCCCGCGGTCGCTGCTGTAGCGGTGATACAATCGGTCCTTGATGTCGAGAAGGATCTCGTGGACGAGGTCTTCGTAGTCCTCCTCGGGTACCTGCCGATACCTGGCGCGGAGGTAGAGCAGGATGGGCGCATGGTAGTCCATGACCTCCAGCCAGGCCGGCTCCTCACCCCGCTGCAGATTCGAGCAGGTCGTCGGCCAGAATGAACCCATCGGATGCCTTCCCCGAAGTTCCTGGCTACGAGATCCTCCAGAGCCTGGGCGCGGGCTCGCAGGCGACGGTCTTCCTGGCCAGAACGCGCGACGACCTGGAGAAGCAGGTCGCCCTCAAAGTCTTCGCAGCCTCTCAGTATAGGGACTACGAGCAGGAGCTGCACAACTGGCGCGCCCTCGAGAGCGTACGCAGCCAGGACTCCCAGCACCGCCTGGTCCGGGGCCTGGGCGCCGGTCTGCTGAAGTCGGGGGGCGCCTTCCTGGCCATGGCCTTCCATGCACGCGGCAGCCTGGCTGAGCTCCTGCGCGAGGCCGGCACACTGCCCGAGCAGCGGGCCCTGGCCTATCTTCGCCAGGCCGCGGAGGCGACGTTGATCTTGCACGGGGCGGGCCTGATCCACCGTGACATCAAGCCCTCCAACCTGCTGCTGACCGACGCGGACACCGTGTGCCTGAGCGACTTCGGGCTGTCCAAGCGTGCGGCCGCCGCCGTCAGTGTGGCGGGCACGCCGGGCTACGCGGCTCCCGAGCTCTACGGCGAGCGGCCCGTCGACGACAAAGAGGCCCTCGACTGCTACTCGCTGGGAGCCACCCTGCACGCCCTGCTGACGGGCCTGCCGCCAAGGCCGGCGCGTCCGGACATCTTCGCCCTGGATCGGGCCGGGGTGTCGCGCAGCACCCAGCGCCTGCTGGTGGCGGCCTTGGCCTTCGATCCTGCGCAGCGCTGCACGGTGGCCGCCTTTCTCGATCCTCAGACCGATATCTCTCCGGCTCCCGCACAGACGAAGCGCGGGAAGTGGGCCGGCTTGCTGGCCGCCGGGTTGCTTTCGGGTCTGTTGGCGCTCGGTCTCTGGACCTGGTCTCAAGCAGGACAGGGGCACGCTCCGGACGCCGACACGCTCGCCTCCGGGGTTCTCCCGAGCCAGCCGGAGACAACGCCTACGACAACAGAGGTGAAGCCCAGCGCGACGCCCGTCACTGCCGCGGACAGTCTGCGCCTGGGAACCCAGAAGTGGGAGCTGGCCCGCAAGCTGGAGTTCGGCGACCGCGTCCCGGCAGACTTCTCCCGCGCCCTGATTTTGTATCGGGAAGCCGCCGCGCTGGGCCATGACCGCGCCATGCTCGATCTCGGCCTCATCCACCTGTTCGGTGAAGGTGTCGAACAGGACCTGGCGGTCGCCTACCAGTGGTTTCAGCACGCTGCGGCGCGGGGCAACGCCTCGGCCATGTGCAACCTCGGCGTGATGTACAACCGGGGGGATGGCGCCGCGGAAGACCCGGTGCAGGCGGTGGCCTGGTTTCGCAAGGCGGCGGAGCTGGGCAACCCCAGCGCCCTGTACAACCTCGCCAACATGCTCAGTGACGGGCGGGGCGTGGCGGTCGATGATGTCCAGGCGGCGCGCTTGATGCTGCGCTCCGCGGAGCTGGGCTATGCCAGCGCCATGACGGCCTACGCGGCGATGCTCCAGGGGGGCATCGGCGTGCAGCAAGACCTGACGGCCGCTGAGCAGTGGTATGAGCGCGCCATCGAGGCGGGGGACGAGGGCGCTCTGGCATTGCTCGAGACCTTGCGGGAGCTGCGGAAGCGCTTGGACGATGGGGCGTTTTGAGCGGAAGCTTCCGCCCGCCCTGACAGCGGCACTTCCCCCCGCGACCTGCTACACTGTGGCGAAGGCCGAGGGGGAGCGACGGGTGACCGAACGCGGGAAGCAGCTGTGCACCTGGACGCTGGCCGGGCTGGCGGTGCTGTGCGCGGTCCTCGGCTTCCTCATCGACACCCGCTTCGTCTACCTCGCCGCGGTCGTCTGCGGGGGATGGCTGCTGCTGCAGCTCGTGCCGGTGCGAACGGCCGCGCCCGAGCAGCTCTCCGAGGAGGAGGGGCCCTCCCTCGACGACGCCTTCGACGCCCTCGAGTCCGGCACCTTCGACCTCGAGGAGCCGAGCCAGCGGGTGACCAGCCGGAAGTTCCTCAAGTCCTCCGCCGAGATGCTCGCCGAGGGCTGGCTCGGGCCGTACCGGATCATCGAAGAGCTCGGCCGCGGCACCTCGGGCATCGTCTACAAGGCCGAGTGGGCGCCGAGCAACAGGCTGGTCGCGATGAAGATCCTGCGCCGCGCGGTCGCCGAGAACGACCGGCTGCGCTTCATCCGCGAGGTCAAGGCGGTCAGCAAGCTCGAGCACCCGCACATCGTCCCGATCTACGAGGTCGACACCCTGCAGGGGCGGCCCTACTACAGCATGATGTTCATCCCCGGCGACGACTTCGAGAAGCGGCTCGCCAAGGGCGGCGGCACCGTCCTCAAGGTGCGGGTGCTCGCGGCGATCTGCGAGGCCCTCGAGTACCTGCACGCGTGCGGCTACGTGCACCGCGACGTCAAGCCCGCGAACATCCTGCTCGGCGAGGACGAGACGCCCTTCCTGGTCGACTTCGGCTACGCGAAGAACACCGCCAACGACATGGAGATCACCCAGCCGGGCTCGACCGTCGGCACGCCGCTGTACATGGCGCCGGAGCAGATCCTCGGCCGGTCGGACCAGCTCGGCCCGCACACCGACGTGTACTCCCTCGGCACGATCCTCTACCAGGTGCTGGCCGGCACCCCTCCCTACCGGCGGGACGACATGGCCGAGATCATCGACGCCACCCTGCACGAGGACCCCTTCCCGCCGAGCACCATCTTCCCGGGTGTGCCCGCGGTGCTCGAGGAGGTCTGCATGCAGGCGCTGGCCAAGCCGATCGCCGATCGCTGCCCGAGCGCGGCGAAGTTCCGTGAGGCGCTGTGCGCGTGGCTCGACTCCCAGGGGCTGCCCCATGCCCACGCTTGACGACGCGCTCGCCCTGCCGGCCCTCGCGCAGGCGCGGGCGATCCGCGCCGGGGAGGTCAGCAGCCGCGAGCTGACCGCCGCCTGCCTCGAGCGCATCGCGCGGCGGAACCCGCAGCTCAGCGCCTTCGTCAGCGTCTTCACGCGCAAGGCCCGGAAGGCGGCGCGCGAGGCGGACGAGCGGGCCGTGCGGCGGGGGGAGAAGCCGGCCTTCCTCGGGGTGCCGACCGGCATCAAGGACCTCGACATCGTCGCCGGCACGCGGACGCGCTTCGGCTCCCGGGCCTACAACTGGTTCTGGTTCCCGAAGGACGGCCCGGTCACCCAAGCGGTGCGGGCGGGCGGCTTCGTGCTGCTCGGCAAGCTCGCGACCTCGGAGTTCGGGGCGATGCCGGTCACCGAGCCGGACATCCACCCGCCGACCCGCAACCCGTGGTGCCCGGAGCGCAGCGCGGGCGGCTCGAGCGGAGGCTCCGGCGCCGCCGTCGCCGCCGGCCTGGTCCCGATCGCCCAGGGCTCCGACGGGGCGGGCTCGATCCGCATCCCCTCCTCCTTCTGCCACCTGTTCGGATACAAGCCCTCGCGGGCGCTGATCGACAACCCCTACCGGCGCAAGCAGGCCCTCGGCCTGACCAGCATCGGGCCGCTCGCGCACACCGTCGAGGACGGCGCGGCCTTCGCCGACGTGCTGCTCGGCCGCACGGAGCTCGGCGGCGCGGGGTCGCTGCTGGCGCGCTGCCGGGAGGCGCCGGGGAAGCTGCGCATCGCCCTCTGCACCGAGAGCGCCATCGGCCCGGTGCACCCCGAGGTCGTGGCGGCGGTCGAGGAGGTCGCCGCCTGCCTGCGCGGGCTCGGCCACCAGGTCGAGCCGCAGCCGATCCTGCGCGCCGAGCTCGAGGACTTCCTCCCGATCTGGCAGCGCATGCTCGCGACCGTGCCGGTGCTGTACGAGGGCTGGCTGCAGCCGATCACCCGCTGGCTCCGGGCCGAAGGGCGCAAGTACGGCTACCGCGAAGCCCTCGCGCTCCGCGACCGCCTCGCCCGGCGGGTGCTCGACTGGTTCGGGGACTACGACCTGTGGCTGTTCCCCAGCGTCGCCGTCCCGCCCCCGAAGATCGGCGCCTGGCGCCACCTGCCGCCCGCCGAGGGTTTCCGCGCCGCCGCCGCCCTCGGCGCCTTCACCGCCGCCTTCAACGTCAGCGGCCAGCCCGCCGCCAGCCTGCCCGCCGGCGTCAGCGCCGAGGGCTGGCCGATCGGCGCCCAGCTGGTCGGGCGTCCGAGCGGGGACGGCACGCTGCTCGCCCTGTGCCGGCAGCTGGAGGAGGCGCGGCCGTGGGTGGGGCGACGGGCGCCCGGGGCCCACCCCCGCAAGGTTGGCTAAGCCCTTGATGCTCCTCACTTTCCCGCCAAAGTCCGGCGCCCTCCTCTTCCGATAACTCGCATCAGACCCACGACCCCTGGACCGGCGCCCGGCGCCCGTGAGAAGCCTATGTCCCCCGTCCTCCGCTCCCGCCGTCGCTGCGCCCCGCGTGCCCGTCTCCACAGCATCTGGTACATGGGCGCGAAGACCCGCCTGCTCGAAGGCTTCATCGACACCGCGATGCACGCCGCCGTGCCGAAGGGCGGGCGCGTGCTCGACCTCTTCTGCGGCACCGGCGTCGTCAGCCGCTTCCTCGCCGAGGACTACCGGCTGGTCGCCAACGACGCGATGGCGATGTGCAGCGTGCTCGCCGAAGCCCACCTCGTCCGCCCCCCCTCGGACGAGGAGCTCGCCGCGATCGACCCCCGCGCCGAGCTGTGGGAGGCCTTCGAGAAGAACCACGCCGCCCTCGCCAAGCCCCTCGCCCCGGCCCTGGAGCGCGAGGCGGAGGCGCTGGCGGGGAAGCTCGACGCCCGCGGCTACCTGTCCCTGCTCGCGGCGACCCCCGCCCCCGGGGAGCGCTCGCGGGATCCCCTGTTCCGCGCGACCGCCGGGATCTTCGGCACGCGGGCCCTCGGCCGGCGGCGCAAGGACCCGTCTCGCTTCCCGTACACGCTCCTGACCGCCTACTACGGCAACGTCTACCTCGGCCTGCAGCAGGCGATCGAGGCCGACAGCCTGCGCTACGCGATCGCCCAGCTGCCCGACCGGCGGCGGCGCGTGCACTACCTGGCGGCGCTGCTGCACGCGGTCAGCATCTCGACCTCGGGCACCAGCCACTTCGCCCAGCCGACCGACCCGACCCGCGACCGCGAGCGCGAGCGCCTGCTGCAGCGCCGCGGCGCCTCGATCCGGGAGCGCTTCCTGCGCGCCGAGGAGACCCTGCGCAAGGAGCTGCGGACGCGCCGGCCGGGGCCGGGGCACCGGGTGCTGTGCGAGGACTACCGCGCCCTGATCGGCCCGGGCGGCTTCCGCTGCGGACGCCTCGACGCGGTGTACGCCGACCCGCCCTACACCGCGGACAACTACTCGCGCTTCTACCACGTGCTCGAGGAGCTGGTGCGCTACCGCTATCCGGAGCTCAAGCGGGGGCCCCGGGGCCTGACCAAGGGCCGCTACCCGACCCAGCAGCTGCGCTTCCGCTCCGGCTTCTGCTCCCGCGCCAAGGTCGAGGAGGAGTGGCGCCGGCTGATCGCCGCCTCCGCCCGCAGCGGGGCCGCCCTGCTCGCCAGCTACGCGACCCCGAACGGCCTGCTGCTCAAGAAGTACCGGGCCGAGGGCCTGTCCGAGGACGCCGCCCTGGAGCGCTTCGCCGCGCTCTTCGAGGAGCGCTACCGGCGGGTCGATCTCAAGCTCCAGAGCCTCCCGCACTCCGGGCAGGGAGACGGCTCCCTCGGCGTCCAGGAGATCCTGATTTCCGCCACCGGACCCCAAAAAACTTCTTGCGCAGGGCGATGCGATCGCTAAAGTAGCTGCGGTCCGGGGCGTTTAGCTCAGCTGGCTAGAGTGCCACGTTGACATCGTGGAGGTCACTGGTTCAAGTCCAGTAACGCCCATTTGCAGGCCGCGCGCGAGCGCGGCCTGTTCGTTTTGTTGCGCTGGACGCCGGATGGCAGGGATTCCCGATCTTCCAGGCTGTCCGGCGCGAGGAGAGATGCGATAAGCCTCTGTTGGAAAAGGCCTTTCGAGGAGCCCATCCGTTGGCACGCGGTGTGTTCTCTCCTGGGGCAGAACCGCTCCTCGCCGCGCGAGGACAACCCCTCCCAGGAGACTTCCATGAAGACCCGCACCCATATCAAGGCTGGACCCGACAACCGCACCCCCGGCGACCCCCTCCCGACCGAGCAGGTCGCGCTCTGAGCTGGGCCTCCGCGGCTCGCCGGCATTCACCGGTGAGCAGACCCCCCTTCCCTGCCTCGCAGCCGGCGCCGCGCCCGTCCTTGCATGGTCGACCAGGATGGATGATCCTGGGCCAGATCCCGGCAGGAGGAAGACATGAGAACGCGCGTCTGGTTGGCGTTGTTGCTCGCGCTCGAGCTCGGCTTCGCGCAAAATCCTGAGCTGGCCCGCGAGCAGGCAGCGCTCTCGGAGCGCACCTCCCTGCTCGCGCATGAGCTCGAGCGGGCCATCGATGAGCTCGCCGCCCGCGGGTCGCCGCATCTCCCGACACTCGAGGCCGCACGCGGAGAGCTGCAGAGGTGGAGGCTCGTCGAGAGCTGCCGTGCGCTCGAGCACGCCTTCGCCACCGGAGACGACATGCAGGCCGCGGCATCGGCGGAGTTGGTCATGTCCGGCCTGTCCGGGATCGTTGCAACACTTGGGCCAACAGGCGATCCGCTGGTCCCCGAGAGCCTCCTCGACGAGCTCGACGAGCTGGGGGGAGAGGCTGAGCGCCTCGTGGTGGACGACACCGAGCCGCCGCGCATCCGCGTGGCATTCCCGGCCAAGAGCTCGCTCTGCACACTCGCGGGCGAGGAGTGGATCGGGATCGAGGCCGAGGATGACACCGCGCTCAAGCTCGTCGTCGTCCACCTCGCGCTGCGGCGAGGGGGCACACCCGTGGCCCAGGACTCCCTCGTCTACCGCGTCTCCATGTTGAAGGATGGCGAGGCAGGTGTCGAGCTCGGCCCCGAGGGGCGGAGCCTGTTCGCCACCGTCTGCCTACGCAGCAGCCTGCTGGAAGGGCACGAGCCAGCCGTCGGCGACCAACTGGAGTACTGGGCGGTCGCACGCGATCACGTGCTCGCCGCCCGCCACGTCGTCTCGACCCCACGGTATGTCATCCGCCTGGTCAGCGACACGGACATGTTGCGATGGAGCGTCACGCGCGCGAAGATGTGCGGGGAAGCGCTCGCGCTCGCGCTCCGCCGCGTCGAAGAGATCGATGCCCTGCTCGCCGCCGCGCTGGAGGCACACCATCTCGACGCCGAGAGCTTGCGTGCAGGGAAGAGCGGACTGCGACTGCTCGGGAATGCCCTCGCGCAGACCGCCGATGAGGTGTGGGAGCTGTCCTCCAGCGTCGAGGACAACCTCGCTGGACGCGAAGAGGATCTCGCGCTTCTTGCGGAACAGGGAGAGGCCTGCACTGCACTGACGGAGCGGACGCTCGCGGCCATCGACATCTGGAGCAGGCTCGAGACCGGGTGGAACGATGACACCGCCGCGACTGTGCGGGCGAGCCTCGGCTCCATCGGAGATGATCTGACAGCGCAGGCCCAGCAGCTCGACGACTGGGGTCTGGTGCGGGAGCTCGAGGCCGGTTTCCAGGATCTCCTCGACGACCAGCGGCGGTGGATCGAGCTGCAGCGATGGTTCACTCCCAGCCCCCTGTTTCCGGACTGAGGGATCGACGTTCTCTTCCGGAACACGGTTTCCGCATTTCACGGACACACGTACACCAGACGAACCTTCGGGCAGGTCACACCCCGTTTCGCTGGTCCTCCTGCCGCTTGCTGCGTCGCTCGTCGAGTGAATCCGGCCCGTGCCGACCGCCCCGGAAGGTGTGTCCCTCGTGTTGCGTGACTTGGCCACTTGGCCGATAGTGCCCCCTGCTTGTTTCCTACTCGATCCCCAGGTGCGACCGATGCGTTGGAAGTCCGCGTTCGCTGCCGGCCTGCTCTTCTTCAGCTGCGCGCCGTGCCTTGCCCAGCGCGCGGCCTACGAGCTCGGCGACACCGCGGAGCTCTGTTCGTTGCTCGAGGTCGTCTCGCGGCTCCGTGACGCTCCGGCTGATCAAGCCCTCCTGCGCGAGGCCGAACGCCTCTGCGCGCTGCCCGAGGGCTCCCTGGCGAATCTGCGCGAGCTGGCGCGCAACCTCGCCCGGGTTCGGCTTCGGCCCAGCCCCGGGTTGATCGCGAGCGTCCTCGCGCTGCGCCGCGTGCAGCGCGCGATCACCGACCGCGATCCGGCCCTTCCGGACGTGTTGGAGCGGCATCGCCCGCTGTTGCACGCGGCCCTCCAGATCGAGCTGAGCGGGCAGGTCGATCGGGACGCGGAGCGCATCCGTCTCCGCATGGCGAGCCTCGAGCTTTTCTTCCGTAAGCTCCTCGACGGCTTCGATCCCCTCTCCACCCCACCCCTGGACGAGGTTCTTGTCCGCGCCAGGCACGCCGGGCTGCCGGCCGTACCGATGGTGATCGACAGCCTGCGGGTCGGCGTGGCGGAGGGTGTGCGCACATGGCAGGCAGACCTCGAGCTCCTGCTCGGGGACGGGCTCCTCCTCCGGGTCCCCGACCACCCACTCGCGCGCGTCGAGGGAGTTCTCGACGTCGCGCCCCTCGACCTGCAGACCCGGCTCGCCGCCCTGGTCGCGGAGCGCCCACAGCGCGAGCTCGCTCCCGGCCTCAGCGCCCAGATCGAGGCCCTGCAGGTCCGCGACGGCCAGCTCTGGGGCCGGCTGACACTCGACCTGCTCGGGCACTCCGTCGCACTGGAAGTGTCGCCCGCGCTGGTCGACGGCGCGCTGCGATGGCGGCTCGATGCGGCCTGGACGCAGCGTTTTCGGCTTCCGCTGGAGTCCGCGCCCCGCGTCCCGCCCGTCTGCGCCGGCGCCGTCCACTGGGACGCGCGGACCGGCGTGCTAGAGGTGGAGGGCCCCCTGTCCCGCGCGCGGCTCGACGCCCTCGAGACCTGGCTGGCGGGCAGCGACGGAGCGCTGCGCCGCGCGCTCGCGAGCGTCCTGCAGCGCCAGCCTCGCATCGCGCTCGCAGAGCCGGCAGAGCGCGCCGCACGGACGATCCTGCGGGAGTCGCTGGCGGCGCTCGGACTCGACGCCTCCGGACTCACGCTGCGGGAGCTCGCGCTCGATCCGGCAGGCCTGGCGCTGGAGGCGCGAACGCGATGGGAGTGTGCCTGGCTCCCCGAGCCGCTCGACTGGACCGTGCGCCTCCCGTTCGACGGCCGGCCCGACCTGCTCCCGACCGTCGCTGCGGCGCTCGCGGGGCGCCGCCTGCACTTCGGACCATTCCTGGCACTGCGCCTCGGCGAGGCGCCCGAGCCGACGCGGGAGTGGCCCGCCCAGCTCGACGTGCTCGGCGATAGCCTCGACCTGTGGCTACGCTTCGACAAGGGTCGCCCGCTGGTGCGTTGGCGAGGGGACGGTCCGCGGTCGTGGGTGGAAGGTCGGCTGCGCAGTCTGTTGGCGGGCGTCTCGCTCGAGGGCGCCCTGTCCTTGGGAGCGGTCACCGTCGACCTCGACGGCGAACGGCCGCGGCTGCGCTGTGAAGTGGGAATCGGGGAGCGTCGTCTGTTCCTCAGCGTCGACAACCTCGGCATCCATGTCGAGGGCGGGGAAGAGCTCGTGCTCGCGGAGGTTGCCCGCCTGCTGCGGCAGTCCTGCGGCGACTGGCCCGTGCGGGTCGACCGCTGGCAGCGCAACGGGGACGCGCTCTCCATCGACGGGACCGTCCTGCTCGACACGCGGCCGCTCCTCACGATCCGCGACGCACGCTTTGTCGATGGCGAGGTCCAGTGGGCAGGAACGGTCGCGCTGAGCGGCGCAGGGCGCGCTCTGCTCGAGGAGTCCCTGCGGGGTCCAGGTTGGCGGTTGGCGATTGAGGACGTCGCCTGGCACGCCGACGGAGGGCCGAGCATCGACCTTGCCCTCGAGACCGACGGCCTCGGCAGCTTCCGGCTGGACGACCTGCGGCTGCTCCCCGAGCTGCTGCGTCCCGAGACCCTCTCGCCCGTGATCGTGGCGAGCATCGACGCCCACTGGCAGAAGCCCATCGAACGCCGTCTCGGCGCGTGGACCGTGCGCGTCGACAAGACCCCGCCGGTGAACGGCACGCTGGGTCTGACCTGTAGCCTCGAGGCCTTCGGCGCACGGCTGCACTTCGACGAGGCCCGCTTCGACCTGCGCGACGGGCTGCGTCCCGGTCCGGCCCGCTTCGACGCTCGAGCCTGGGCGCAGGTGCTGGAGGACAGGCTGCGGCTGCGCTTTGGCGCGCTGGAGCTGCGAGCCACCGGACTGCGCTGCGAGGCCACCGGAGGTTGGGAAGACCCCGCGCTGCTGTTCGACCTCGAGGTGGAAGCCGAGGGCGCGGTGCTGACGGTTCCCGACAACCGGCTCGACCGGGACGGATTCCGGCTCGGCCGCCTCCCCGACCTCGAGGCTCTTCTTCGAGGGGCCGCCGAAGCGGCACTCGACAGCTTCGCGCGCTGGACCGAGGGTGCGGTCGTGCAGCCCGGTCCGGCACTTCGCTGCGAGGTCCTCGCCGTTGCGCCTGATGCACGGGAGGTGCGGGTCGCCATCGACGCCCTCGGCAGCCCGCTCGGCAGCGCGACCCTGCGCTTCCCACGCGACGGCCACCCCTCGGTCGGCTTCGACGACCCGGAGGCGGTGCGGATGTGGCTCAGCGAGCTCGGCGTCCCCTGCCCGGCCGCGGAGTGCCTTCGGCTGGACGTGCGGATTCTGCGCGCCGGGCTCGCCTTCGATGTCGCGGTGCGTCCTCCCGGCCTCGAGATCTTCTTGGGCCTGGGACGCCTGAGTGTCGACGCGGATGGCTGCTCCTGGGACGCCGACCTGGAATCGCTGACGGGCTCCCTCTGGGCGACCGCCGCGGCGGAGCTCACCGATCGCTCGCTCATCCTTCCCGGGCTGCCCCTGCAGCTCCATGTCATGAGCGCGACGGCGGACGCGACAGGTATTGAGCTCGAGATCCGCGCACGCATCGAGGCACTCGGGGAGATCGTGGTCCGCGGCCGCGTCGACGGCGCGGGGATCCACGTCGACACCGACACCTTGTGGGCGAGCGCCGCGGAGCTCATCGCGGCGCAGCTGCGGAAGCTGGTGCCCGACGGGCTGGTCCGCTTCGAGGGGCTGCGTCACGAGCGAGGCGGCCTGGTCGTCGAGCTCGCCATCCAGCTACGCAACTGCCCGCCGAGCCGGTTCAGCATCACCATCGACGAGCACGGAAAACTGCACGGCTTCGATGAGCGGCTCGTCATCCGGCTCGCCCTCGAGCAGCTCGCCGGCAGCCTGCGCGACCGGTCCCTCGCTCTGCCGGGCGGGGGCGAGCTGCGCGTGAGCGCGGTCGTCGTCAGGGATGACCTCCGCGGCCTGGTCATCGACGGCTCGGCCGTCCTCTACGGACCGGTCGGCGTCGACTTCGAGGGCCTCGCGTTCGACGGGCTCACGCCGCGGGTCCTCGAGACGACGAAGATCACCCTGCGCGGTCTCGAGCACGTACTCTCTGGCCTGAGCGCGGTCCCGGGACTGGCCTACGTCAAGGACATCCAGCCGCTGGTCGAGGGAGGTCGCCTGGCCGGTGTGCGGGTCGTGGCGGGTGGTAGCATCGAGGACCTCGTCGCCTTCTCCGTCGGACTCCGCATCGACCGGACGGGGGTCGAGCTCGAGCTGCCCGCGCGGCTCGAGGCGGCGGGGGTCCACGTCGTCATCCCGCCCTGCTTCGCCCTGAGCGACCCCTACGCCGAGATCGGACGCCGCTCGCTGCTGATCGGCGCCCTCCTGACGCTCGCGCCGCCACAGTCGGAGAAGCTGCTGCACATCGACGGCTCGGTCACCATCCCCCTCGAAGGACCCTTCGTGATCCGCGCCGACGGCGACCTGCGCGCCTTCAGCGCGCTCCCCCTCGGGACGACCCGTGCAGAGCTCGACTTCCCGCGGCGCGAGCTGCGCGCCTCGTTGCGCTACAGCCTGACCGACCGGTTGCGGCTCGACGGGCGCCTGCGCGTGGATTTCGACGAGCGCACGCTGCGGGGCGACGCCACACTGCACGCCTTCGGCGCCCGTCTCACGCGGGCCGAGCTCGAGATCTCCGCGGAGGAGTTGCGGGCGCAGGCCGACCTCGAGATTCTCAGCGCCCGCGCGGGCGCGTCCGTGCACATGGACCTCCGCGACCCCGGGCGCTCGACGCTGACCGCCCGGGTCGGTTTCAGCCTCGACGCGTTTGGCAAGGAGCTGCATGTGGTCGGGGCCGCGCTGACCGCCGGACCGCGTGTCGCCCGCCTCGAGCTCTGCGTCCTGAACCAGAACCTCGCGATCAGCGCCGAGAACCTCGAAGGCATCACCAAGGAAAAGATCCTGGCTGCGCTGCTCGACCGGGACGTGACCGCCCTGGGCCTGAAGTTCCTCGCCGACGAGGGGGGCGGCGGGGTGGTCCTGCACGCCGAGGACGGCACCCTGGTCACTGAAGGCGCCGACGGCACCCTCATCGCGCTCGTGCCGAACGACGGCAAAGTGTTACTGGTCGAGGAGACCAGCGACGGCAACGCCCGTCGGGTCGTCGACGCCGCGGGCAACCGGGTCCAGCAGGAGGTCGGGGGAGCCTCCGGCGGCTTCGAGGTCGGCGCGATAGAACCTCTGGTCGAGGATGTGATGGTCGGACCGCCTGTCAGCGCCCCCCCGGGTAGCCTGCCCCACCCGCGGGAGTTCACCAATGACTGAGCCTATCCTGGAGCGTGTCCGGGGCCTGATCGTCCAGCCCGAGCTCGCGCGCCGGAGGATGCTCCGGACGCAGAGCCTGGCCGGCGCAGGGGCCGCCCTGCTCGGCGCGCTCTGCCTGGCTGCCGCCGCGCTCGGCTACCAGCCTCCGCCCGAGCTCTGGACGAGCCTGGCCGGAGCCCGCCACCTCGCCGACGTGCTCGGCAGCTTCCTGTACCTGCCTCCGGCACACACGGCCTGGCTCAGCGCGGCCGTCAGTTGGGGCGCGCTGCTACTGCTCCCGATGCTCGCCCTGCATGCTACGGCGTGGTTGCTCGCGGCCCACAGGCGCTCGACGCCGGTCGAGGCGGAGATCGCACAGCTCAAGGGCCCGGAGCGGAAGAGCGACGGCCCGCTCTGCACCAGTCTTTCCCGCGCCTACGGCGAGCTGTGGGAGCCGGTCCTCTCCCGTGAGCTCGGGCTTCCCCGGACCTGGGCTGCCGAGCAGGTCGGTCCCGCCCTCGCCGCGACCTGCACACCCGGCCCCTTGCGCGTCGTGCTCGAGACCGCGAGCACCCGGCGACGGGCCCGCCTCGCCCTCCGCTCCCACCTCGAGCGGCCGCGTCTGGCGCGGCTGCGCCGCGTGCTTTGGGGCGGCGGTCTGCTCGCTCTCTTGTGCGCCTGCGCGCTGTTGTGTCGAAACGCGTTCGTGTTGGAGGCCCGACGCGCCGTCGTCGAGCTCGCGGCGGCCGCCGGTGTCGAGGAAGAGGAGCTGCGGCTCTACCAGGGGGACGGCCTGACCGTCCTGCGGGAGGCCGCGGCGCGTGGCGAGGCGGGCTACGACAGCGCGGAGGTCGCCGCGATCGAGCGGCTCAGCCAGCGCCTGGACAGCCTCGCGGTCCAGGAACAGCCAGCGACGGAGCAGGAGCTCGGAGGCTTTTCGGAGGACTTCCTCGCCGCGTTCGGCGATCTCGGCGCCTTCGACGAGCCAGTGCCGGCCCCCGCGCGGGGCACAACCGAGACCCTCCAGGTCCAGAGCACGATAACGGTCGACCGTGAGGTGCTGCGCCGTGCCGCCGCGCTGCGGCGACGCGTGCGGGACGGCGCGGTCGGGGAGGACGAGCTGCTCGAGAGCGTCCGGGTCGTGACCCGCGGCGTGGTCGAGGCGGAGTCGCTGCGCGTGCAGGCCGCCCGTGCGGATCGTCGTGCCCGCCGGGCCCAGGCCCGGGCGGACAGCCTTCACGTCGCCGCGCGGCGCAACGAGCAGCGCGCCGATTCCTTGCGCGCCGTCGCCGAACGCGAGCGCGAGCGGGGGCGGCAGGAGGAGGCCAGGCAGCGGGAAGAGGAGGCAACCGAGCGCGAACGGGAGGCCGCCGCGCAGCGAGAGCGAGCGCGCAGCGCGGCGGCCGAGGCGGAGCGGCAGCGCGAGGAGGCGCGGAGGAAGAAGCGCGAGCGAAGGGAGCGGATCAAACGGATCACCGTCACCTGCATCGCCTTCGCGACCAACCCGCTCGTCGGCGCCGCCTTGCTCCTGACCGGCAAGGGCTTCGGCAGGGGCGGTGGCGGCGGCGGAGGGAGCGGCGGCGGCAGCGGTGACGGGAGCCAGCGTGGGCCCGGCGCCCCCCATGGCAACTCGACGGGGGACTCCGCCACCATCCCGGGGGCTGGCGGCGATTCCGATTCCGATTCCGATTCCGATTCTGATTCTGATTCCGATTCTGATTCCGATTCCGATTCTGATTCCGATTCCGATTCTGATTCTGATTCCGATTCTGATTCCGATTCCGATTCTGATTCCGATTCTGATTCTGATTCCGATTCTGATTCCGATTCCGATCCCGATTCCGCCAGCCCAGCACCTGACGCCACGTTGCCCGACGGCGCGGGCGAGCGCCACGATTCTCCCGACGCCGCCAGCCCCGCCACGGACCCCAACGCTGACGCGTCTCCCGAAGGTCCGGTCCCCGCTCCCGACGGGACCGGCCCCGCGGCCGGCACCGACACGGCGCGCCCCGACAGCCCGACCACGCCCGACGCCAGCGGCCCGTCGGACGCAACGGCTCGCGGCGACGTTCCTGCTCCGACGACGGGCCTGCAGCCCACGCAGGTCGCGGGCGTCGAAGGGGGGCACGGGTACACCTGGCTGCGGGACACCGAAGGCAGGCTGTTCGCGCGATACGGAGGCCGGACGATCGCGATCGTCGAGCCGGTCCTGACCGACGGCATGCAAGTGCTCGCCTACTTCGGGGACCGGAGCCGGCCGTCGGTGATCGTCGCCGACGCCGCGGGCGGGCTGCTGCGGGTCGACGCCGAAGGCCAGGAGCCGCTCGCCCTCGACCGCGCCGCCCTCGGCCTCGACGCCGGGACCGGCGACCAGACGGCGCCAGCGCGCCCGGACTCCGGCCCGGCGAGCGGCGGGCGGGGTCTGCTGGGCGCCGCCCAGAACACGCTCCTCGACCTCCTTCAGGCCCACCCACGGCTCGAGCTAATCGCCCACCTCGAGAGCGGGGCGCGCGAGCACTGGTTCCTCGCGGACACGGCGTCCCGCACGCTGTACTGGGTGGGGGAGAACGACCTCCGCGCCCGGCAGCTCGCCCTCGGCGGAGACGCCGCGCCGCACGCCGGGGATGCGCTCGACCCCGGCCTGCGCGCTCTGGCGGAGCTCAGCCCGGGGCTCCCGCTCCAGCCCGCGGCGCTCGCCCGACAGCTGCGGCTCGAGCTCTCCAGCGCGGGGCTCTCCGGCATCGCTTCCTGCTGGGACGCCGACCAGGCACGCTACGCTCTCTCCCGCCTGCGCCCGGGAGAGGCGACCTTCAGCTCCTGCGGAGACCTCAGCGGCGCGAGCCAACAGGCGCTGTTCCAGGCCGAAGCGGGCCTGGCGCTCGCCCTCGGCCCACGGCTCGAGCAGGGCTGGAACCTGCGGGCCGCGAACCTGGACGCCGACACCAGCCTGGTGTTGACCCACACCGACCGTGTGCGCCTCGTCCGGGTCGAAGACGACCAGGCACGGGTCCACGAAGCGCCGCATGCCGCGCTCGCTGCGGTCTGGGCCCAGGCCCGGGAACGGCTGGATCCCGGGCTGTGGAGCTCGATGCCCACGACGTTGGAGACCCCCGCGGTGTTCGACGCGTGGGTCGGCCACGATACGCGCAGATTTCCTGTGTGGGAGGACCACGGCGTCGCTCCCGAGCTGATGTTTCCCTGACGGAGGACCCGATGCGCGTCGCACGCTTTGTGATCTTCTTCCTGTTCGCGGCGGGCCTGCTCTGCTCTGGCCTGCTGATCGCGGACAACCTGCAGATCCTCCGGCTGCACCGTGAGATCAGGGAGGCGGCGGCCACTGACACCGGCCTCCTGGTGCACGAGTCCGGCCAGAGCCTGTTCCTCGCCGTGTCGCGTGCGGGGGAAGCCTCGGGCGAGGCCGTCGGGCCCGGGGCGGCGGCTGAGTCACGCCTCGACCAGCTCGATTGGCGCACGCAGAAGGACCTCCGCAGCCAGGACGCGCCCCAGCTCCTGGTCGTGTTGGTGGCAGCGGCGCTGCTCGGGCTCGCAGGTGCGGGCTTTCTCGGGCTCAGCCTCGCAGGGCGCGCGTGGGGCACCTTGCTTGTCGCCGCCGTGGTGATGGCATGCGGGCTCTTCTCGCTGGCGAACAACCTGTTCCTCTCCGGCTACTGGTCCAAGGCGGCCCTGCGCGAACGGCGGGAGGCCCGCTCGATCTTCCGCGAGGCGTACGTGCAGCGCTTCGGTCGGCTGCCACGATCCGGCTCCCCCGAGGCCTGGGAGGCCGACGCCGCCGACCAGCTCCTCGCCGAGGATCCCGACCTGCAGGCCCTGGTCAAGGAGCTTCCCAGCCTGCGCGGCCTGGAACCGGAGCTCGCGCTGCGGACCCTGCTCGCCCGCTCGGATGCCGCAATGCTGGAGGAGCTGCAGGCGCTGCACGGCATCGCCTTCCGGGTCATCCCGCGGCCGAGCAACTCCTTGCCAGGCATGAACCAGGCCCAGCGAAGCATCCTCGCCCGCGACATCGGCGGGCTGCCGAGCCGCGACCAGCTCCAGCCGATGCTCGCCACCCTCAGCCGGGAGCCGGCCTCGCGCACCCTCAGTCCCCTCGCGCGCTTGCTGGTCGCCGAGCTCGAAGAGTTGAGCAACGACCCGACCAGCACCGCGGTCGCGCGTGCAAACGGGGCGATCCAGCTCTGCACCCTGATCGCCTTCCTGCTCGGCGTCTGGCTGATCGGATTTCGCTGGCTCGACAAGGTCAAGCGACCGCTGCGCCAGCTCGACGAGACCCTCGACGACCTGCAGCTCACGGGCGACGGTCAGGAGCGCGTCCTCGACCCGATCGCAGTGACCGTCCGCTGGAGCGAGCTCGACCGTGAACGGCGCCGTCACGGCTTCGCCGGCAATCTGGCCCACGCGATGCTCTACCACGTCCTGACCGCCTTCCGCGGTGAGCACAACCTCAACACGGCCGCTGGCGAGGCCCGCGAGACGATGGACCGGCAGCTCGACCTGATGGTCTCGGAGCACAACATGCTCCGCTACCTGACGTGGTGCATCCCGTCGATCGGCTTCATCGGCACGGTGCTCGGCATCGGCGACGCGCTGCTGCGCGCGAACAAGCTCGCCGACCTCTCGGCGGACAGCAGCGCCGCCCTGCAGTCGGTGATCGCCAAGCTCGGGGTCGCGTTCGACACGACGCTGGTCGCGCTGCTCGCCAGCATCCTCCTGATGCTCGCTTTCCACTGGCTGCAGCGGAAAGAAGAGAGCGTCGTGCTGCGTGTCCACGACGCGCTCCGCGACGGAGTGATCTTCGCGCTCCGCCGCCAGCCCCGCGCGTTGAGCATCGCCCTCGAGGAAGACGACGCGGGCCTCCGCCGCGTCGAGTGCGAGCTCCTGCGTTTCGACCAGGCGGGGGCAGAGAGCACGCTGCTGGTCTCCCTGCGCCGCGAGCTCGAGCCCGAAGCGCGCGACCTCGGCGGAGAGCCGCGCAAAATCAGGCTCGACACGCTGACCGACGCGGGCTACATCGACTTCCTCGAGAACTACTTCGAGGCGGCGCGGCCCTCGGTCGAGCGCTGCACCGCTCTGCTCGGCTGGCTGCAGAAGAGGAACTCCACGGCCGTCGAGCAACGCGCGCGCTACTACCGCTACGTGCTCGACAGCCTGCGCGCGCGGCGCACGGTGCTGTCGCGTGAGGGCTGGGAGGAATCGCAGAAGAGCGACCGCTCGCGCCGCCTGTTGCGCGTCCCCCGCTTCCGTTGGTGGGTCGCCGCGGGGGTGCTCGGGGTGCTCCTGGTCGCCGCTCTGACCATCCTGGCCCTGAGCTGAGGGACGCGATGGCACGCCGCAAGAAACAGATCCCGCGCGAGAACCTCGTCGCCTTCATGGACCTCTTCGCGTCGGGAATGGGCTGCGCGCTGATCCTGATGATCCTCTTCGTCCTGCGCATGAGCCGGGTCCCGCAGCAGAACGCCGAGGCCGCGCTGGAGCCCGTGCTGCTGTCGCTCTCGATGAAGGGCGACGCACCGCCACGAGGGGCGGGACCAGGCCGGCTGCAGCTCCGGATCCGCAGCGCTGACGGCAGCCTCGAGTTCCCGCTGCCTCCTGGTGATAGCGCCCACAGCGCCGTCGCCGGCTGGAAGGTCGTTCGCGCTTCTGGCACACCTGGCGAGGACTGGTCCGCTGTCAGCCGCAGTGCGGTCTGGCTGGCCCCGTCGTTGCCCCCCCGCAGCCGCTGGCGGGTCGCGATCCGCCTCGCCCCCTTCGACCCGATCGGCGAGGCCGCCCGCGGGCCCTTCCATGCCTTGTGCCAGGCCCTGCGGGACGACTGGGAGCGGTACCATGGCGGGACGCTGGCGCGCGCCGGGTTCCTCGCGACGGTCGAGGCGAGGAGCCGCGACTACCTCGCCTTCGTCGACGAGCTGCGCACGGCACGTCGGGCCTGGCTCGCCACCGAAGAGGAAGCCCGGGCTGAGCGCTGGCCCCTCGCCCGGCTGTACGAGGAGCGCTGGCGCTGGGCCCTCGACTTCCACGGACGCGGCGTCGCGCGCGGAGCCGTCTACCCCGGCACGGACTGGTGGACCCGGCATGTGGTCGACGACACGCTGCACGCGGCGAGCTTCGAAGGCGCGCTGCTCGCCTTGATCGATGGCGCCGACGCCACGCGCGGCTGGCAGGAGCGCTGGGTGCGCGAACAGCTCGCCCTCGCCTCCGGCGGCCCGCTGGCCCTGCGGCTGACCCTCTCGGCCCCCGGGAGCGCGCCGCGAATCGAGGAGCCGTGGCGGATCGAAGAGCTCGCCGCCGCCGAGCATCTGACGGCCGACGGCTGGCGGCAGGTCGCAACGATCGAGGTCGACGGCAAGGGCGCGATCGAGGTGCGGCCCGAGGCCGCGGGCCTCGTGCAGGGAGGAGAGCTCCCGCCGCCTGCGGCGACTGCCGGGACTCCGCCGGCCTCACGCTGGGCCGCAGCCTGGCGGGATGTCTACCAGCTCTACGGTGTGTCCGGCCGCGAGGCGGAGGAGCTGCGCGCATATCTCGACGCGCGGCTGGTCGCATTGGCCTCGCGCCAGCGGGGCGACGGGTCCTTCGCCTGTGACGACGAGGCGTACCAGGCGCCGGGCATGACGGGGCTCGTGCTGCGCGCCTTCGCCGCCCGAGGGCTCGCGCCGGGCACCCTGGGCAGCCCGAGCGGCCCGGACTTGATGCGCGGGCTCGAGTACCTCGGTGATCAGGCACGGCGCGGGACCCTCGCCGGCACGCCAGCGGTCTCCGATGCGGGGTTGTACCTGCTCGGCTACGCATTGGACGGGCTGCACGTGGGCGCGCTGACGGCGCTCCCCGAAGCGCGGCGCGACCCGGCCCGCGACGACCTCGCCCGGGGTCTGGAGGCGGTGTGGGCCGCGCCGCGTCAGGCTGGTCTGTTCGTGCAGCCCTCGCGGCCGGCGCTCGGGGACGTCAACAGCTCGGCTTTCCTGATGACCGTGCTCGGGCGCATCCCCGCCCGGTTCGATCCGCGGCTCACGGAGGAGACGCGCTCGATCACGCTCGGCATCGCCGGGGCCTTCGTCGAGAGCAGCGGCGGCTACGATCGCAGCCTGGGCGTGCACGAAGGCGATGACACCAGCGTCCACCGGCTGGCCGGCTGCCTCCTCGCCCGCAGCATGCATCCGGAGACCCCGCTGGCCGAGGTGCCTCCGGCCTCCCTCGCGCGGCTCACGCAGAGCTGGCTGCGCGCCCCCCACATCCGCAGCCCCCGGGCACGTTACGGGATGGCGATGACCAGCGCCCTGCTCGAACGACGTGCGGACATGGCCGTCTTGCGCGACCGCTGGTACCGGGCCTGTTGGGAAGTGCTGCGCGCGGATCCGGGCGCGGGCGACCTGCACGAGGACGCCCTGGCCGTGCTGACCCTGCTCAGCCCACTGCCTCGGCTGCTGGCCGACCACGGCCTGGGAGGTCACTGATGCCGGTGCCGCGCCGCTCGTTACAGATCTTTTCGATGTCCTTCCTCGACGTCCTCAGCTGCGGGTTGGGGGCGATCCTGCTGATCAGCATCCTGGTCTCGACCTTCGCCCAACGCAGCGCCACCGCGCTCCTGCGCCAGCGCTACGTCATCCTCACCGCCTCCGTCGAGGTCGATGCCCCCTCCGAAGGCGAAGGCCTCGCACAGCTCGAGCTGCTCCTCCCCGACAGCCCCGACGCCTCGCTGCCCGACGGGCCCCTCAGCACGGTTCGGGGCATGGCGGCCTATCCCGTGCCGCGCGGCCGTATCCCCACCCACCGTGTACAGGAGCTGTCGGCGCGCGCCCCCGCCCGCTTCATCTACTGCATGCTGCGTGGCGTCCAGGCGCGCGGTTGCATCCTGCGCTTGACGCTCGCCTCGCTCCCGCCGGATTGGCAGACCGTGCGCATCAGCGGTTGGCTTGCGGACCCCGTGCACGGGCAGCGCGCGCTGACCGAGGTCGTTCGGGCCAGCATCGACCCGGAGCTGCTGGAGTACGGCGGCTTCACCTTGCCTGGGGCCGACACCGCCGGGCTGATCCTGCGCCGCTCCGGCGCCGTCGCACCCGCCGCCGCGCAGCTCCTGTTGCGTGCGGACCTGCCGGCGGAAGACTGATGCGGGGGCCGTTCATCGCCGCCGCGAGCCGCTCCTCTTCACGCCTCCCGCGTGTCCTCTCCCGTTAGCGAAGGAGTCCTTCGATGTGTGATCGCCCTCGCCTTCTCCTCCTCGCCTGTCTCGCGCTCCCGGCGCTCGCGCAGGACGACGCGCTGCAGCTCGAGCTCCAGGTCGACACCCCGACCCACGTCGCCGTGCGTCTATTCGACCCGGTCGACGGCGTTGTCGTCGGTCTCGGCGACGTCTTCCAGGACTTCACGCTGCGCGCGGACAGCGCGACGGTGGTGTTTCGCGCCCCCCGCCTCAGCCCGGGCGCGACCTGGATCGTGCAGCTGCGGCTCATCGCTCCGCCCACCGACCATCCGGTCGAGCAGGAAGCCTACGCGTTGCTGCCCGCGCTGGACGCGGGTGACCTGAGCGCCGCCTCCTTCGGTGCGGAGGTCGAGCGCGTCGCGGCAGGCTACCTCGCCTTCCGCGCGGGCCTGTCCACAGCGCGCCAGGCCTGGCGCGCCACGGAGCAGGAGCTGCTCGGCGCCGGCGCCTCCGTCGACCAGCTCCGCACCGCGCGCCTGCGCTGGGCGGAAGAGCTCGTGCTCCAGGCTCGCGAGCAGCGCTGGCATGGGGCCGAGCTGGACCTGGCGCCCTACCTCGGCGCCGTGGGCTCCGACCCGCGGCCGCTGGCGTTCGACCGGCTGCTGACGCACGCCGCCCGGCGCGAGCAGGGCGCCGCCCGGGGGGCGGCCGCGGACCGTCTCGCCAGGTTGCGGGGACTGCTGGAGGAGACCCGGATGCGGATGACCCTCCGCGTCCACGGCGAGGATCGCACGGTCGGCGCTGGACAACGGATCGGCGGCTGGTTCGAGGCGGACTCCCTCGGCCGGGGCGGCTGGCGACCCGTCCTCGAGATCCGCTGCGAGAATGACGGCAGCGTGCGCGTCGACGGGCGCAGCTTCGGCTGGACCGCCCACGACGTTCCGGCCGATCCCGCGCCGATCCCGTCCGGCGCCCCGGGCCTCAGCCTGTGGGAGTCCGCCCTCGACCAGGCGTGGAAGCTCTGGGGAAGCGCCGGACTCGCCGACCAGCAGGCCCTCTCCGTCGCCATCGACAAGGCCCTCGAGGGGGTCGCCGCCTCCCGGCTGGACACGGGGCTCTGGCCCGCGGGCTCCGAGGACTGCTTCGACTCCCACCAGGTCGCGGGCCTGGCGACGCTCGCCTTGCTCGAGCGCGGACACCGGCTGGCGAGCGAGCACGGTCCGGCCCTCGCTGGCTTCCTCGATGCGATGCGTCTGGCGGCCCGCGAGCCTCTCGGCGAGCGGTCGCCCTGGGATCCGGATTTCGAACTGCACCCCGCCTTCGGGCAGGCCCTTCCTCTCTGGGCCCTGCTCCGTGGCACCGTCGCCCACGCCGGCGACGACGCCTACGCCGGCCTGGCGGAGACCTGTGGGACGGGTTTGTTGCACTACTCTACCGACAGTCTTCTCGCGACCCCCCGCGGACGGAACATGTGGCGCATCCCCGCGCACCATGACTACTACCTCGGGCTGAGCCACGCCTACGCGATGCTGCAGGACACCCGCTCCCTGGCGCTGGACCCCCAGACGGACGCGAACCTCGGCCAGTGGCTCGCGTTCAACCATCGCGGTCTGCTCTCATGGTTCAAGAAGGATGGACAGGGGGGCTTCGAGGTCGACATTCCGCCCGTAGGACCCCCTCAAAGGCGGGAGCTCGTCCCCGACGACCGCCTCGCGTCCTTCTTCCGCGCCTGGACCAGCGGGCTCAACCCCGCGGTCCCGCATCCGCAGCTGGCAGCGCAGCAGGCACGGATCACCGGCTGGGACCCGGCTGCCGCGGCGCTGGCGAGCGATCCGCGAGCGCTGCAGGACACCGTGCACCGTACCTTCCTCCATCTGTGGTGGGCGGGGTTCGCGGAACATCGCGCCGCGTGGTGCGCGAGGATGGGCCCGAAGCTCCGTCAGGCTCTGACCGACGCCGAGCCGGCCGGGGCCGCCGCGGCCATCCACGCCCTCGAGCTGCCCGTGCGCTTCTTCCTGGAGCAGGCGGGCTTCAGCCGATAGGGGCGGGTGCCTCGCATGAAGACTGAATGTCCCCCGCTCCCCGTCCGTCGGTTCGGCACCAACTTCCGCGGAGATTACCGATGAAGATGCTCTCGCTCTCCTTCATGCTCAGCGCGCTCCTCGCCCCCGCAACCGCGGGCGAGCTGTCGCTCCTCTTCCCCCAGGACGGCCAGCTCCTGCGGCGCGGCGAGGACATCGAGGTCACGGTGCTGGCCGAGGCCGCGGAAGTCGGCCTCGAAAACGGGCTGCGGGGACACTCGACGACAGTCGCCCCCGGCGTCGTCGTCCTCGGCCAGGTCGGGGGACCCGAGGCCTTCACGGTCTCCTTCGTCGACGGTGCCGACAGGGCGGCCGCCACCATCCTGGTTCTGCCGGAAGACGCCGGCTACCGGCTTGTCGTCGCGCAGCAGGCGGCTCTGGAGGTCAGCGACCCGGGTCTCTTCCGGCGCTTCCTCGAGGGCCTGACGACGGCACGCCTGGGGGCGGGCGTGCAACGTATGTGGCGGCCCTGGATCGGGCAGAACGCGCTCGCCGGCACGACTACGGCGCTGGTCTGTTTCACCCCCGGCATGCAGACCGCCTGCGTAGTCCGCAACGTCGGCCACGCGGTGGACTTCCTCGCCAGAGCGCTCGCCTCGACCATCGACGTGATGGTCGACGAGGGTGTCTTCGACCGGGACGAGGCGGCGGATCTCAAGGGCTGGCTGCAGCTGGGCAACCTTACCGCCCAGACCGCCCTGAATACTGACCTCGTCGGAGCGCTGCTGACCGCGGTCGGAGAGGGACTGCAGATCGCAGTAGAGGACGAGGCCGGACAGGTGGGCATCAAGCTCGCCAAAGACGAGCTCGACCGCGTCCAGGCCCTGGTCAAGATCGTCAAACGCTAGCCGGGAGAAGGGCTCGACACATGGCCGACCCGCAACCTGCGCGGGCCCGTGTTCGTCTGGAACTCGATGACGCTACCGCGCTCGGCCCCGACCAGGGCCCTGCCCATCGGCGAATCGACGGTGCACATCTCCGGGGTGATGGCGTCGAGGTCGGAGGGCAACTCGAGCCGGAGCACCGAGGTCTCCTCCACGCCGGTCTCGATGTCGGTCAGCTCCACGCGCACGACATGGCCGGCCGCCGGCGATGGCACTCGGCTTGGCCCCTCGTCGGC
>JAUIEM010000450.1 GCA_030428695.1 bacterium
GGTTGATCGGGTTGTCCTCGGCAACCAGGACCGCGATCCCCGCGAGCCGGCTTCCTTCCCGCGGCATCCCTCGCGTCGTCGCGTGCTCCGTGGAGAGCGCGTCGATCACGCAGCTGCGTGTGAAGGGTACGACCAGGCTCGCGGTGACGCCTGGCGGCAACGCCGTTCGTTGCCACGCGACGTGCCGGGTCAGGAGAAGGACGCGCGGCCTGATGGCGGCGTCCAGCGTGGCGACGGAAGGGGACAAGGAGGCCGGATCCGCCGCGGTCGTGCCGTCGAGGATCACGAGCGCGAAGCTCTCGTTGCGGGCAGCCGCCTCGCGCAGCGCCCGCTCTGCCGCCGAGCGGTCGGCGACCTCCTCGAGTTGCCAGTGGAGAGAGGATCCGACGCAGCGTAGCGAGTCCCGCAGTCTCGGATCGCACGCCGGAAGCAGCACCCGCAGCCCGGCGATCGCTTCGGGCACGGCCTGGTCTTCGTCGTGCACCCGCCCGAGCTGGACCGCGAAGGAGAAGGTGCTGCCTCGGCCGGGGGCGCTGTCGACATCCGGACCCGTTCCGCCCATCAGCCCGACCAGGCGCCTGCAGATTGCGAGGCCCAGGCCGGTGCCGCCGTACTCATGAGCGGTCGCGACGTCGGCCTGGGTGAAGCCGTCGAAGATGCGCTCGCACTGTTCCGGGGTCATGCCGATTCCGGTGTCGCTGACGCTGATCTCGACCCGGATCGCGTCTCTGTGGGCCGCGATCTGGCGAGCGCGTACCGCGATGCACCCCGCGCCGGTGAACCGCGCGGCGTTGCTGCAGAGGTTGAGCAGGATCTGCTGCAGGCGCATCGCGTCGCCGAGCAGACGCCGGGGCAGCACGGGATCGACCTCGTACAGCAGGGTGATGTCCTTCGCAGCGACCGCGGCAGACAGGATCGGTGTCAGCTCGCTGAGCAGCTCGTCCAGATCGAATGGCGCGTCGACGAGCTGGAGCTTCCCGGCTTCGATCTTCGAGTAGTCGAGGACCTCGTCGAGCAGACGAAGGAGAGTGCGCGCGGCCGAGATCGCGTTCTCGACATAGCTGGACTGCGCCTCGCGCAGCGGCGTGCCCTCGAGCAACTGCAGCATGCCGAGCACCCCGTTGATCGGGGTGCGGATCTCGTGGCTCATGTTGGCGAGGAAGCGTCCCTTTGCGCGGCTCGACGACTCTGCTTTCTGCCGCGCGTCGAGCAGGGCGCGCTCGCGGGCCTGGGTCGCTGTCTGGTCGAACGCGCTGCCCACGTAGCCGATCACACCGCGGGCCGTGCTGGTCAGCGCGCTGAAGGTCAGCTCGATCGGGACGCGCACGTCCCGTCGCAGGAGGATATGGGCGGCGCCGACGTCGGAAGAGGTCTCCATCGTCTCGACGAAGCGGGAGAAGTCGGCGAAGGCGTGGACGTCCCCGCTCTCTGCCTGGGCCCAACGGAAGTCGAGGGGCGTCGCGGTCCCAATCAGCTCGTCGGCGGCGCGACCGAACAAGGACTCGGCGGCCTGGTTGAAGTGCGTGAAGACTCCACGCTCGTCGGTGACGAAGATCGCGTAGCCGGCGTGACGGAGGATCGTCCGCTGCAACGCGGACACCTCTTCGAGCTGCGCCGTGCGCGCCCGGACCTGTTGCTCCAGGTTCTCGTTCAGTTTGCGGATCGCGGCCTCGGCGCGTTTCTGCACGCTGATGTCCCGTGCGATCACGGCGATCCCGCGGGCGCTCTCCTGCACGGCGCGGATCGGCGATACGGTGACCGAGGCCTCGAGGGTGGTCCCGTCGCTGCGGTGCATCTCCAGCTCGAGGGCCTCGCCGCTTTCGCCTCCCGTGCTCAACAACGCGGTGCGCAGTGTTTCGCGGGCGTTGCCGCGGCAGGCCAGGCTGGCGAAGTCCTGACCGAGCGCCTGGTCCGCGGGCTGGCGGAAGAGCTCCGCGGCGGCGCGGTTCCAGCTCTTGACCGTACCGTGCGGCCGCAGGCCGATGATCGCGTCGCTCGAGTGGTCGACGATCGCCGCCAGGCGGTGCTGTTCCGCGAGGAACTGCAGCCTGCGCTGCACCGACACCCAGTACAGGCGCAGGAGGATCAGCGCGATGCCTCCGAGCAGCGCGAGCAGTCCGGCCATCTCGGCGAGGTTCCTGCCCACCTGCGCCTGGAGCGACGCCTCCTGCTCGGTGACGGCGACCCGCAGGTAGGCATGCGGCGCGGGACCGTAGCGCACGTCGCGGGTCGCGGCGTACACCACCCCTGAGGCCGTCTCGAACGGCAGGATGGCGCGCGTCTCCCCGGCCTCGATCGGGCGGTGCTCGTCCTGCCAGCGATACGGCTCGCCCAGATCGAAGGCGAACATCCGGGAGGGGTCGGGGTGCAGCAGGTAATCGCCCTCGCTGTTGAGGAGGTAGAGCCGCCGGGTTCCAGAGACGCGCGCCGCGATCGCGGAGAGGATGGCGCGGAAGTCGACGTTCTGGATCACGAAGCCAAACGGTTGCCCGCGAAGGTCGTGGACCGCCGCGGCGACCCGGATGGTCGGCACGTGGGGGGTCTCGATCGCGCCGAGCTCGCGGTTCAGGTCGAGACACGAGATGTACTGCGTGCCGGGCGGAGTCGAGAGCGCTTCCTGGAAGTACGGGCGCGCGGCCTTCTCTTGCAGGTGCTCGTCGGCGACGATCGCGATGGAGTCCCCGCGACGCTCGACGCGCACCAGCTCGCGCCCGCGCTCGGCGACACCGATGTAGCGCACGTGGTTGACGTCGGGGTTCGACCGCAGGTAGGCGACGAAGATCTGCTGCAGGCGCGACTTCCAGAGCTCGACCGTGCTCCCGTCCACCGGGTCGACGCCCCCGTGGTCTTCGGCGCGCACGATGCCCATGACGGGGGGCATCTGCACGAGGAACTGGATCGAGCGTCGCTTCTCGGCGTAGACGTCCGCGAGCAGACGGGAGGGGGCGTCGGTCAGGAGGTCGAGCTCGCGCTCGAGGTCGCGGAGGGACCCGCTGCGCTCCCTGCGCCAACCGAGGAAGATCGCGATCACCGCGAGCAGGGCGAGGAGAGCGACTGCGATCACGCCGGTCCTGCTGCGCAGGAAGGCCTCGCCCGCCACGGATGCCCGGCCTCCGGTGCTCTTCGCCTCGTCCATATGCCGGCCACACCTCTGCGACCCGTCTGGGGCCTCAGCCACAAGCGGCCCCCCACACGTCGTCGATCGTGAGCGTCTCGTGGACGTTTGTCCCAGAGGGGTTGACCCGTCCCGCTCAGGCTACCCGACTCTCGCCGCCGGAACAACTCCAGATCCCGCCAGGATGCGCCGGCTCGCGGGTCTCGCGCGACCATGTCCGTCATGCGAGGGCGCGCAAACCTTTGCCGTTGGGTCCTCCCGAACCGGCGGTTGACGACCCTCATCAGCGGTTGACACCCGGGCCCTGGGTCGGATAGCTTGCCGGCCCGCGCGCGTCCTCTGCGGCGCGGGTTCCCCCTCGGCCTGGAGGCGTGGATGACCCCGTGGCGGCTGTTCTTCGACCTCCTTCGACCCTACCGTTGGCCGCTGACCGTAGGCTTCGTGCTGCTGATCCTGACCAACGTGCTGACGATGGTGATCCCGCGCCTGGTCGGCGGCGCCATCGACCGCATCGACGGTGGGGTCGCGGTGGTCGCCCTGTGGGTCGGGGGGATCGTCCTGACCGCCGCCGTGCGCTTCTTCGTCCGCATCGGCTCCCGCTTCCTCAGCCTGGAGACCTCGCGCAAGGTCAGCCATGACCTGCGGCGGCGGCTGGTCGCGAAGTTCCTGCGCCTGCCGATGGGCTTCTTTCTCCGGCACAGCAGCGGCGACCTGATCTCGCGTGCGATCAACGACGTCGGGCTGGTCCGCGGCATGAGCGGCTTCGGGCTGATGTTCGGGCTGTCGAGCAGCCTGAGCATCCTGCTCGCCTTCGCCTTCATGATGGTCCTGAACTGGCAGCTCGCCCTGCTGGTGCTGTTGCCCCTGCCGCCGACGGCGCTGGTCGTGTCGCTGCTTGCGACGCGCATCAAGATCTACACCCTGCGCGGCCAGAAGTCCCTCGGCGAGGTGACCGAGCAGATCCGCGAGGACGTGTCGGGCATCCAGGTCGTCAAGGGCTTCAACCTCGAGGACTTCGAAGAAGCGCGCTTCGCCGACCACTGTGAGCAGTACCTGCAGGACAGCCTCGGCCAGGCCCGCATGCGGGCCCTGATGCAGCCGCTGATGATGCTGACCGGCGGGATCTCGGCGCTGATCGTGCTGTACTACGGCGGGCTGCGGGTGATCTCCGGGGCGATGAGCCTCGGGGACTTCACCGCTTTCAACCTCTACCTCGGCTTCCTGCTCTTCCCGACCGTCGCGATCGGCTGGACCTTGAGCCTGAAGCAGCGGGCCGAGGCTGCCCTGGTGCGGTTGGCGGCGATCCTGACCGCCGAGGAGACCATCCGCGACGCCGAGGACGCCCGCAGCGTGCGCCTGACCGGCGGGTTTCGGGTCGACGACCTGCGCATCGGCTACCCGGTCGGCCCCGATGCCGAGGATCCGCCCGCGGCCCTCGATGGCGTCACGATCGAGGCCGGCCCCGGGGAGTGCGTCGCCCTGGTCGGCAAGGTCGGCTCGGGCAAGACCACGCTGATCAAGTGCCTGCTGCGGCTGCTCGAGGTGCCGCGCGGGCGGATCTCCTTCGAGGCGGAGGTCGAGGGGAAGACGGCGCGCGTCGACCTGCTCGACGTGCCCCTCGCCGAGCTGCGCCACTCCCTCGCCTACGTGCCCCAGGACGACTTCCTGTTCTCGACCTCGGTGCAGCGCAACATCGCCCTCGGCAAGGACCCCGGCCGGCGCGGTGACCGAGAGGATGTGCGGGAAGCGGCGCGCCGGGCGGCGGTGCACGAGGCGATCGAGGCCTTCCCCCAGGGCTACCGCACCCGGGTCGGCGAGCGCGGGCTGACCGTCAGCGGCGGCCAGCGCCAGCGCATCGGCCTGGCCCGGGCGCTGGTGCGCGAGGCGCCGCTGTTGTTGCTCGACGACTGCCTGTCCGCGATCGACGCCGAGACCGCCGAGCAGATCCTGTCCGGCCTGGTCGCCGGGGCCGGGCGCGCGACCAGCGTGATCGCGGCGCACCGGCTCGCGAGCATCCGTCACGCCGACCGCATCTACGTGCTGGAGGACGGGAGGGTGCGCGAGGTCGGCGACCACGCGAGCCTGCTCGAGGCGGGCGGGCTGTACGCGCAGATGTGGGAGCAGCAGCAGCTCGCCCTCGAGATGGAGGCGGGCTGATGGGGCAGCGCAAGCGCACCGACTGGCGGCTCGCGAAGCGGCTTCTGCCCTTCCTGCGACCGCACCGGCTGCTGATCGTCTTCGGCCTGGTGATGGCGCCGGTGCTGTCGGCCCTGGCGGTGGTGCGGCCGATCTTCCTGCAGCGGGCGATCGACGAGAACCTCGTGCCGAAGGTCGAGGAGGGGCTCCTCGAGCTTACCCTGTTGTTCGCGGGCTTCCTCGTCCTCGAGACCCTGTGCCGGGTCGCCCTGACCTACAGCTTCCAGCTGACCGGGGCGCGGGTGATGAAGCAGCTGCGCGTCCGGCTCTTCTCCCACGTGCTCAAGCTGCGCTCGGGGTACTTCGACGTCACCCCGGTCGGGCGCACCCTGACCCGCATCACTAGCGACGTCGAGGCGCTCAACGAGTTCCTCTCCTCGGGCTTCGTCACCATCGTCAGCGACCTCCTGCTGATGCTCGCCCTGTTCGCGACGATGCTCTGGATCCACCCGCTGTTGACCCTCGCCTCCTTCGCCGTCCTGCCCCTGACCATCTGGGGCGTCGCCTGGCTTCGCAAGCGCCTGCGCAAGGTCTTCACCCTGGTGCAGAAGCAGACCTCGCGCCTGAACAGCCGGCTGGCGGAGACCCTCTCGGGCATGGGTATCCTGCAGAGCATGGGCTGCGAGCCCTGGGCCCAGGAGGGCTTCGACCGCGCGAACGCCCGCATGCGCCGGGCGCACATCCTGTCGGTGCGCTTCAGCTCGATCCTGTCGGCCTTCGTCCAGGCGATGAGCAGCCTGGCGATCGCGGCCGGCCTCTTGTACGGCGGCTTCGGCCTCGGGGAGGGGCTGACCGTCGGCGTGCTCGTGCTGTTCCTGCGCTACCTGCAGCGCTTCTACGGGCCGGTCGAGGACCTCGCGAACAAGTTCTCGATCCTGCAACGCGCCCTGGCCTCGGCCGAGCGCATCTTCAAGCTGCTCGACGACGAGCGCCTCGAGCCGGTGCCGGCGCCGCGGGAGGTGCCGGCGCTGCGCGAGGGGATCCGCTTCGAGAAGGTCGGCTTCGCCTACCGGGACGGGCCGACGGTGCTGTCCGACATAGACCTCGAGATCCGGCCGGGGGAGAAGGTCGCGCTGGTCGGGCCGACCGGGGCGGGGAAGTCGACGATCGCCAAGCTGATCACGCGGCTGTACGAGCCGGACAGCGGGCGCATCACCGTCGACGGCGAGCCCCTGGGCAGCTTCCCGCCGCGGACCCTGCGCCGGGCCTGGGCGGTCGTGCCCCAGGACCCCTTCCTGTTCTCCCGCACGGTCGCCGCGAACCTGCGCCTCGACCGGGAATTGTCGGAGGAAGCGCTCGAGCGGGCCTGCGCGCTGGTCGACGCGAGCAGCTTCGTGTCCGCCCTGCCGCGGGGCCTCGACACGCCGCTCGGCGAGCGCGGCGCCAACCTGTCCGCCGGCGAGCGCCAGCTGCTCGCCTTCGCCCGCGTGCTCGCCCACGACCCGGAGCTGCTGATCCTCGACGAGGCGACCGCCAGCGTCGACTCCCAGACCGAGGCCAAGCTGCAGCGCGCGGTGCAGAGCGTGCTCGAGGACCGCACCGCGCTGGTCATCGCCCACCGCCTCGCGACCATCCAGTCCTGCGACCGCATCTACGTGTTCTCGCACGGGCGCGTCGTCGAGCAGGGCACCCACTTCGAGCTGCTCGCCGCCGACGGGCTGTACGCGCGGCTGTGCCGGCTGCAGTTGCTGGAGGAGCGCGAGTAGGCGCGGCCGGCTTCGACGGCGCGCGGTCCTGCGCGTACCCTGGCTGCGGGAGGGCAGGGGTTGACGGAAGCGCACGACGGCGCGCGCGGGACGAGCTGGGAAGATGCGCTCGCCGACGCGCGGCAGCTCCGGGACGCGGGCCGCAGCGCGGACGCCTGGTGGCGGCTGTTCTCCCACGGCGACTGTGTGCGCGCGAAGGACCCGCTGGTCCAGGCCCTCGGGGCCGAGCTGGCGGCGGCGCAGGCA
>JAUIEM010000010.1 GCA_030428695.1 bacterium
GCTGCGGCGCGTCGCCCTGGTCGAGGCGCAGGATCACCGGCACCTGCCGCGCGGCGAGGACGTCGGCGAGCCGCCAGGCGTCGCTCGCGCCGAGCAGGCCGATCGACAGGCTGAGCTCCCCGGCGCAGCGCAGCGCGCGGTCGATCGCGTCGGCGCTGCTCGCCCGCAGCCACAGGCGCGAGCCCGAGAGCAGCGCCCCGCCCTCGCGCAGGGCCGGCTCGAAGGGCCGCGGCTCCGGCAGCTCGGCGTGGCGCCGCAGGTCGGCGCAGAACTGGCGGAGCTGGGCCTGGGCGCCCATCGTCGTCGAGGGATAGCCGTCGTTGCGCCACTGCAGGTCGCCGTAGAAGTCGTCCGGCGTCGCGACGACCGCCGCGCGCAGGTCGGGGGCGAGCAGGTCGAGGACGGCGCCCCGGCCGGCGACGATGCCGTCCTCCGGCGCGGCGAGGACCAGGCCGGTCCCGTCGCGCAGCCGCTTCCCCCAGGCCTCGCCGTCACGCGTCAGGGCCTGCCAGCTCGCCCGCTGCGGATACAGCCCGGCCCGGTTCGCCGGCTCGCTGCGGGCCGGGGCGCTGTCGCGCTTGTCCGGGCCGAGGTCGTCGAAGCGGGCGGCGTCGGGGAAGTCGAGGGGCCAGGGCGCGTGGGCGTCGATCCACAGCGGGTAGATCGCGAGGGTGTCGGCGCCGCGCTCGACGTAGCCCGCGGGCGCGGGGCCGCGCAGCACCTCGACGATGCGGCCCTCGGCGATCAGCAGGGTGCTCGCCGTCGTGTCCCCGGGCAGGCGGCCGCGCAGGGCCCAGGGGGCGTCGTCGGCGGCCAGGAAGGAGATGAGGGAGAGGAGCAGGAGCGCGCGCATTCGCGACCTCACGGAGACGGGAGAAGAGGGATCTACTCTACCGTCTCCGCGCGCGCTGTCTACCCGTCGGAAGGCGGCGTCAGCCGACCGCGACCGGCGTGGCGGCCTGCTCCTTCACTTGCGGCCGCACGACGAGGTACAGCAGCGGACTGAGCGAGCCGGCGAAGAGCGCGCCGACCAGCCACGGCCACGGGCTCACGCCGCGCCGCCGGGCGTCGGGGACCAGCCAGGCGAAGGCGAGGACCAGCGCGATGCACAGATCGAGCAGCACCTGGATCGCGCCGAGGTTCGCGGTGGCGCCGGCCATGAAGCCGTCGATGCCGAGCTCGTAGAGCACGTAGCCGGTGAAGGCGGCGAAGTCGATGAAGACCAGAAGAGCGAGCCAACGTTTCCAGCGCATGGGAATCCTCCTGCGGTTCGTTCGCGGTTTGCGCACGGGAGGGTGGAGTGCACAGCGGGTGCCATTCCGGCGCAGCCCGCTCCGCCGTGGGCGCGAGCCCCCGGACGTTGCACATCTGCAACGGCGGGGTTGCGCGCCTGCAGCGCCGACGCCGGCTTGCAGACGCCGCGCGGGGGCGGGAAGCTGGTACAGCGGATGCAGAAGACAGGGCCTGGAGATGGGAGGGAGATGATGCACTGGTCCAAGGACCCGCGCGGACTGACCGGAGCCCTGCTCGGGCTGCTCGTCGGCGCCGCTGACTACATCCTGTTCACCAGCCTCGGCATCGGCATGCGGCTCGGAACCTTCGATGTGACGTTCATTGTGTGCGCCTTCTTCGCCGGCACCTACGCCCTGGTCGGCTTCGCCTTCGGCCGCCTGCTCAGCCTGCACCGCGCCCTGGCGGCCAGCAAGGAGCAGCTCGCCGCCAGCCAGCGCAAGGCCCTCGAGAACGAGACCCTCGCCGCGATCGGCCGGCTCGCCGCCGGGGTCGCCCACGAGGTACGGAACCCGCTCGCGGTGATCCGCTCGTCGGTCGAGCTGTTGCGCGAAGGGCTGGAGGAAGGGGACGAGCGCGCCGAGGCGGGGGACTTCGTCGTCGCCGAGGTCGACCGCCTCAACCGTTACGTGCGCTCGCTGCTCGACTTCTCGCGCCCGCTCTCCCCGGAGACCTCGCCGGTCGCCCTGGTCGAGCTCGCCCGGCAGGCGATGCGCCGGGCAGAGGAGCTGTGGGGGAAGCGGCCGATCGCGGCGGAGCTGGCGGCGGAGGCTCCCGAGGCGACGGCCGAGGCGGACAGGGTGCTGCTCGACCAGGTGCTGCTCGGGCTGCTCGCGAACGCCGAGCAGGCGATGGAGGAAGGCGGACGCGTCGAGCTGCGGGTGCGCCGCGGGGACGAGGGCGTGCTGCTCGAGGTCGCGGACAGCGGGCCGGGGATCGACGCGGAGACCCAAGCGGCGCTGTTCCGGCCCTTCTTCACGACCAGGACCGACGGCACCGGGCTCGGCCTGGCGATGGCCCGGCGCATCGTCGAGGCCCACGGCGGCAGCATCCGCTACCGGCCCAGGCGCGGCGCCGGCCCCGGCGGCCGCGGCGCCTGCTTCGAGATCGCCCTGCCCGAGGCGGCGGCGTGATCCCCGCGATCGCCGTGGTCGACGACGAGCCGCGCCTGGCCGGGGTGCTCGCCCTGTTGCTGCGGCGCGAGGGCTACGCGGTCACGACCTACAGCGATCCGCGGAAGCTCGTCGCGGCGCTGCCGGAGGAGCCCTTCGACCTGGTGCTCAGCGACCTGAAGATGCCGCACCTGGACGGGGTGGCGGTGCTCGAGGCGGTCAAGGCGCACGATCCGGAGCTTCCCGTCATCCTGATCACCGCCCACGCGACGGTCGGCACCGCCGTCGAGGCGATGCGCAAGGGGGCCTTCGACTACATCGAGAAGCCCTTCGACAACGACGCCTGCCGCGCCCTCGTCCGGCGCGCCCTCGAGCTGACCCGCCTGGCCCGTGAGAACCGCCACCTGCGGGCGGAGCTGGCGGCGGCCGCGGCGGAGCGCGTGCTGGCCGTCAGCCCGAAGATGCGGGCGGCCCTCGCGCTCGCGCGGCGGGCGGCGAAGTCGCGGGCGACCGTGCTGATCAGCGGCGAGAGCGGCACCGGCAAAGAGCTGGTCGCGCGCTCGATCCACCTGCACAGCGACCGGGTCGGGCGGCCCTTCGTCGCGGTCAACTGCAAGGCCTTCGCCGCCAGCGTCCTCGAGTCGGAGCTGTTCGGCCACGCCGCCGGCGCCTTCACCGGCGCGCGGCAGGCCCGGGCGGGGCTGTTCGAGCGGGCGGACGGGGGCACCTTGTGCCTCGACGAGATCGGCGAGGTCGACGACGCCTTCCAGGCCAAGCTGCTGCGCGTCCTGCAGGAGCGCGAGGTGCAGCGGGTCGGGGGCGACCGGCCGCGGCCGGTCGACGTGCGCATCGTCGCCGCGACGCGCCGCGACCTGGCGGCGGAGGTCGCCGCCGGACGCTTCCGCGAGGACCTGTACTTCCGGCTCGCGGTGATCCCCGTCGTGCTGCCGCCGCTGCGCGAGCGGCCCGAGGACATCCTGCCCCTGGCGCGGATGTTCCTCGCCCGCTTCGCCCGCGAGCTCGGCCGGCCGCTGCGCGGCTGGAGCGCCGCGGTCGAGGAGCAGCTCCTGCGCCATCCCTGGCCGGGCAACAGCCGAGGCGAACAGGCCGTGCCCCGGCTGGAGGCCAACTTCCGAGGCTGTTGCCCGCCCGGCAACGTGCGCGAGCTCGAGAACTGCATCGAGCGGGCGGCGGTGCTCGCCCAGGGCGAAGAGCTGGCCCTCGAGGACCTGCTGATGCCCGCCGGGGGCGCGGGAGAGGCGGAGGACGACACGCTGCAGGCCTGCCTGGACCGCGCCGCCCGGGAGCACATCGCCGCCGTCCTGCGCGCGTGCGGTGGCGTCAAGAGCGACGCGGCGCGCCGGCTCGGGGTCGAGCGCACGACCCTGTATCGCTGGATGAAGAAGTTCGGGCTGTCGTAGTCCCCCCGTTGGCCGCCCTGCCGGGAACCTGGTAGATTGCGGGGAACATGCGCGGGGGGCGGGACGGCGATGGAATGGTACCACTGGCTGCTGCTGGTGCTGACCGCGGGGGCCGCGGGCTGGCTGGGCTTCCAGCTCGGCAGCTACATCACCCGGCTGCGCATCCGCGCCGCCGGCCAGCCGCCGCTGCCGGGCGCGGTGGAGGAGGCCCCCGAGCCGCCGGCGACGCCGCAGCCCCCGGACACCGAGCCCGGCGCCGCCCTCGGCACGCGCGCGGACATGGTGCTCGTGCAGGCGGGGAGCTTCCACCTCAGCTCCTCCGAGCAGGGGCAGACGGGCAGCTACTACATCGACAAGTACCCGGTCAGCAACCGCGAGTACCTCGACTACATCGAGAAGACGAAGAACCCGAACGTGCCGGAGCACCTGCGCAGCCTGAGCTCGGAGGAGTTCAACCAACCGATCGTCTGGGTCAGCCGCTGGGAGGCCGAAGGCTACGCCCGCTGGGTCGGCAAGCGCCTGCCGACCGAGGCCGAGTGGGTGCGGGCCGCCCGCGGCGACCAGGACGCGCGCAACTACCCCTGGGGCGACACCTTCTCGCCGGTGGGGAAGGCGGTCTACGGCGAGTCGCGGCGGGGCCATCCGGCCGAGATCGCCGACCGCGGCAAGACCCCGCACGGCTGCTTCGACATGGTCGGCAACGCCTGGGAGTGGACCGCTGAGAGCGTGCTGCGGGGCGGCTTCTACGGCAGCAGGGACGTCGGGGTCGAGATGGTGCTGCGGATGGATCCGGACGCGAAGTCGGGGGCGACCGGCTTCCGCTGCGCCCTCGACGCCTGAGGAGGCCTTTCGATGGAGTTGATGCTCGCGCAGGCGGAGGTGGTCGGGGTCGGGCTGATCTTCGTCATCTGGCTGACCTTTCTCGCGTTCGGGCTCGGGATGGCCGTCCTGATGATCGCCTCGATGTGGAAGCTCTTCACGAAGGCGGGCAAGGAGGGCTGGATGTCGCTGATCCCCATCCTCAACGTCGTCGTGATGTGTGAGATCGTCGGGCGTCCGACCTGGTGGGTGCTGCTGATGTTCATTCCCTGCGCGAACATCATCGTCGCCTTCCTGCTCGCCTTCGATCTCGCCGAGGCGTACGGCCAGGGGGCGGGCTACGGGATCGGGTTGGTCCTGCTGCCGTACGTGTTCTACCCGATGCTCGGCTTCGGCAGCGCGCGCTATCTCGGGCCAGTCCGGGCCCCGGACTTCTACGCCCGCGGTCGCGGCCACGGGGGGTATCCGCCTCCGGGGTACGGGCCTCCGCGGCAGGGGGGACATCCGGGGCACGGAGGGCAGCCGGGGCGCGACGCCTGGCCGCCGCCGCGGAACGACTACGGCCCGCCGCGGTACTGAGCTCCTCGCCCGGCGCCGTGCAGAACAGCCTGTTCCGGCAGTGTTCGTCGAAGACGCACACCGGAGCAAGACCGGGCGCGTTGGTCACGGCCACGCAAGACGGCTCACGCTCACCTCACCTCACCATCACGTTTTCGCTCGGAACCCTGATGCCGGTGCATCAGGCGGGATCAAACGGGCTGATGGAGCGAACGAAAACCGTGGGCCGTGGACCGTGGGCCGTCGCGACGTGACCGTCGCCGTGACCGTGACCGTGGCCGGGTGGCCTTCTCGATCGGTCTCCGGCCGGTGATCAGTGGTCGCCGGTGGGCCCCGGATCGTTCAGGGCAGCGCCTGTCTCACGGCAGGGCAGGACGTTCCCTCCCCCCTACGCAGTGCGGAGCTGCCTGTGCCAAGGTAGGGTGCGGGGTTTACCCCCGCCCGTCGTTCCGAGGTACGACCATCACTCCTCGATCGCGAAGGCGAGCACCAGGGTGCGCTGGGGGATGCTCGCCGGCTCCCGCCCGTCGCGCACCGCCTTGTAGACCGCGAAGTTGTCGTCACTGGCGAGGAACAGCGTGCGCTGGCCGTCGACCTCGGGGCCGAGAGCCAGCGCCTCGATGTTGTCGAGGCGCTTTCTGCCGCGGTGGTCGGGGGCGAGGCGCGGGCGCACCGTCTCGAGGTCGAGCACGAGGCGCTTGGGAAGTGGCGGACCGTCGAGCCCGGCGTCGGCGTCGGCGAGGTCGATCTCGTAGAGGCGGATGCGGTTCTCGCGCACCCAGCAGCGCTCGAGGACCAGCACCCGGCGGGCGTCGAGGGCGAGCATGTCGGAGACGCCGAGGTTGCCGCGCACCGTGTCGCCTTCGCGGGCTTCGGGGGGCATCGGGTCGGTCTGGTACCAGGCTTCAAAGGAGCCTCCGTCGGGCCGGATACGGAGCAGCCGGACGCGGGTCCCGGCCTCGGGCAGCGCGCGTTCACCGTCCTGGGCCAGGGCCTCCTCGCTGCAGGTCAGGAGCGTGCCGTCGGGCAGGCGGGTCACGCTCTCGAAGCCGCGGTTCTCACGCACCCCGGACACGACCTCGCCGTCGGGGCAGCGCTGCGGATGGTAGTCCTTCGGGTAGGGGAGCCCTGCGCGGCGGCGCCCGTTCCGGTCGAGGACCAGCAGCGCGGGGTCTTCGGCACACACGGTCCAGTCGTCCCCGTGCCGGGTCAGGCCCTCGAGATCCGCGTCGCTCGCGACTTCGAGGGTATCGCAAGCGAGCAGCTCCAGGCGGAGCCCGTCGGGCTCGAGGGCGGTGCGCAGGCGGAACCAGCGGGGCGGGCCGAAGTCGTCGTCGGCGGCCTTCCGCCCATCCGACAGCGCGAAGAAGCTGTCGCTGTCCGGATCGTAGGCCAGCCCGGAGATTCCCCCGAACGTCCACGCAGCGTAACGCGCGTCGTCCTGGAAGGCCGACCAGTCGACGGCGGCGTCGCCGAGATAGCGCAGCTGCAGCGGCGCACAGCCAGCGCCGAGCAGGCACAGCAGAAGTAGAGGGGTGCGCATCGCAAGCTCCAGCAGGGAATCTGGCCATTCTAGCGGGGACGGGAAACTTCGCATCGATCGCTTGACCGAACAATGTTCACCGAATACTATTCACCTAACGGAGGAGCCATGCGTCGCGCCGCCCAGAAAGCCCGCACCCGCCAGACCATCCTCGACGCCGCCCGCGCGGCCTTCGCGGATGGCCTGGGCATCGAGCTGCCCGTCGCGGCCATCGCCCGCCGGGCCGGCGTCGCGACCGGCACGTTCTACGTCCACTTCCCGAGCAAGGACGCGCTGATCGCCGCCCTGCTCGAGGAATTCAACGCCTCCTTCGCGGCCCGCCTGCGCGAAGTCTCCCGTGGCGGCTGCGCCGCCCCGGAAGACGATGGGATACCCGGGCTGCATCCGCGCGACGGCGCTGACGCCGTCGCGCGGGGCCCGGCTATCCCGCTTCAGCCGGCAGCCGGCGCGAGCGCCGGCACCGGCCTGCGCGAGGTCTGGCCGGGCCCCGAGGCGCTCGCTGCCCCGGAGACCCTGGTCACCCGCCTGGCCGGGACCTGCCTGGACTTCTGGATGGAGCACCGCGCGCTGCTCGAGGTCTTCCTGCGCCGGGCGGCCGCCAGCGGCGATCTGCGCGCCCTGCGCGAGGGCATCGCGCCGCCGGTCGCCGACTTCCTGCGCCGGGGCCTCGAGACCCTGGCCGGGCTGCTCGGCGTCGCGCTGAAGAGCCCGCGGCTGGTCGTCCACGGCCTGCTCGGCATGTGGACGCGGATCGGTCTCCTGTACCTGTTTTCCGACGATGTCGACCGCGACGAGGCGGTCGACACCCTCAGCACCCTGAGCCTGGGAGCGGTGCGCGCCGTCGTGCCGCTGCCCACCTGACCGGAGTCGAAGCGATGTCCACCGCCCTGCTCACCCCCGAGACCGTCGAGACCGCGCCCCCCGCGCCGCAAGCCGTGCCGATGGCGACCGCCCGCCAGACCGCCGGCCCCTGGCGCCTGCTGGCCCAGGCCGCCGGCTGCCCGCGCGGCTGGTTCGGCAAGCTGCGCCGCCTGGTCGGCGGGCTGCTCACGTACTTCGACGGCGCGCGCCTCGAGCGGCGGCTGCGTCGACTGCAGGCCCTCGGCCACATCGAACAGGTGCCGAGCCGCGTCCAGCTCGCGGTCGGCTCCCTCGACATGGTGCGCTTCTGGATCTCGCCCGCGGCGGCGGACTACTACGCGAGCCAGGGCCTGAGCTACGCCTTCCACCAGGTGTTGCGCTTCCTCGACGAGCCGCTCTCGCTGACCGATCCGCTCGGCCTTTTGAGCAGCCGCGACGCGATCATCGGCCACCTGATGCAGGTCGTGCACGCGAACCCCCACTACGACCTGCAGCTCCTGTCGATGTTCGAGGACGGGCTCGCCGAGCTCGAGGCGCAGATCGAGGCGATGCTCGACGGCACCCACCCCCGCGCCGCCTCGATCGGCGCGATCGTCGAGGAGCCCGACTACCACGCCCGCCTGCTGACCTACGTCCGGGCCTTCCGCCGCGACGCGGCGACGCCTCCGCCGCTGCGCGCGAACATCGGCGCCGACCCCCGCTGGCAGAAGCTCGAGCGCACCTTTGGCAGCCTGACCGGCTCGATGCGCTACTTCTGCCGCATGCCGCGGACGCTGCGCGGCGCGATCCGCCACCTGCGCCGGGTGCGGGAGTTCCGGTAGGAAGCAGCCTTCCTGGACTGCCCCCGGGCCGGGGCTACAATGGACGCGCCACCCCAGCCGCGGAGCGTTCCGATGAAACTCGCCCACACGATGATCCGGGTCAAGGACCTCGACCAGACCCTCGCCTTCTACACCGGCTTCATGGGCCTCAAGGAGGTCCGACGCAAGGACCTCGGCGACGAGTGCACGCTGGTCTTCCTCACCGACGAGAGCGGGCACTACCACGTCGAGTTGACCTTCAACAAGGACGGCCGCGCCTACGAGCTCGGCGACCAGTTCGGCCATCTCGCCTTCCACACCGACGACCTCGAGGCGGTGGTCTCCCGGGTCGAGGAGAAGGGCTGGTGGTACCGGCGCTCGAAGCCGACCTCGAGTTCGAAGTACATCTTCATCAAGGACCCGAACGGCTACGACATCGAGATCCTGCAGGCGCGCTGAAGCCTCCCCTGCACGGCCGCTGCGCCCTGCGCTGGCGGTCGAGCTCGCGCTTGACCTCGCGCCAGGCGCGGAGCCCCTCGGGGCCGCGCAGATAGTCCATGAAGACGCGCCAGTCGGTCCGGCTCAGGCGCTGCATCACCGTCGGCAGACGTCCGGCGCGCACCAGCCGCCGGGTCCAGGTCGCGACCGGCCGGCAACCCCACCACAACAGCTCGCAGCGGGTGTCCTCGGCGCCCGGCAGGAGCAGCAGCCGCGGGTCGACCTCGGTCCAGCCGAGGGGGCCGGCGCGGACCACGAGCTCCTGGACATGGTTCAGGTCGAGCTTGTCGAGCAGGCAGAACAGGGCGAAGTCGCCGCGGTCGCGGTAGCAGCGCCAGAGCTCCTGGTGCAGGCGGGCGAGGGTCGGACAGTCGAGCAGGGCGGGCATCGGGTTTCCTCCAACGGTGGCAGGGAGGAAACAGCAACCGGCGGGCCTCTCAGGGTCCGGGCTGCAAGCTGTTGCTGCACTGCAGGTTGGGGAAAGCACCGACGGCGTCTGTCCGTCGGAAGGGGACAGACACCTGTCGGCGACTACTCCGTCTCGAGGACGATGCTCCGCACCAGCCGCAGGCCGGCGGTGCCCGGCTTCAGCGCGCCCTCGGGCTGGCGTGCCGCCGCCCGGCAGTCCGCCTCCGGGCTCGCCCAGGCGCCGCCACGCAGGACACGGTCGCCCTCGAGCATCACGCCGATCGGGTCGACGGCGGCGGCGTCCCCGAGGGGCCCGTAGACGTCCCAGCACCACTCGAAGACGTTGCCGTGCATGTCGTACAGACCCCAGTCGTTCGGCGCGTAGCTTCCGACCGCGGCGCTGGCATCGGCCTCGAAGCGCGCTTCGTCGTCCTTGAGCGAACGCCCGAAGGCGAAGGGGTCGCGGGAGCCGGCCCGGCAGGCGTACTCCCACTCCGCCTCGGTCGGCAGCCGGTAGCCGCTGCGCTCGCGTCCGAGGTAGCGGACCTGCGCGGCGAGCAGGCGGCCGCCGGCGTCGCGTTCCTCGTCCTCGAGGGCGTAGACCGGGTCGAGGCCCTCGATCGAGGACAGGGTGTTGCAGAAGTCGATCGCCTCGAGCCAGGACAGGTTGTCGACCGGCAGCTCCTCGCCCTCGTGCAGCGACGGGTTGTATTCCATCACGCTCTCGAAGCGGGCCTGGGTCAGCTCGTGGGCGGCGAGGTAGAAGGCGTGGCTGAGCGTGACGGTGTGGCGCTCTTCGTCGTCGTCCCGGCCGCGCTCGCTCGAGGGCGAGCCCATCAGGAACTCGCCGGGCGGAATCAGGGCGAAGTCGATGCCGAGGGCGCCCCGCGCCGCGACGGGCAGGAACACGTCGTGGGTCGCCGCCTCCTGCACATTGGTCGGCTTCCACCACAGCCCGGCGTCGGTCATCCCTTCGATCATCTTCTCGAGGTAGAAGTACCGGGTGATGACCTCCTGCAGGGCCAGGGAGTAGCGGACCGTCGCGAGGTCGGGCTCGTCGACCAGCTGCTCGAGGTCCTCGAAGTCGTTCTGGAAGGCGCGGTCGAGGGCCTGGACCGCCTTCTCTGGCTCGCCGCCGAGGGCCCAGGCGCGGGCGAGCTGGTAGGGGGCCTCGGCGGTGTACGGCGAGAGCGTCGCGGCGACCTCGAGGTTGCGCACCGCGTGGGCGAGCAGCGCGGCGTCGCCGGGCGTCTCCCGCAGCCGCTCCAGAGCCTCGCTGCCCTCCGTGAAGCGGCGCAGGTGCTCCTCGTCGAGGGCCTTCTGCGGGATGTCGATCTCGATGTCCGTCTCGTTGCCCGCCAGGTCGCTCGCCGTCAGGAAGAAGGTCGTCTGCCCGCCGCCGAGCAGATGCCGGATCTCGACCCGGCGCCCGCGCACCGGCTGCGGATCGGCGATCTCGACCTGCACGCTGGCGAGGTCTTCGTCGGCCTGCAGGGTGACGAAGCAGGTGTCGTAGGAGAGGACGACGTCCGCGACGATCAAGGTCGGCTCGGTCAGGTCGACCCGCACCTCGATCTCCCGCTGGGTGCGGTTCCCCGCCCGGTCCTCGGCGCTGAGCGCGATGGTGTGGCGGCCGTCCTCGAGGTCGAGCAGCCCCCAGTAGTTGCCCTCGAGCTTGCGGAGGACCTCGCCGTCGGCGCGGACCTCGACGATGTCCTCGCCGGGGACGTCGAGCTCGACCTCGAGCCCCATCGATCCGAGCAGGGCCCCGTCGGCAGGCGCGATGACCCGGATCTCCGGCTTCTCGCTGTCGACCTGCACCTCGTGCTGGGCGCGGGCCTCCCGTCCGCGGGCGTCGACGAGCAGCGCCTCGACCGTCGTCGTACCGTTCGCGCGGACCTCGATCTCCGCCTCGTACAGGTCGCCGCGGCGCCGGGCGGCGACACCGTTGACCTGCAGCCGCTCGACCTCGCCGCTGAGGACCTCGACGGTCACCGTCAGCGCCGTGCTCTGCACCCACGCGCGGTCGGGGCTGCGGATCGCGATCTCCGGCAGGCTGGTGTCGACCTCGATCGAGATCGTCGTCGGCCAGGCGGTGCCGAGCGCGTCGCGGGCGGTCGCGGTCAGCTCGTGCGCGCCCTCGGCCAGCGCGAGGGTGGCGGAGAACTCGCCCGGAGCGGTCTGTTCGAGCGTCTGCCCCGCGACCTCGACCGCCCGCAGGGTCGGTCCGGCCTCGACGACCACGCGCACAGACTCCGAGCCGAGCAGGTCGCCAGGAAGTGGCGTGCGGAAGCTGATCGCCGGCGGCTCGGGGTCGACCGTCACCGTCATCACGAGGACCTCCCGGGCGGCCTGGAGGCGGATCTCGTTCGGGCCCGGCTCGAGCTCGAGGGAGGCGCTGAAGCCGCCGTCGGCGGCGAGGGTGATCTTGCGGCCGTCGACCTCGACGAAGTCGACGGTGCGGGAGCTTCCGGCCAGCTCTTCGACCCGACCGCGCAGGTCGAAGCGCAGGGTGTGCACGGTCTCGCCGTCCGCGGGCATGAGGCCGACGAAACGGACCGGCGTCGTGACCGCCTGCTCGATGATCTCGTCTTCGCCGCCGGCGTTGTCTTTCGGGAACAGGCTCTGGCGGAACAGGAACACGAGGAACAGGAGCGCCGCGACGCCGACCATCGCCGCGATGATCTTCAGCTGGGGCTGGCCGGCGGGCGCGATGCGCCGCGGTGGGGGCAGGTCGGGGATCTTGAACTCGCCGGTCTGGGGCCGGTCGAGCTTGACCGGCACCGGTGCGCGCAGCCGCTGGGAGATGCGCCCCTTGTCGCGCGCCTCGCCGGCCAGGGGCGCGAGCCGCTCGGCGAGCTCCTCGGCGTTCGCGAAGCGGTGCCCGGGCTCCTTCTCGAGCAGCTTCATCACCGTCGCCTGCAGGGCCGGAGAGAGCCCGGAGCGCTTGCTGGCGAGGTCGGGCGGCTCTTCGAGCAGGTGCTTGACCATCAGGTTCGCGATCGACTCCTCGCGGAAGGGCGGGGCGCCGGTCAGCATGGTGAAGAGCAGGCAGCCGAGGCTGTACAGGTCGGCGCGGTGGTCGACAGCGACGTTGCCGCGGCACACCTCGGGGGCCATGTATTCCGGTGTGCCCTGCACGACCCGGGTCTGGTCGAGGGCGTTGGAGACCTCGCAGCGCGTCGGCAAGCCGAAGTGGGCGATCTTGACGCGGCCCGCCCGGGTCAGGTGGATGTTGCCCGGATGCAGGTCGCCGTGGCGGACGCCGACCTTTTCCGCGGCGACGAGGCCGAGGGCGATCTGGTGGGCGATGCTCGCGGCCTTCTTCTCCGGCAGCGGTCCGAGCTCGGCGATCTGCTGCCCGAGCTCGCCCCCTTCGGCGTGCCGCATCGCGATGCAGAACTCGCCCTGCGGCTTGAGCATGCGGAAGGTGCGGAGGATGTACGGGCTGTTGGTGCGCGCGAGGGCCTGGGCCGAGCGGATGAGGGTCTCGAGGGTCCCGCGGTCGGTCGCGTACTCCGGGGCGAGGACGCGGAAGGCGACGTGCTCATCGAGGGCCGTGTGGTGGGCGAGGAAGATCGTGCCGAGGCGGTCTTCGCGCAGCTTCGACTCGATCTTGTAGTCGGAGACCGTACGGCCGAGGAACCTGTCGTGGGAGGCGCTCACGGGGATCGTCTCCAGGCTGGGCGGCGAGCTCGGGCCCCCGGGCACCAGGGCGCCGGATGGAGGGGCTCAGTCTTCGTCGTCGTCTTCGTCTTCGTCGTCGTAGTCTTCGTCGTCCTCGTCCTCGTCGTCTTCGTCCTCCGCCTCATCTTCGGCCTTGGGCTGCTCCTCTTCGGGTTCCTTCTTTGCCTCATCGTCGGGCTTGGGCTCTTCCTTCTCTTCCTCAGCGGGCTCTTCTTCCTGCTTGTCCTCGGGCATGGTCGGTTTCTTGCGGCGCTTGACGTTCGCCATCGCGACGTTGCTGTGCTTGTACTTGGCGTCCTTCTTCTTGCCGCCTTTGGCCGCCCCCTCGTCCCCGGCCTCTTCGCCCTCCTCGTCGTCGGCGTCCTTGCCTTTGCGGCGCTTGACGCCCTTGAGGAGGAAGTCGGCGTTCTCGGAGTCCGGTTTCTCTTCGTCCTCACCGCCGCCCTTCTTCTTGCCCTTGGCGACGCCGGCCTTGGCCGCATCGCCCTTGGCCTTGCCGCCGCCTTCGCCCTTCCCGGCGTCGTCGGCTTCCTTGGCCTTGGCCTCTTCTTCGGCCTTCTTCTTGGCTTCTTCCTCTTTCTTCTTCTTTTCCTCGGCCTTCTTCTTCTTCTTCTCTTCCTTCTTCTTCTTCTTTTCTTCCTTCTTCTTGGCTTCCTCTTCCTCGCGCTTCTTCTCTTCTTCCTGCTTCTTCTTCTTGCGCTTGCGGAGGAGATACCAGGCGAGGGCCCCACCGGCGACGAGGGCGATCGCGCCACCGATCATCCATTTTGTCTTCGACGACATGCCCTTGGCCTTCTCGCTCGCCCCGGTCAGGCGACCGATGCGCTGGGCCTGGTACATCTTGGAGCGCATGCCGCCCATGCCGCCGCGCATCATGCTGCCGCCGCCGCTCATGCCGCCGCCCATGCCGCCGCGACCCATGCCGCCGCCCATGCCGCCGCCCATGCCGCCGCGCATCATGCCGCCGCCCATGCCCATGCCGCCGCCCATGCCCATGCCGCCGCCCATCATCATGATGCGAGGTCTCCTCTGGCTGTGTGTCGCTCGGCGCCGCTCATAGCAGCTTCTTCGCGATGTCGGTCGCTGGATCGATCAGGTCGGGGACGATGTTCGCCGCGCCTTCCACCAGGCCCCCCGCGGGGCCGGCCGCGGCCTTCAGGCCCGGCATCACCGCGCCCTGGACGACGTCGCTGACCCCGGGCGCGCCCGCGACCTCGCGGACCTGCCCGACGACCTTCTCGAAGCCGGCGAGCTTGTTCTCCTCACCTTCCTCGGTCGTCTCGCCGCTCGAAGAGCTGGTCGAGGTGCCGCCGACGGTCTCGTCGTCGTCGTCGTCGTCGTCGTCGTCGTTGTCGATGTCATCGTCGTCCGGATCGTCGTCGCCGGTGTCGATCTTTCCGCGGCGCAGGGCGCCGTTGAAGCGGAACTTCCGGGGGTTCTGGTGGAGGTAGTCCTCGAAGCGGATCGGCGGTGTGTAGCGCGGATCGAGCTCCATGTAGGCGATGTCCTGGCCCTGGAAGCAGTAGGCGACGAGCTCGGAGCCCATCATGTCGTCGTCGGGCAGCTCGCGCTCGAGGACATCGTCGTGGCGGTCTTCGGCGCCGTCGCCGTAGTCGTTGCTCTTGTCGGGGTCGAGGCCGCGCTTGTCGGTGTACTCGACCTCCTCGGCGACCAGCCAGCGGGCGACCTCCACCGCGGTGCTCGCGGCCTCGCCGTCGGTCGGGCGGTAGCTGACGTAGTTCGTGTCGCGCAGCCGACGCACCTCGGCGAAGCCGGTCTGGTCGGACAGCTCGACGATCTCGCCGTCGCCCACCACGAGGGCGACCCCGATCGTGCAGTTCGAGCCCAGGGGCGCGTCCTCGAACTCGCGCTGCTTGATGCGCAGGGGGTGCGAGCCCTTGAAGCGCTTGCGCAGGAGGATGTCGCCCGGCTCGAGCTCGTCGACCTCGGTCTGCTCCATGCGCTTGAAGTACTTCTTCTCGTTGCGGTCACGGCGCGGGGGCTTGAGGTGGGTGCCGATCTTGATCAGGTCGTCGTCGTCGTCCTTGTCCTTCTCGTTCTCGTCCTTGTCCTTCTCGTCACCCTTCTCGGCGGTCGCCTCGTCCTTCTTCCCGGCCTCGGCCGGCGGTGCGGTGTCCGCCTGTTGCGCGTCGGCCTGAGCGGCGTCGGCGGCGACACCGGCCTGGTCGGCAGCGCCGGCGGCTCCGGCCGGGGCGCCGGTGGCTCCCGCCTGGGCGGCCGCGGCGGCGGCTTGATCGAGCAGGCCCGGCCCCTGGGCGCCGTCCTTCTCCGCGGCGGGGGCTTCCTTGTCGTCCTTCTTCTCGTCTTCCTTCGCCGGCTCGTCCGCCTTTTCCTTCGCCTTGTCGGCAGCGGCGGCGGCCTGTTCGAGGAGGTCGACCTTCTCCTCCTCCTTCGCCTCGCGCTCCTCGACGACGACCGGCTCTTTGCCCGGCTCCTGCAGGGTGGTCTTGACCTTGCCGTCGGCGCTGTGCTCCTCGACGGTGACCGTGCCGTCGGGCTTCTTCTCGATGAGACGGCCGCTGCCGTCGGGGCGGTGCTCCTCGACGAAGCCGCTCTGGCTCGTGCCGTCGGGCAGCTGCAGGCTCTTGAGCTCGACGCCGTGCTCGTCCTTCATCTCGAGCTTCTTCTCGCCGTCCGGCCCGATCTGCTCCTGCACTCGGGTGCCGTCGGCGAGGCTGGTCGTCTCGATCGGCCCGTCGGGCGTCTCGACCTTGGCGGTGACGGTGCCGTCGGGCGTCTCTTCGAGGGTCGTGCCCGGATCGAGCTCCGGCTGCGTCGCGTCGGGGGACTTGTCGAGCTTCTCGGGGACCTCGTCCTTCTTCTTGACCGGGACGTCGGCCGCCTCGGACTCCTCGACCTCGGGCACGGCGTCCGCCATCGGGTAGGACCAGTTGTCGTCGTAGGGCTTCGGCGCCAGACCGCCCTCACGCAGGGGCTTGAGGCTGAAGACCGTGAACAGCATCTCCCCCTCGATGCTGCCGAGCTCTTCTTCGTCGAGCTCGAGGACGACGGCGGGAAGCGCGGTGTAGCTGCCGTCGTTGGACTTCGGACCGGCCCCGAACAGCATGATCGTCTCGAGCTTCCCGGGCGAGGCCGAGAGCACGCCGAGGAAGGCATCGCGCCGGTCGTAGGTGCGATAGAGGAGGATGTGCTGGCCCTCGAGCTTGTCCTTCATCTCGAACAGCTCGACGGGCGTGTGCTCACCGGTCGCCGGATCGCCGTAGCGCCGCCACGGCGTCTCGCTCGGCTCGAAGGAGCCGCCGAGCTTGAGCTCGAAGGCGTCCTTGTAGGCCTCGAGGATCGCGCGCGGACCCTGCAGCGCCAGGGTCGGGTCGAAGTCCTCGTTGCGGTTGGTATACATGCCGAGGAAGAAGTTCGCGAGGGCGTCGGGGAAGAACGACATGCCGCGCTCCTTCCCCTCGGGCACCGGCCAGGCCTCCCCGCCTTCGGTCAGACGCCAGCCCATGCGCGGCACGAACTGGCCCTTGCCGGGGCCGTACACGACCTTGTGCCCGGCGATGACCTTGCACAGGAGCGCCCACTTCTCGGCGCCGGTCTTCGGCGCGTGGGCCGGCGGCCGCGGTGTGCTCTGCGGCTCGACCGGAGCGGCCGGCGCCCGGCCCCACATCGTGTGGGCGCGGTCGAGGCAGATCAGGGTCGGCCAGTCGACCAGGCCGGTCGCCTCGATCGAGCCGCTGAAGGCCGGGTAGCGGATGCTCAACAGCGGCCGCGCGTCGGTCTGGAAGGCCTTGACCGCCGCCTTGAAGCGCTCGTTGTAGTTGCCGTCGAGGGGGCCGGTGTCGTAGCCCATGTCCGCGAGGATCTTCCCGATCGCCTGCACCGCCTCCTTCGGTGCCCCCGGGCCGAGCGGCTCGCAGTCGGGGTCGTAGGACATGCGGGTCAGCAGCTCGACCTTCGGCAGGTGCACCGAGTACAGGAAGGCCTGGACCTGGATCTTCGCCTTGCGCCCCGGCAGGATCGGCACGTAGCCGATCTTGCTGGTCAGCTCGATGCGCTGCCGGGTGCCGATCGCGGGCAGCTCGGGCAGGTCGCCGTCGCCGCGCGCCCAGGCGACGAAGTACAGCGGGTGGTAGGCGTACCAGCCCTTCATCGCGCGCAGCTCGGCGGGCCAGTGGCGGCCGAGGCTCGGGACCTTGACCCGGCGGATGTGCTGGGCCTCGGGGTAGGCGCCGAGGCTGTCGAAGTTGCCCTCGGGCTCGAGGATGCGGCCGCCGAGCTTCGTCAGCGAGATCACCGCGAGGTGCAGGTGCGGGAAGGGCCCGTGCTGGCCGATCTTGCCGAGCACCTGGTGGCTGCTGACCTCCTGCCCCTTCTCGACCGCCATCTCCCCGAGGTGCAGGTAGAGGGCGTAGACCTCCGCGTCGCCGAGCGGATGGCGGATGACCAGGTGGTTGTCCGAGCAGGGCTCCTGGTGCTTCGCCGGGACGTAGTTGCCCGTCACCCGCGCGATCACGGTGCCCTTGGCCAGGGCGCGCACCTCGATGCGGTCGGCGATGCTCTCGTCGTCGGGCTTGTCCTTCGCCAGGCCGAGGTCGACGGCCCCGTGCCACTGCCCGGAGGGATAGACGGGGAACTGGCCCGCGTCCTTGCGGTTCCAGGCGAGCAGGATCTCGAGGTCGTCGTCCTCGTCGGGATCGACGCCGAGCTGGCCGACGGCGCGGTCGCCACCGACCTCGGCCAGGGCTTCGAGCAGCTCGGCGGGGACCAGCGGCATCTTCCACAGGTCGTTGTCCGGCGGGGGCTCGGGCTGCGGCGCGGGGGGCGCGGGCTGCACCTCGACGGGTGCGGCGTGGTCGCGCACCTGAGGCAGCGGGCCGGGGTCGACCTTGCCGTCCTGCATCGTGGACGGCGGGGCGTCATCGGCGAAGGCCTTCCCGTCGGGTGCGGTGCGGGGCAGGTCGATCTTCTGGGCGTCGAGCACGGCAGTCACCGGGTGTTTTGCGGCGTCATCGTCTTATTGTACTCAGAGACTCGCGCGCAGCGCCCCCTCCAGCTCTGAATACTCGAAGCGGTAGCCCGCCTCTTTCGCCTTCGCGCAGCTCGTACGCTGGGATGCGAGGAGGGCTCCGGCGAATTCTCCGAACAACATCTTCAGGCCGAAGCCCGGCACGGGGAAGATGGTCGGACGGCGGAGAACCCTGCCGAGCGTCTTGGTGAAGTCGCGGTTGGTCACCGGATCCGGGGCCGTGTTCAGCGGCCCGCGGAGGTCGTCGTTGTCCGCCGCGAACAGCATCAGCCCGACGACGTCGTCGACGTGCACCCAGGGCATGTACTGGCGGCCGGAGCCGATCCTGCCGCCGACACCCATCCTGAACGGGGTCAGCATCTTGCTCAGGGCGCCGCCGCCGGGACCGAGCACGATGCCGATGCGCAGGAGCACGACCCGGATGCCGAGCGCCTCGGCCTTGCGCGCCTCGTCCTCCCAGGCGACGCAGACCTCGGCGAGGAAGTCCTCGCCGGCGGGCGCATCCTCGTCGAGCACCGCGTCGCCCCCGTCGCCGTAGTAGCCGACCGCGGAGGCGGAGACCAGCACCTTCGGGCGCTCTTCCAGCTGTGCCAGGCCGGCGACGAGCTGGCGGGTGCCGAGCTCGCGGCTCGCCCGGATGCGCTCCTTCTTGGCCTTCGTCCAGCGGCCCTCGGCGACCGGTTCGCCCGCGAGGTGGAAGACGCGGTCGACGCCGGCGAGGGCCTCGGCGGGAGGAGGCCCGGCGGTGAGGTCCGGCCAGCCGAAGGCCCGGACTTCGCCGAGCTTCGCCCGCGCGCTGTCGGGGTTGCGGCTGAGCACGTGGGGAGCGTCGAGGCGTGGACAGAGGGCGCGGCCGATCAGGCCGGTCGCGCCGGTGACGAGTGCTGGCATGGAGCCTCCGGGCTGGCGCGCCCCACCGCGCGTCGGGTTCTACAGCCAGTGTGGATGGTCCGGGGGCAGGTGTCCAGAGGGGCGGGCGTCAATGGTCCCCGTGGTCGCCCTCGTGGACGTCCTCGTGGAAGCCCTCACCGAGCCCGTCGCGCAGCTCGCGGAAGGCCTGGTAGGCCTCGTAGCTCGCCTGGTCCTGGGGCAGGGGCGCGAGGCTGTACCAGGCCTGCTCGCGCACGGTCCAGTCTTCGTCGGGGTCGCCGACCCGCGCGGCCAGGGCGGCGCGGCTGGCGGGGGTCCAGACGACGGTCTGGCTCAAGGCGAACGCGGCGCCGGCCCGCACATCGGGAGACGGGTCCCGCAGACCGGTCAGCACCGTGTCGAGGTCGCCCGCTTCGTGTGCCCACTCGGCGAGCGCGATCACGCTGCGGCGGCGCAGCTCGGCGTCGCTGGCCCCGGTCAGGGGGGACAGCACCGCGCGCACCTCGCGCGCGTCGGCGGGGGAGCTGACCCCCGGGTGCAGCGCGTAGACCGCCGCGCCGAGCACCTCGTTGTCCTGCTCGTTGCGCAGGATCTCGACGACCCCGGCGCGGGTCTCGGGGTTCTCGATGTTCAGGCGGTCGAGCAGCTCGAGGCCGAGCAGGCGCTGGTCGCGGTTGCCGGTGCGGGCGAGGGCGAGGGCGCGCGCCTCGACCTCCGGGTCGGGCAGGAGGCCGAGCACGACGGCGAGCTCGGCCGCCTTCTCGCTGCCCGCCGTCTGGGCGAGCTCGTCGAGGGCGAAGCGCAGCGCCTCGGGGTTGCGCGCGAGCTCTTCGAGCAGCTTCTGCTGCGTGTAGGCCCGCAGCTGATCTTCCTCTTCGCCCTCCTCGATGCCCATCAGGGCGACGATCAGCCGCTCGGTGGCGCGGCGCAGCGCCGCGTCGGACTGGACCTCACCATCGGCGGGATCGTCCGCGGGGGCGCCGTCGTCGGGCAGCGCGAGCGGCTCCACCCCCTGCTCCGCGAGCTGTTCGCGGAGCATCGAGACCTCCTGGTGCAGGCGCTCGACGCGGGCGCGCCCCACGCCCTCGGGCGCCGGCGGCTCGCCGCGCAGGACGTAGCCGAGGCCGACGCCTCCGAGGGTTCCGACGATCACGAACAGCCAGGCGGGAGACTTCACTGAACGCGGATGTGCATGTGGTGGTGGTGGTTGCTCCAGTTCTGCACGTACCAGAGCGAGTTGTAGATCGAGGCGTCCTGGAAGCCGATCACCGAGATGCTGAGGTTCGGACGCGCGTAGTCGACGATCCAGCGCCGGTTGCGGTAGCTGGAGTAGGCCGACTGGTAGACCGTCAGGGGGCCTTCATAGGTCGAGCTGGAGATCGGGCGGATGTCGATGTCCTTGCCGTTGCGATGGCTCTGATGCGGAGCCATGTAGCCGCCGTTGGCGAGGGAGACGTTGCCGATCACGACGCGCGGATAGCCCGGGTTCTGGGTCTTCCACTGACCGGCGGCGCGCAGGGTGCCGTAGACCAGAGCGGGGGTGCCCCAGCGCTTGTGGCTGTACGAGTAGGTCGTGTAGCCGTGGCCGCTCGCCGGCACCTGGACGAAGCCGACCGCCGAGGTCGGCAGGTTGCCCGCCGGCGCCGGGCTGCTGGTGCTCGGCGGGGGCGAGGAGCTGGCGCCCGTGCTGAGGTAGGCGCCGTGGACCCAGCGCAGCCCGCCCCCGTAGGCGATCTTCTTCCAGGACCCGCTCGAGCCGACGATCACCCACTTCGAGTCGCGGGCGGCGCGTCCGACGACGCCGTAGCCCGTGCTCGGGCCGCGGCGGACGTTGAGCAGGCTGGCGGTGACGCGCGCGGGGGTGCCGCTGGTCGTGCTGAGGTAGCTGCCGTGGACCCAGCCGGTGCCGTTTTTGTACCAGATCTTGTGCCAGACACCGGAACGACTGACCGAGACGTATTGCTGGTCGCGGTAGACCAGGCCGAGCTTGCCGTAGCCGGTGCTCGGGCCGGTGCGGACGTTCAGCGCGCTGGCGGTGATGCGAACGACCTGCTCCTGGGCCGTCAGGCCGGAGCAGAGGAAGAGCAGGACCGTCACCAGGGTGAGTATGCGGCGTGCCAACGGAGTGCCCTCCCGATGCTGTGTCGTCTGTACCATCAGTTTGCCCATCGCTGACGCGATCCGTGCAAGAAAAGTTGCAAGAAAACGGTCTACTGCATCTTTTTCTTTGCGGGGCGCGTCCGAGGAGGTCCGCGATGCCAGACATGTATGATCGAGAGAGCCTGCTCGCCGTCGGCGGGCCGTGGAAGTTCGTGTTCTTCTGGGGGCACACGCCGCGCGCCGATGGAACGATCGACGCGACTTGTTTCAGCCAGTGGTACGAAGCGCCCTTTCGTGTCGACGGGCGCCTCTATCCGACGGCAGAGCACTGGATGATGGCCGAGAAGGCGCGCCTCTTCGGCGACGCCCGGGCCGAGGCGAAGATCCTCGAGGCGCCCCATCCCGGCGCCGCGAAGCGGCTCGGCCGGGCGGTGCGCGGCTTCGATGAGGGGATGTGGCGGAAGCGGCGCGTCGATATCGTCGTCGCCGGCAACCGGGCGAAGTTCAACGCCCATCCGGAGCTCGGGGCCTACCTGCGCGGCACGGGGCGCCGGGTGCTCGTCGAGGCCAGCCCGCGGGACCGGATCTGGGGGATCGGCCTCGCGCGGGAGGATCCGCGCGCGTCCGATCCAGCCCTGTGGCGCGGCGAGAACCTGCTCGGCTTCGCGCTGATGCGGGTGCGGGACGGGCTCACAGCGCGATAGGTGAGCAGCGCAGAAGGCTCGAAGTGCCCGAGATCTGCGACATCCGGGTCCGCAGCAGGAATCCCGGTGAATCAAACGGCCTCAGCCCGCGGACACCAGGGCCATAAACTGCTCGACCGTGCGCTCGAACAGCCCGACCGAGCCGCCACCGCGGGTGACGAGCAGCGAGCCCTGCAGGAGCGAGAAGACGACGGGGGCGAGATCTTCGATGCTGCCGCGGAAGCGCAGGCTGCCGTCCTGCAGTCCCTGGCGGAGAATCTCGTGGAGCCCTCCGATCTGTTTCTTGTAGAACGTGAGGAGCAGGGTCTTCAGGCGCTCATCGAGGGTCTGGATCTCCGCGACGAGCATGCCGACCGGGCAGGCGCCCTCGCAGTCGCCGCGGTTGAGGAGCTCGAGGCCGTGGCGCAGATAGCGGTCGAGCTTCTCGCGGCCGCTGAGCTCGGCCCCGAGCAGCGTGTCGAGGCGACCGGCCACCTCGCCGCCGTAGCGCTCGACGAGGCCGACCAGGAGGTCGGTCTTGGTCGGGAAGTGGTGGTGGACGCTCGCTTTGCGGATGCCGACCGCATCGCTGAGGTGCTTGTAGCTCATGCCGTTCGAGCCGACCCGGGCGATCAAGCTCTGGGCGGCGTCGAGGATGCGGTCTCGGGTTTGTACGGGTGACACGGCAGCTCCCCCTCATCGATGTCTTCCCTCTCCAGCCTACTAGTAGGTAGGCGTCGCTGCAAGCCGGTTGGCGGGAGTTTTTTTCGCCCGCACCGGTGTCTCTTTACGAAGTGTTGATTTCTTCACACCGTCCAGATTCTGACTGCGTTCATAAAGTCCTCTTCGCATGATCTTTACGAAGTGGGCTTGCGATGGTGACCGGTTTGGTCTACATTTGTGGTGGTGGTTTTTCACCACCGTCCAGAATTTGACACAAGGGCGGGCGATGACACACAACCTGTTGATTATCAGCGATCTGCACATAGGGGCCCCCGGGCTCACCGATCTCGATGACGAGGATGCGGCCTGGACCGACGAGTCGCTGGTCAGCTTCCTCGAGGACCGGCAGGACACGTGGGTGGACGGCCTGCCCTGGCGTCTGGTCATCAACGGCGACATGTTGGAATTCCTCCGCGCGGCGCCGCCGACCGACCGCGAGCTGCCCGAAGATCACAGCGAAGACGCCCGGCTGCTCGACCTGCTCGAGCGCATGCTCGAGAGCCATGGCGGCTTCTTCACCGCCCTGGCGCGCTTCGTCTCGCGGGGGCACGAGCTCGTTGTGGTCCGCGGCAACCACGACCCCGAGCTGTTCCTGCCCGCGCTCTCGGCCCGCTTCCTCGACCACCTCGCCGCGCTGGCCGCAGGGGACGAGGAGCGCGATAGCTTCCTCGCGCGGGTCCGCATGGAGCCCGACGCGTACTACGAAGAGGGCCGGATCCACATCGAGCACGGTCACCTCGCCGACCACTTCACCGCCTGGGGGACCGAGGCGGAGGCGCGCAGCAGCGGGGCGGCGATGACCCTCGGCGCGCGCCTGATCCGCGACATCGGGAACTGGTTCCAGGGCGTCAACATGTTCCGCATGGAGCAGTGGAGCGGCCTGAAGATCGTGCGCTGGTTCTTCCGGGTCGCGCCGGTCCGGCTGATCCTGTTCTTCCCCATCCTCTACGTGATGGTCGTCGGGCGGCTGCTGCGCGACTGGGCCCGCCAGGGGCCCGCCCGGCCGCGGGCCTGGGCCGAGCCGGCCCGGCCGCAGCTGGTCCACATCGCCGGCATCGCGCAGCTCGACCGGCTGGTGGTCTACTGCCTGGCCCTGACCGTCGGGCTGCTCTTCCTCGACACGCTCTGGCTGGCGGCGCTGGCGGCCGGGACGGTGATCGTGCTCGGCGAGCTGATCGCGAGCCAGGCGGTCGTGCGCTACGACATCCACGCGGTCGCCCGCCACCTGCGGACCGTCGCCCAGCGCACCGCCCGGGCGCGGAAGGTGCCGCTGGTCGTGTTCGGGCACACCCACTTCCCCGAACGCATCCGGTTCAAGGGCGGAACCTACGTCAACGGCGGGAACTGGCTCGGTGACGCCCAGAAGGACGAAGACCTGCACGACGTCTTCAACGTCTTCACCTTCGTCACGGTCCTGCGCAACGCTCCCCCCGCCGACTGCAAGCTGCAGCTCTGGTGCGGGTCCCACGGCGCGATCGACTTCGCCGACCGCCACGCGCACCGCGCCTCCTGCCTCGGTCCCCAGCCCCTCCCGAGCGCGACCGCCGTCGCCGCCTGATTTTCCCTCCCACTCTTGCTTCGTCCTCCCGCCGGCGCTATCGTCGGTTTCGACTCTATGTAAAGCTATGGTGAAGGGGGAGGATGCGATGAGGGCGCTCGCATGGTGGCCGCTGCTGATCGGCATCGCGTTCCTCGGCTGCAACGACTCGGGCGGCAGCGGAGGCAGCGGAAGCTCCAGCGCTACGTCCGGGACGGGCAGCGGCGGAAACATGGCGATGACGCCGACGACGATGCCGCCTCCCGCTCCGCCGATGCCTCCGACGCCGCCCGTGACGCCCCCGGCTCCGCCGCAGGTGCTCGCGACCGGAAGCTTCAGCGCGCTGAGCTACAACGTCGCCGGCCTTCCTCAGGGCCTGTCCGGGTCGAACCCGACGACGAACATCCCGCTGATCAGCCCGCTCCTGAACGCCTACGACCTCGTGCTGGTGCAGGAGGACTTCGCCTACCACATCCAGCTCGCGACCAGCGTGACCCTTCCGCACCACTCGGCGACGATGGCGCCGACCGCGACCCTCGCCGGCGACGGGCTGAACCGTTTCACCCTGTTCGGTTTCACCGGCTTCGACCGGCAACAGTGGAACGCCTGCCACGGCCTGACCAACGCCGCCAACGACTGCCTGTCCGCCAAGGGCTTCAGCTTCGCCCGCCACGAGCTGACCTCGGGCGTCGAGGTCGACGTCTACAACCTGCACTGTGATGCGGGGGGCAGCCAGGGCGACGTCACGGCGCGCAACATCCAGGTCGCCCAGCTCGTCGCCTACATCAACTTCCACTCCGCGGGCCGGGCGGTCATCGTCGGCGGAGATACGAACATGCACGGCTTCGACCCCGAAGACGAGCCGACCATCCAGGACCTGCTGCTCGGGGCCGGGCTCGAAGACGTCGCGCGTACCCTCGGCATGCCCGAGCACATCGATCGCTTCCTGTTCAAGGACGGCGACCACGTGCTGCTCGAGCCGACGGTGTGGCGGGTCGCCGACGAGTTCGTCGACGCGAACGGCGCCGACCTCTCCGACCACCCGGCGATCCACGTCGAGTTCGACTGGTCCTTGATCAACTGAGCCCGAGCAGGCTCGGCACCGCCGCGCACACATCCCACACCCGCTCCTCTCCCGGCAGGAACAGCTGCTCGAGGGCCTGCCGGCGAAACAACCGGCGGGCGGGTCCGTGGCCCGCGTCGAAGTCGCGCAGCTCGACCCGGGCCGCTCCCCGTTCCCGGGCCGCAGCGCGGCTTCCCCAGGCGCAGAGGACGAACAGCAGCGCGAGGCGCAGCAGGCCGGCCCGGGGGCGGAGCTCGATCAGGGCGCGATGCCCGAACAGCACCTGCCGCAGGACGGTCCGGTAGAGCCCCGCGAGCTGCGGGCCGTCCGGCAGCGCCCAGGTGCGCGCGAAGCGTTCGGGGAGGGCGCCCGCGAGCCGTCCCCGGGCGGTCGCCTGGACCGCCGCGAGGGCGGGCAGCAGGGCGCGGACATCGCGCTGCAGGAGGCCGTGCTCCCGCAGCTCCTCATGGGCGAGCGCCGCCTCCAGCCGCGCGGCGAGCGCGGCGCACAGCGCGTCGCAGGCCGCGAGGCCCCGCTCCGCGTCGCCGAGCGGCGCCTCCCGGGTCAGCGCCGCCCCGAGGCAGCGCTCGGGCTCGCCGGGAGCCAGGGGGCAGCGCTCCAGCGCGTCGAAGGCGGCCCGGAAGCGGCGGACGGCGCGGAGGAAAGCGGGGAGCGCGGGCTCCTCCTCGGCGAGGATCGCGCGCACGACGGACTTCTGTACGCGCAGGAAGGACGCGTGGTCGACGACGAGCTCCGGCCGCAGGTAGATCGGAGGGTGGCGCAGCGCCTCCGGCCGCGCGAGGGCGAACAGCCGCGGCAGCTCCTCCGTCACGGCCGGCCCCGTCCGCGCGCTGGTCGCGAAGCAGGAACATTCCCCTTTGTCGTAGAGCTTGATGCCGTCGAGGCCGGTCTCGACGGTGTAGGGGAACAGCCGGCAGATGCGCGGCTTGGCTTCCGCCCCGAAGGCGCCGTGCAGGCTGCAGAGACCGTCCGCGCCGAGGAACACGCAGCCCCCGTCGCGGCGGTGCAGGAAGACGTCGTCGCCGCGCCGGGCGAACAGGGGGACGCCGCGCAGGGCGGGCAGCGCCGCCGCGATGTCGAGGGACTCGATGCGGGCGACATCCTCGGGGTCGAGGGGGCCGAGCACGTAGCGTCGGCAGCACTCGCCGCTCGCCTGGCAGCCGAAGCGCCCCTCGCGCAGCACCGAGACCGGCAGCTCCTCGCGCCCCTCCCGCACCGCGCGCAGCCGCCGCCGGACGCCGTCCCCGGCGCCTTCGAGCAAGTGCAGCAGCAACAGGCGGCGGACGCCGTCGGCGGTCCGCTCCGGCGGCTCCCCGGTCGCCTCCGCCAGCGCTTCGAGGTCGCGGCTGCCGTCGGCCGCGCGGACGAGGCGCAGGGCTTCCGGGGAGAGCGGGAGCCGGAGGCCGGTCAGGGGGTCGCGCAGCCGGTCGTCGACCAGCTCGAGCTCGGGCCGCAGGCGGGGGCGGTAGGACATCGCGACCTCAGGGGTGGAAGCGGGCGATGAAGATCTCGCCGCGGGCATCGGGGACGGTGGCGACGACCTCGAGGCGTGGATCCTCCAGCGCGGCGCGCTCCACCGCTCCGCAGCGCCACGAGGGGAACACCGCCGCGACCGCTTCCCAGGCCTCGAGAACCTCGAAGAGCTGCGCGGGGCTGTGGGGAAAGTCCGCGGTCGGGCGGGGGATCGCGGTGCCCCCGGCGTAGCCGGCGACCCGCGAGTCGGAGGCGTAGACCGCGCCCGCCGGCAGGTTGCGCGCGATCCACTCCCCCGCGCTCCGCACCCACACCCGGTGGCGCCGCTCGGGCCGTAGCTGGGGCAGGAGCAGCGCCCCGGCCAGCAGCAGCGCGCACAGGCGTCCGTAGCGCCAGCGGCGGAGCCAGCGCCGGTCGACCTCGGCCAGGCCGAGGCCCGCGAAGCACGCCCAGAGCAGCACGGTGGGCGCGACGTAGCGGGCGCTGCCGCGGGCGACCGAGACCGCGAGCAGATGGAGGAGGACCGGCAGCAGCAGCCAGCGGGCGCGGCGCCGCCGCCGCAGCACGACGACCAGGCCGAGGCCGGCGAGGGCGCCGAGCAGCGGGTGGATGAGCCGCACCATCCGGGCGCAGGCGCCGAGGAAGCCGCCGCTCAGCTTGCGCAGGAGCAGGCCGGGATGGTCCCGGACGATCCCCCACAGCACCGCGTCGGGGACGTCCCGGTGGGCGGGTGCCCCGGCGGCGACCTCACGGGCCTGCCGGGCGTAGTACTCCTCGATCGCCGGGACCCGCTCGCCGCCCTGGGTCAGCTCGGCGAGGGCGCCGAGCAGCACGCGGTTCTTGCGTTGCCAGGGCGCCTCCCCGGCGAGCAGGCTGAGGCCGATGCCGGTCAGCACGACGGCCGCGACCCCGAGCAGCGCCCCGCGCCGGCCGCGTCGGGCGCAGACGGCGCACAGGCCGACGAAGACGAGCTGCGCCAGGCCTTCGGGCCGTGTCAGGCCGGCGAGCGCGGCGGCGAAGGTCGCTCCCGCGCCGCGCAGGAAGCCTCCGGAGCGCTGGCAGTCGAGGGCGAGCGCCACGCAGCTCAGCAGGCAGAGGAAGAACAGCGCCTCGGTCAGGGCCTCCCCGGCGTACTGGGTGAGCACCGGCGAGCAGGCGACGCACAGCGCCGCGGCGAGCGCCGCGCGTCCGCCCAGGCGGCGCCAGGCGAGGAAGAAGGCCGGCAGCACACAGAGCGCGGCGGCCGCGGCGGACACGGCCAGCGCCGCCGTGGCGGGGGCGAGGCCGAGGCGGAGCAGGGCGCCGACGCACAGCGGGTAGAGCGGCGCGTAGTGCCCGGCGAGCGCGGCCCGCGGCGCGCCGTCGGCCCAGTGGGAGGCGCTGCGCAGGAGGTGGAAGCTGTCGCGCGCGAGCACCTGGCTGGTGTAGGCCTTGAAGGCGCACAGCCCGGCGGCGAAGACCAGCAGCGCGAGCACGGGGGCCCACGGAGGGAGGCTGCGGCGCGGCTGCTCGATGGTGTTCTCCTGCGGGCTCGCGGGCTGCAGGGATCATCCATGAGCGCGCGTCGGGATGCCAGGGCGCCGTGTCGACGGCGTCGCCGGGCGCTCCCGGACCCTAGCCAGCGTCGGCCAGGCTGCGGGCGATGCGGTCGACCAGCGCGGGGTTCAGCCGCCGCTTGCCGCGCAGGATCTTCCCGACACTGCTCGCCGAGCGGTAGCCGAGCTTCGTCGCGACCTCGCGCCGGCCGAGGGCGGCGCAGGTGTCGACGAGCAGCTGCAGCGCGGTCTCGGCGGTCAGGGTCGGCTTGCGGCGGCGCGTGCGGCTGGCGGGAGGGCGCGCGACCGGGGGCGGGGCGGTCTCCGCGGCCGGCTCCTCGACGGCTTCGAGCGCGGCGAAGAAACGCTCGCACAGGGCGACGAGCTCCTCGGCCAGCAGCCAGTCACCGAGCGGGCTGCCGGGCGCTCCGCGGCGCAGCTCGTAGAGTCGGTAGGCGATCTGTCGTGTCAGCTCGGTGCGGGCCATGCCTGTCTCCTCGGCGTGTCTATTCTTCGACTCGGCGGGGAGAAGTCGGAACTTGAGGCGCGCGGAAGAGTTTCCGTCGAAGGAGGGCGACGGGCGGTGGAGCGGCGCTGGTTCTCTTGCGCCGGAAGGTGGTATAAAGGCAGGCACCCCATCCCCCAGGAGCCCCCTGTGAGCATCGAGCACGTACTGTGTCCCGTCGATTTCTCCGTCGCCTCTGGCCACGCCTATCAGGCCGCGCACCGGCTGGCCGAGACCTTCGACGCCCGGTTCACGGTCATCCACGTCCACGGATCGGGCGTCGGCGAAGAGGAAGCCCGCGCGGAGCTCGCCACCTTCCTCGACACCTGGTCGCAGGCCGACGCCCACGACGAGGTGGTCATCCTCGACGGGGGCAGCGCGCCGGCGGCCTACGCGCTGGTCGACTGGGCCCGGGACCACGAGATCGACCTGATCGTGTCGGGGACGCATGGGCGCACCGGCCTCGATCGGGTGCTGCTCGGCAGCTTCGCCGAGAAGATCGTGCGGCTCGCGCCCTGTCCGGTGTGGGTGGTGCGGGCCAACGAGACGCAGCTGCATCCGCATCGGATCCTGCATCCGACCGACTTCTCGCCGGTCTCCGCCCAGGCCCTCGAGTGGGCGGTCTACCTCGCGATCGGCTTCGCTGCCGAGCTGCACATCATCCACATCCTGCACCGGCCGCAGTTCCACACCGGCGAGGATGAGGCCCTCGACGCGATCTACGAGACCGCCCGGCACAAGGCCGTCGAGCACCTCGCCAAGCTCGGCGAGGCCGGATCGGTCTCGATCGCGACCAGCGTCCACGTCGGCTATCCGGCGAAGAAGATCGTCGAGGTGGCGAACGATCAGGAGAGCGACCTGATCGTCTGCGGGACGCGCGGTCTGACGGGGCTCGAGCGCGACCAGCTCGGCAGCGTCGCCGAGCGGGTCGTGCGGCTCGCGCCCTGCTCCGTCCTGACCGTGCGCAGCAAGCGCACGCCGGGGGCCGTGACGGAGAGCTGAATCAGACGGGCTAACGGGTCAGGCGGCCGCGGAGCCCTGCAGCGCGAGCCAGCGCTGGACGTCGCTCGGGCGCAGGAAGCCGACGATCCGGCCGCTGCGGGTGACCGGCAGGGGGTCTCCGTCCTCGGCGCGCAGGGCGTCCAGGACCTCGCGCCCGCCCAGGTCGGCGGGGATCGTGCACAGCTCGCGGGTCTCGGCCATCACGTCGCGGACGGTCAGCGCGCTCCGTTCCTCCTCGGGCACCTCACGAGCACGCTCGACGGTGATCAGGCCGACGTTGCGGCCGTCCTCCTCGACGGGCCACCAGCGTTGGCCGCTGCGCAGCAGACGCTCTTCGATGAAGGTGGGGAGCGGAAGCTCGGGCGGCACCGACTCGTAGCGGGTGCGCATCAGGTCTTCGGCGCGGCGCTCTTCCAGCAGATTCCGCAGGCGCAGCTGGCGGTAGCTCGCCTGCGCCGTGTGCTTGAGGAACCAGCCGATCAGGACGAGCCACAGGCCGGCGAGGTTGCCGCCGAACAGCTGCAGGACGCCGAGTCCGAGCAGGGTCCAGCCGAAGATCGCGCCGAGCTCGCTCGCCCAGCGGGTCGCCTTCTCGAGCTTCCCGGTGCCCGCCCAGAGAGCGGCGCGCAGGACGCGTCCGCCGTCCATCGGGAAGGCGGGGATGAGGTTGAAGAGGCCGAGCAGCGTGTTGACCGGGCCGAGCCACAGCAGCAGCGTCGGCCAGGCGCCGAGCGTCGGGATGGTGGCGTAGGGGTCGGACAGCAGGCCGGCGCGGGCGTGGACTCCGACGAGCAGCAGGGCGAGGGCCGAGAAGCCGATGCCGAGGAGGAGGCTCGCGATCGGTCCGGCGATCGCGACGAAGAGCTCCTGGCGCGGAGACTCCGGGTCGTCCTTCATCTCCGAGATGCCGCCGAACAGGAAAAGCGTGATGCGCGGCACGGAGATGCCGTACGAGCGGGCCACGAAGGTGTGCGCGAGCTCGTGGATCAGCAGGGAGACGAAGAACAGGAGCCCCGCCCCGAAGGCGACGCCCCAACGCAGCGCGACGCCCCAGTCCTCGTGCCAGGACGGCAGGAGGCCGGTAGCCAGGCTGTAGACGATCAGTCCGAAGATCAAGAGCACGCTGGCGTGCAGGCGGATCGCGACGCCGGCGAGCGTGCCGACGCGGAAGCCGCCACGAGACGAAGAGCCGAGCTCTCCGGGGGTGGGCGACGACATGTTTCCTCCAGGGGGGCGGGGTTGCGGGTTCGGGCCTTCTAGAAGCTTGGCCCGAAAGCCGCGTGGCGAGGCGCCGCGCGGGTGGGTGGATGCCGAGGATCGACGACACCTTGGCCTGTCCTGCTCGTCCCTCGCAGGCCAGACCTGCGGCTCGCCGTCTCGCCTCGTGCCTCGGCGAGATCGACTCGCGGCGCCCTTTGTTGCGGCTCGGAGGAGGAGGACGAAGGCAGGCACCCACCCCCGCAAGCCTCGCGAGCGAGGTTTCGGGCCACGCTTCTAGGCGAGCTCGAGCCAGTGCTCGGCCTCGGCCAGGGCGTCGTGCGCGAAGTACCGCACCTGGCCGGAGAAGAAGGGTCGGGTCAGCCGGTGCGCCAGCTGGGTCGCGAGCTCCTGCACGAGGTTCTCCCCGACGACGGCGACCTTGTCGAAGTCCTTCCGGTGCCGGAAGTCGAACTTGAGCTGGGACCACAGGGCGGACGGCGTCCAGCCCTTGAAGGCGTGCAGCACCACCAGCGCGCGGCGCTGCCCGTGTTCATTGAGGGCACGCTCGAGCTTGGGCACGAGGCGTTCGTAGTCTTCGGCGGTCATCCAGTCGCCGGCATCGATGCGGACGAAGGACGCAGCGGTCTCCTGGCAGGTCATCATGGGCGGGCTCCTTTTGGTTTGGGGGTGTGGATCATTGTCGCGGCATGTATCGTAGCATCGTGTGGCGCAGATGTCTAGTTGTTGTAGAGGTCGCCCCCCATTTGCCCCCCGGCAGCGGCGCGGCTACCCTCGAAGGAGAGACACTCTCGCGAGGATCAGCCATGCTTGCCCCCGTTCCTTCGATCGCCCGCTTTGTCACCCGTTGTCTGTTGAGCGTCACGCCGGAGGCCACGATGGCCGAGGCCTACCAGCTGATGCGGGACAACGATGTCCGCCACCTGCCCGTCCTGCGGGGAACCGAGCCGGTCGGCATGGTCTCCCTGCGCGACCTGCACTTGATGCAGACGCTGCCGGATGTGCGGGTCGACGAGGTCCCCGTCGAGGATGCGATGGAGACCGACCTCTACATCGTCGGCCCGGACACCCGCATCGACGTGGTCGCCGAGCAGATGGCCGACCGCAAGCTCGGCTCGGCCCTGGTGGTGAAGGAGGGCGACCTGTTCGGCCTGTTCACGACCACCGACGCGCTGCGCGCTCTCGGGGAGCTCGCGCGCGCCGGGGCGGAGCGGACTCCGTAGGTCGGCTCAGCCCGGTAGATCGAACGGGCTCAGGCGTAGGCGAGGGGGACGGCCGCTTCGCCGCCGTGCAGCTGGAAGGTCAGGCTCTCTTCGAGGTAGAGGCCGACGCGCTCGGCGTTGTGGTCGCGGTAGCCGATCGACAGGTCGCGGCCGACGACCAGCTCGAAGTCGCCCCCGCGCTGGCTGAGCACCACCGCGCCGGACAGGGCCGGCGCCCAGACCAGCGCGCCGCCGTCCAGGACCCGGCGGACGTGCTCGAGGACCGGGAAGCCCGCGGGCGTCGTGGTCGTCGTCAGGCCGGTGTAGCAGCGAGGACCGAGGGCGATCGCGTAGGGCCCGGCCACGCCGGAGCTGCGCAGGCGCTCGACCGCGATCGCCACCGAGCCCGGATACTCGTTGTAGTCGTCGGTCAGGGTCAGCGGCTCGTACTCCGCGCCGCTCAGGATCCCGACGATCGAGGCGGACTCGAGGCCGGAGAAGACGATCTGGTCTTCGGCGGCCGCGATCTTCTTCGCGGCCTCCTTGACCGGCCCGAGGTCGGGACCGGCGTTGCCGCGGTCGATCGAGTCGATCGCTTCGCGGGTCAGCTCGAAGGGCACGCGCAATTCGAGCAGCGGCTGCACCTGGCGCATGCGCCCCTCGACCCCCTCGAAGGGCAGGTCGGCGGCGGTGGTGCGGCCGAGGTTGACGGCGCTGTGCTCCCAGCCGAGCGGGCCGGTGAAGTCGACCAGCTTGCGCGCGGCGAGGTAGACCTTGAGAGTCTGCCGCGCCTCTTCGTCGACCTCCTTCCAGGCCGCCTCGGAGATCGGCGCCAGCTGGCGGTGTAGCTCGTTCCTCATTCTCCTGTCCCCCTCAAGCTGCCGATGCCGAGGGAGGTCCCCTCGACCGTGTCTTCGTCGTTGTGCTCGTGCTCGGGATGTTCCTTCGAGACGATCGAGCCGTCGCTGAAGAGGAACCTCCGCAGCATCTCGTCGAACTGCGGGTCGCGGCGGCGCAACCACTCGATGGTCATCGCCGCGTGCTCCTTCTCCTCGTCCCGGTTGTGCGCGAGGATGCGCTTGAGCTCTTCGTCATTGGTCGCGTCGACCCGTTGGTCGTACCAGTCGACCGCCTCGAGCTCTTCCATGATCGAGACGATCGCGCGATGCCGGTCGCGGGTCTCCTCCCGGAGCAGGTCTTCGCGCTCGTGGAATCCGCCCGATGATGCGCCCATCCGATGTCCTCCGTCGTCCAGCGTCTTCTCGCGCCCCCGGACTTGTGGTGGGGGGCGCAAGTTCATGCGAGGGAAACGATTATAGCTGACCGCCCAGGCCGGATCAACCGCGGCTCAGAAGTCGGCGAGCAGCTGGGCCTTCTTCGCCTCGTACTCCTCTTCGGTGATCAGCCCCGCTTCGAGGCACTCCTTCAGCTCCGTGAGCCGCGCCTTGAGGGTCGTCGGCTCCAGCCGCGGCGGATCGGCCGGTCCGGCCTCCGTCGGCGGCGGCCCGACAGCGGCCGGCGGCGCGGGAGGCGGCGACTGCCGCGGGGGCCCGGCGAGCAGGGCGACGGCCTGGCGGAAGCGCAGGCCCTGCCAGCGGGTCCGGCCGGGGAAGACCAGGCGCGGGGCGTAGAGCAGCGCGACCATCTCGTCCCGCGGGTCGCTGTCGGCCAGCCGCCGCCCGCTCGGGCTCTGGCGCTCGAAGATCAGCTCGATGGTGACCCGGTCCTGCCCGGGGAAGCCCTCCTCGCGCACCAGGTCGACCTCGCTGACGTCGCGGAAGAGGAAGCCGTACGGTCGCTCCTCGCGCACGAAGGCGGCGGAGTCGGCGGCGAGCGCGGTCAGCTCGAGGTCGGGGCGCTCGTCGGTCTGCCAGCGGTCGCGGATGTACGGGTGCTCGAGGGTCTCGCGGACGACCTCGAGCGCCTCCTGCGAGGTCTTGACGCTCGGCAGCTGGCAGGCCGCGCACAGAAGCGGCAGGAAGACGACGATCCTAGAGGCTGAGCTTGATCCCAAAGATCACCTCCCAGATCTCTCCGTCGTCGGAGCTGTCGAAGGTCGCCTGCAGCCCGTCGCCGGGCAGCAGCACGCCGGAGTCGACGAACAGCCGCAGGGGCTGGTAGAGCTGGTACTCGAGGTTGAGGTTGAACTCCCAGCCGAGGTCGCGGTCGGTGCCGCGGGCGAAGATGTTGTCGCTGATGTCCGGGGCGCTGGTCAGGTGGGCGTACAGGGCGCGCGCCGTCCCCGTCAGGTTCTCGAAGATCCCGGCGCTGACCTCGACAGAGAAGCAGGCCGTGCCGGACAGGTTCGAGCCGGTCAGGTTGTAGCCGCTGAAGCCGTACAGGATGTTCGAGGCCTCGAAGGCGGGGCTGACCGCGACGAAGGCGTCGTCCTGATGAACGCGGTCCGGGTCGTTGCCGGTCGCCGCCGCCGCCAGCGTCGCGATCTTGAACATCTCGAAGTCGTAGCTCAGGCGCAGCACCCCGGCCCAGGCCTCGGTGTCGACTCCCCGCCCGTCCGGGGCGGCGTTGCTGGTCTCGCCGTGGTTGAAGCAGCCGTACAGGTCGACGCCGAACGAGCCGAAGCGGGCCGAGGCCTCGAGCCCGTACCAGAACATCTCGCGCTCCTGGTCTTCGGCCGACGGCGTGTCGAGGGTGTTGTCGAGGTCGGCGGCGAAGTGCAGGCCGAGGTTGACCCCGAACACCGCCGTCTTCGCGGCGAAGAACACCAGGTCGCGGTCGTTGTAGTCGTTGTCGATGCGGCCGTCGCCGTCGAGGTCGAGCCGCGAGCTGTCGATCGCCTTGAGCCAGGTCGTCTCGACCGTGGTGTTCAGCTTCGCCAGGGCCCAGCGCAGGCGCAGGCCGGCGCCGTCGTCGTCCATGATGATGCCCTCCGTCGTCGAGGTGCCGAACAGGCCCCCCCGGAAGGTCAGCGAGCTCTCTTTCGACAGAAGGCCACTCAGCTGGGGGATGTCGAGGTCGAGGAACAGGTGCTTGACCTCGATGATGCGCCCGTCGGTGCCGATGTCCCCCCCGTCGCCGACGCCGAAGGTCAGGTCGCCGATCTCGAGCTGGGTCTCGAGCTTGATCACGTCGAGCGTCGAGATCGTCATCCGCGGGCGGACCCGCATGTCGAGGTAGTTCTGCTGCGAGTCGACCTCGGTCTCCCCCGCATCCTGCAGGGCGAGCCGCAGGGAGGGGTCGAGCATGCGGATGTCCGTGCCGTTCTGCAGCGAGATGCCGCGCAGGCGCATGTTCAGCCCGAAGTCGAACTTCAGCTCGCCGAGCTCCTGGGCCTGCAGCGCCGCCCCGAGCAGCAGCCCGAGCAGCAGCCCACGACGTGCGGCGCTCACCGCTCCACCTGTTCCACCCAACCGTCATCCCCCAGGTAGTGGTTGCGGATCTTCGTCAGCTCTCCGCTCGCGTCGGCCTCTTCGACGAACAGATTCAGCCAGGTCAGGAACTCGAGGTCGCCCTTGCGCATCGCGATCCCGAGGTGCTCGGTCGTCGACGCCCCCAGCAGCGGCTCGACCTTGAAGCGCAGGTTGCTGTTCGCGAGCAGCCAGGCCTCGATGAAGGGCCCGTCATGCGCGACCGCGCCGACATCCCCGCGCAGCATCGCCTCGATCGCCTCTTCGAGCGTCGGGTACGGACGCACCCGCGCGAGCGGGAAGTGGCGCCGGGCGAGCTCTTCGGGCGTCGTGTCGGCCTTGACGCCGAGCTCGATGCCCGACAGCTTGCCGAGGTCGGACCAGCGGTCGAAGCTCGGACCGGAGCCGCGCTCTTCCTGGGTGCGGGTCGCCGGGATCCGGTCCTTGCGCACCAGGGCGGCCTGGCTGAAGGTCAGGTAGGGGCGCGAGAAGTTGACCTCGAGGGCGCGTCGCGGCGTGCGGGTCGCCGCGGCGATCACCAGGTCGACGCGGCCGCTCTTGAGCGCCTCGAAGCGCTCGGCCGTCGGCACGTCGACCAGCTCGATCTCGACGCCGAGCTCCTTCCCGAGCAGGCGGGCGATCTCGACATCGATGCCGATCCAGCCGCCGTCACGGGTGCGCATCGCGAAGGGGGTCGCGCTGGTGTTGACGCCGATCGAGAGGGAGCGCTCACGACGGACCTTGTCGAACAGCTCGCTGCCGGCATCGGCCACGGCGAGTGAATCGGCAGGGCTCTGGCCGTACAGGGGCTGCCAGTCGACGGCCCAGAGACAGCCGGCGACGAAGCCGAGCAGCAAAGTGGCCAACGTCGCGGCGACGATGCCCGGGGAGAGCCTGAGCATGGGACCTCCGAAGAAGCTTGCGAAGGCCAGGAGTATAACCGCCCGGACCCCGCCCGGGCAAACGGCGAGGCTGTCGGCCGTGGTGGTTGCCCTCGACCCTTTCTTTGGGATATGGTAGGGCCTCGATGCCGGAGCACGGGCGGACGATCCCCGGAGCCATGCGGACGCACGGCCTGGACCCGCGGGCATACGGGCATACCGGAAGTTGGAGAGCGCTGTGCTGGACGACCTGCGTCTGTTCGACGTCATTCAGAGCGACGGCATCGTCTTCCGCCTGCAGGCCGACGATCGCGACCAGGTTCTGCTCGAGCTCGTGCGCCGGATGGTGTCCACCAGCCGCATCCACCCGAAGGTCGCCGACGAGATCTACCTGTCGATCCTCAAGCGCGAGGCGGTCAGCTCGACGGGCATCGGCAACGGGGTCGCGGTGCCGCACATCCGGACGAAGCTCGTCGACAGGTTCCAGGGCGCCCTGGGGCTCAGCCGACGCGGCGTCGACTTCGGGGGACCGGAGCGGGTGCACGTCGTGTTCCTGTTCCTCACCCCCGAGCGCCACGAGAATGACCATCTCCTGCTGATGGGGCGGATCGGGGCGCTGTTCGTCGATCGGGAGTTCCGCGACCGGCTGCTCGCGAGCAAGGATGAGGACGACCTCGAGCACGTGCTGCGCACGGCCGAGGAGCGCCTGTACGGCGGAGACAACGACGCGGGAACCCTCGTCGAGGTGCGCTGATGCATCCCGGGCCGTGTCCAACGATGGCGGGCGCCGCGCGATGCTGACCTTCTCCGTCGTGGTTCCGACCTACGAGCGCCCCGCGCAGCTCGCCCGGCTGCTGCGCGCCCTCGCTGCCCAGACCTTCGACCCGGGCCGCTTCGAGATCATCGTCGTCGACGACGGCAGCACGAGCTCGGTCCACCGCCTCCTCGATCCCTGGCGGGAGCACCTGCAGCTGCGCCTGCTGCGGCGCCCCAACGGCGGGCCGGGCGCCGCCCGCAACACCGGCGCCCGCGAGGCCCGGGGGCGGCTCCTCGCCTTCACGGACGACGACTGCCGGCCGCGTCCCGACTGGCTCGAGGCCCTCGCCCTGTGCGCCGAGGAGCATCCGGGCTGCATGCTCGGCGGGCTGACCGTCAACGCGCTGCCGGAGAACCCCTTCGCGACCACCAGCCAGGTGATCGTCGAGGCCGCCTACCGCTACTACAACCGGGACCCCGAGCACGCCCGCTTCTTCGCGAGCAACAACATGGTCGTCCCGCGCGAGCCCTTCCTCGACCTCGGGGGCTTCGACACGCGCTTCCGCATCGCGTCCGAGGACCGTGACCTGTGCGACCGCTGGAGCCACGCCGGGGGACGCATGGTCTACGCGGCCGAGGCGGTGGTCGAGCACGCGCACGTCCTGCACTTCCTGAGCTTCTGCCGCCAGCACTTCAACTACGGCCGGGGGGCGCAGCGTTTCCACCGCGGCCGCGCCGCGCGGGGCAGCGGCAGCCTGCTCCGCGAGCTGCGCTTCCACACGCGCTTCCTCTACCTGGCGCGGGAGCCGCTGGGGGCGGTCGGTTTGCCCGGGGCGCTCAACCTCGGCGGCCTGCTCGCGCTGTGGCAGCTCGCGAACGCTGCGGGCTTCCTCTACCAGGGGCTGCAGGAAGACTGAGCGTGCGCGCGCTTCCGCCGTCCGGGGACGCGGCGCAGTATCCGAATGTAGGGGCGGGGTTTACCCCCGCCCGCGGGAGGGGGTAGACCCCTCCCCTACCGGGAGAATCGGGCCTAGATTGACGCCACTTGAGGCACGTCGCAAGCGCCAGGATCGGCCTGCTTCGGAGGCTCTCACCGACGCGCTATGCAACTCACGCTGAGGCAGGCTGCGTGGCGCGCTACCGCCGTCCTCCTACTCGTCGCGCAGGAAGCGCTTGCCGGGCTTGACCTTGGCGAGCGGGTCCTGTTTGTCCCAGTCGCGGGCGAGCTTGAGCAGCTTCTTGGTCGGCCGCTCGGGGAGCTGGACGAGGAAGACGACGAGCAGATCGCCGCGCCGGCTCGAGCGCGTGCCGGGCATGCCGGCGCCGCTGACGAGGACCTCGGTCTTCAGGCCCGATCCGCCCGGCAGGCGGGCCTCGACCTCTTCGCCGTCGATCCCGTCGAACGTGAAGCTGCGGCCGGCCAGCGCCTCGCCCACCGTGACCGGCAGCACGCAGCGCAGGTGCGGCCCCGAGCGCTCGAAGACGTCGTGCCGGGCCAGCCGGGTCTCGACGATCAGGTCGCCGGGCAGCCCCCCGCGCGGACCCTCCTCGCCGAGTCCGCGCAGCCGCAGGCGGGTGCCGTCGTCGGCGCCGGCGGGGATGCTGACGGTGACCTCGCGGGTCTTCGAGCTGCGGCCGCTGCCCTCGCAGTCGTCGCACGGGGACTCGATGGTCTGGCCCTTGCCCTGGCAATCGGGGCAGGGGACGATCTGGATGAACTGGGAGAAGCCCTGGCGGGAGACCCGCTGCACCTGGCCCTGCCCGCCACAGGTCCCGCAGGTCTCGACCTCGGTGCCGGGGGCGCAGCCCTTGCCCTCGCAGCTCTCGCAGTCGCCTTCGACCTCGAGCTTGAAGCTGCGCTTGACGCCGTGGAAGGCCTCTTCGAGGCTGATCTCCATCCGGTACAGGAGCGAGCTGCCGCGCTCGGGCTCATCCCTGCGCTGGCGCCTGCGGCCTCCGCCGCCACCGAAGCCGAAGCCGGCGAACAGGTCGGAGAAGTCGAAGCCGAAGTCGGAGAACGAGAAGCCTCCGCCCCCCAGGCTGTGGCCGTAGCGATCGTACTTCGCGCGCTTGTCCGGGTCGGACAGGACGGCGTAGGCTTCCTGCACTTCCTTGAACCGGTCCTCGGCGTCCTCTTCCTTCGACACGTCCGGATGGTACTTCCGGGCGAGCTTGCGGAAGGCCGACTTGAGCGACTTCTCATCCGCCGCCTTCGCGACGCCGAGGACCTCGTAGTAGTCCCGTTTCGCCATGCTCAGGCAGCCAGATCTTCGCGCAGGGCCGCCTGCTGGTCGTCGTCGAGGACGGTCTCCGCCGTCAGCGCGGGCAGGTCGCAGCCGACCTTCACCGGCACCTGCCCCTGCGTGTCGAACTTGAGGTACTGCACCGAAGACAGCCGCTCGTCACCGATCTGCCGCTGGTCGAAGGTCGCGCGGACGCGCGTGCCGTCGGCGAGCTCGACGTAGACGTGCTCGGGCAGGGCCTTCCACTGCGTCAATTTCGTCGCGCGCCCCTCGACGTCCGGGATCTCGATCAGCAGCGTGCAGCCGAGCTCGCCCTTGTCCCCGAGCAGCTCGTTGTAGGTCGCGATCTCGTGCGCGATCTCCGCCTCCTTGACGATCTGTTCGGCGCGCATCATCTCCTGGATCTGGTAGCGGATCGTCAGCGTGTTCTCGAACAGGAAGTTCAGGTGCTCGCCGACCAGGATGCGGCGGCGTCCCTTCTCCTTCATCACGGTCGCGCGGAGCGCGTCGCGCTGCTCTCCGTAGGTCACGTAGTCGACGATCTCGTCGCGGTGTACGGTCTTCATCATCCTCATCTCCATGCGCCCCTAGCCGAGCAGGTACATCAACAGCCAGACCAGGCCGCCGAGGGCGGCCAGACCGGCGACAACGAACAGGATCAGCCCCGTGTAGGTCAGCTTCGTCGGCGTCGCCGCGAAGCCGTCGCCGCGGTAGGAGCGGGCGAGCAGCGTCATCGGATGCAGGGGCTTGACCCCCGCGAACTGCTGGAACTGGATCGCGGCGAGCGGGCAGTCGGTCGCCCACACCTCGGCGTCGGGGGCGGCCTGCATGCCGTCGAACGCCTTCTTGCCGATGCGGACCGAGACCTCGTAGCCCTCGGTCTTCAACGCGTAGGTGCCGTCGTGGCCGCAGCACTCCATCACCATCTTCGGCTTGACCCCGGGCAGCTTGCGCAGGAGGTCGCGGCCCTTGAAGCCGACGCCCTGGGCTCGCAGGTGGCACGGGGCGTGGTAGGCGACGGGCTTGTCGGGGGAGCTCTTGAAGTCGGTGTTGAAGCGCTCTTCCTCCCGGATCGACCACAGGAACTCGCTCGGGTCCATCACCGCCTCGGCGAGCTTCTTTGCCCGCTCGCGGTCCTCGTCGGCGACGAGCTCGGGGTACTCGCGGCGCAGCATCATCGAGCAGGTCGGGTTGATCGCGAGCACCTTCGCGCCCTTGTCGACGTAGGGCATCAGCGTGTCGAGGTTGTGCCGGGCGCGCTTCTGGACTTCCGCCAGGTTCCCGTGCTCCCACACCGGCATGCCGCAGCAGGCGAGGCCCTTGGCACAGGCGACCTCGACCTTGTTCTGCTCGAGCACCTCGAGGGTGTCCTTGCCGATCTCGGGCTCGTTGTTCTCGACGTAGCAGGTCTGGAAGAGCACCGCCTCGGTGCCGGGCTCCTTGATCTTTCCCTCCCGCTGAGCCCAGCCCGAGAAGGACTGGTCGGCGAAGTCGGGCAGGAGCTTCTCGCGGTGCACGCCGAGGACCTTCTCGAAGAACCAGCGGTGCAGGGCGACGCGGTTCATGATGTTCGCCATGCCGAGGCTGAGGCGGGCCATCGTCCCGGCCTTGTCGGGGTCGCCGAGGACCTTGTCGCGCAGGGCCACCCCGTCCCGTTTCGCGCCGATCGCGCGGTAGCGGTGGACCAGCTTGGGGAAGTCGAGCTGGAACTCGTGGTGGTCGCGGGGCGTGTACGGGCACTGCACCTCGCAGAGCTTGCATTGGAAGCAGGCGTCCATCACCTGCTGGGTGTCGCCGGCGGTCACCTTGGTCACGTCGCCGTCGTAGCTGTCGTCGAGGAGCTTGAACAGGATCGGGAAGGAGTCGCAGTACTTGAAGCACATGCGGCAGCCGTGGCAGATCTCGAAGGCGCGCGTGACTTCCTTGTTCAGGGCCTCGATGTCCCAGTAGGTCTTCTGGCTCGGGTCGTAACAGAGTCCGTCGGTCGGGAGATAGGAGATGTTCTCTGCCATGCGGAGACCTCAAACAAAAGGGGGACGCGCACGCCCCCCCACTGCAAGGAAGATATCGCTCGGTTCAGCTGATGCTGTCGAGCAGGTTCTGGAAGCGCCCGGCGTGGGACTTCTCGGCCTTGGCCAGGGTCTCGAACCAGTCGGCGATCTCGCTGAAGCCTTCGTCGCGCGCGGTCTTCGCCATACCGGGGTACATGTCGGTGTACTCGTGGGTCTCGCCGGCGACGGCGGCCTTCAGGTTCTCTTCGGTCTCGCCGATCGGCAGATCGGTGGCGGGGTCGCCGACCTTCTTGAGGTAGTCGAGGTGGCCGTGCGCGTGCCCGGTCTCACCTTCCGCGGTCTGCCGGAAGTTGCCGGCGATCTCGGGGTAGCCTTCGACGTCGGCGACCTTGGCGAAGTACAGATAGCGACGGTTCGCCATCGACTCACCGGCAAACGCGTCCTTGAGGTTCTGGTGGGTCTTGCTGCCCTTGAGCTCAGCCATCGTCGTGCTCCTAACGAAAGAGATGAAACAAACTCCGGCTGCCAATGGTAGGCGACCGGAGCCCGTCTGTCCAGGTTTTGCCGAAGCCTTACGGCTGGGTGATCTGCTCCGCGAGAACCTCACCGAAGGCGCGGGCGGAGTCGAAGGATTCGCCGGTGATGATGTTGCCGTCGATCCAGACGTCGTCGCTGCTCGAGGTCGTGTCGCCGACCGAGCCGGGAGCGAGGACGAAGGCGCCCTCGGCGGCGATCAGGTCGTGGGTACGGCGCTGGGTCTGGCCCCACGTGACCAGCTCGGGCGGGGCCTGGTAGGGCCAGGCGACCACGGTCCGGCCGGCGAGCGGACTGACGCCCTGGACCCGGGCATAGGCGAGGACGCTGACGCCGTGGCAGAGGGCGGTGACGTACTTGCCCTGGGCGTCGAAGGCGTTGATCAGGGCGTTGACGTCGGCCTTGATCGAGGCCTCGCCGTTGTAGCTCCCGTTCGCATAGGTGCCGGGGTAGGCGTACTGGTAGGCCGAGCTGCCCCAGCCGCCGACGAACACGATCGCGTCCCAGCGCTCGGGGTCGGAGGTGGCGAGGGCGAGGGCGTCGGCGACCGTCAGGTCCGGCTCGACCGCGCCGTCGGCGTCACTGTAGCCCGAGCCGGCGTGGGGGTAGCAGGTCTCGAGGCGGCCGGCGGCGATGTCGACGGCGATCCCTTCCTCGAGCAGCTCGGCGCGGGGCTCGGCGTACTCGCGGTAGTAGAAGTGGTAGTTCGCGATCACCATCAGCACGCGGTGCTCGTCGGCGGGGTCGTCGGTGTTGGCGTCGTCGTTGGAAGCGTCGTCGTCGCTGTTGGCGTCGTCATTGGAAGCGTCGTTGTCATCGTCGGAGGCGTCGTCGCTGCTGTCATCGTTCGTCCCGTCGGTCGGCACGATGTGGCGGGCGTCGATCTCGCTGACGAGGGTGGCGCCGAGGGCGGAAGCGGCGCGCCAGTCCTGGGCGGTGACGAGGTTCCCGTCGACGATCACGTCGTCGTGGGCCGAGGTGGGATCACCGATCGCGGAGTCGGAGAGCATGGTCGCGCCGTTCTGCTCGACGTGCCAGCGGGTCGGCAGGGTGTTGGCGGCGTAGGTCTGTCCGCCGACGCTGGCGGCCGGGCCGTTGCCGGCGTAGCCGGTCACCGTCGCGCCGTCGAGCGGGCTGGTGCCGTCGACCCGGGCCCAGGCGAGGACGCTGACGCCGTGGCAGATCGCGGCGACCGGCTTGTCCTCGGCGAGGAACTCACCGAACAGCGTGTTGAGGGCCAGGGCCGCCGCGGTGTCGGGGCCGTAGGCGGGGTTCAGCCAGGTGCCGGGGAAGGCGAAGGTCACCGAGGCGACTCCCCAGCCGCCGGTGACGACGATCGCGTCGAACTCGGCCCCGGAGACATCGGTCAGCGCGATATCGGGCACGACCACGCCCCCGTTCGCGGCGCCCTGGGCAGTGCCGGCGTGGGGGTAGCAGGGGGCGAGGCTCGGAGCGGCGACGGTCACGGTCGCGCCCTGCGCTTCGAGGGCGTCACGGAGCGGCCCGTAGTCGGGGTAGTAGAAGTCCTGCTGCGGCAGGACCATCGCGACCCGGCGGGGGCCAGGCGCCTGGGCGCTCAGCGGGGCGACCAGGGAGAAGAGCAGGAAAGCGGTGAGAATGCGCGGGAGCATGAGCGACCTCCGGTGGGGTGACAGGGGAATCCATCGCGGTTCCGGGTGTCCTGTCCGGGAGGTCGTGGTTTCTTACAGCGGCGCCTCGAGATTTTTTTCCGTGCCGAAGGGATCGCTCTCGAACAGTGCCGCGAAGGCCGCTCCTCGGAAGCGCGCGAAGGCGGGCTCGTCGTCCCGCAGCAGCCGCCAGCAGGTCGCCAGGGCCCGCCGCTCCAGGGCATCCTCCGTCTCCTCTGCCAGGGCCGCGAGCTGCGCGCAGACGCGCTCGAGCGCCGTCCAGGCGTCGGCGGTGTGCTGGGCCGGAGCGTACAGCGCCGAGCGGGCGTGCGCGGTCGCCATCCCCCACCAGTCCGTCCGGCAACGCAGGCCGTACAGGCAGCGGCCGAAGGCGGCGAGCAGCTCGGCCTCCTCCGCCCCCGCCTCGATCGCCGCCCGGAAGTAGCCGCAGGCCTCCTCCCAACCCTGGACCCGCTGCGCGACGCGGGCCAGGCACACCAGCAGCGCCGCCCGCGGCGGACCCCAGCGATGCTCGGCGACCGCCTCCAGCAGCGCGAGCACCGCGGGGCGTTCGTGCAGCGGCACGCCGGGCGCCTTGCGCAGCAGCGCCTCGCGCCGCTCCCAGAAGATCGTCGGGTCCGCGCAGGCCAGGCGCATCGCCGCGAGGAAGCCGCCGAGCGACTCGGAAGGGTCGGGCAGGGAGGCGCACAGCGAGGCGGTGTCGGCCGGCCCGAAGCGCTCCGGCCAGTCGCACCACGCCGCCTGGAAGTGGGGCAGCTCGTCGAAGCTGCCGGCGGCGAGGAAGGCGCCGACATGCAGGCCCCCCAGCCGCGGCGAGCTGACCCGCGCATCCCCACCGGACGCCCGCGCACAGCCCGCGAGGATCGCGAAATCGACCGGCAGCGCGAAGCCCTCGGCGTCGAGGCGCAGCCGGGGCGGGCTCTCCCCTTCCCGCTCGGCGGCGCGCACCGTCCCCAGGTCGGCGGCGAGCAGCAGGCAGCGCCCGCCGCTCATCGTCCGCAGGGTCGCCAGGCCCTCGAGGGCCATCGTCGGGAAGCAGAAGCTGCCCTTGCGGAGCTTCCTCCCGTAGCCGTCGACCTCGACGTTCCAATGCGGCTCGCCGTAGACCGGGAAGCTGACCGGCGCCTCCGCGTAGCGCAGCCCGAGCGCGCTCGGGTCATCTCCCCCATCCCGCGGCACGACGAGCGCGACGTGGCAGGCCCGCAGCGTGCGGTTCCGCACCCGGAAGACATCCTGCGGGAGCCGCCCGAGCAGCCCGTCCGCCAGCAGCACCAGGTCGCCGCACGGCCGGTCGGGGCTCAGCTCGCCGCCGCTGGCGAGCGCCATCCGCGGCTCCCCCCAGCTGTAGCACGCAGCGTCCAGGCGTCCGTCGCGCAGCCCCGCGGCGAGCGGCTCGCGGCCGCGCCAGGCGGCGACGAGCTCCGGGGAGGGATCGGCGAGCACCAGCCGCCACGCGTCCTGCGGCGCCTGCCGGCGCAAGGCGGCGAGCAGGGCCGTCGCCAGCGCCCCGTCCCCCGCCCGCGGCAGCAGCACCGTCAGCGCCTCCTCGCCGGGCCGGTCGCGCAGATACGCCGCGATCAGCCGCGCGTAGCCCGCCGTCCGGGCGGCGAGCGGCGTCGGCAGCGGCCGCTCTCCGCCCGGACGGCGGCGGGCGTGGTGCAACCAGAGGGGCCAGACCCGCGAGCGGGTCAGGGGCACGGCGGGGTCGACTTCAGCGGCCATGGGCGGGCCTCGAGGGTAGGGATGCGCCTTCAGGGTAGCCGGAGCCGCGGGCCCACGCGAGCTCAGCGCGGATGACGCAGGCGGATCGCGCCGCGTGCCCGGTCGGGATCGACCCGCTGGCCCTTCTGGCTGATCTCGAGGCGCCCCCGGTGCACCAGCCGCCGGGCCGCCGCCCGGGTCGGCTCCATCAGCGGGCGCCAGTCGTCGGGCCGCACGGCGCGCGCGGCCTCGGAGGGGCAGATGCTCGCGCCGGCCTTGCGCTTGTCGAGGAGGCGGAGGATCGCCTCCTCCAGCTCCTGGTCCAGGGGGCCGGGTTTGTTCTTGCGGCAGCCGGCGCTGCAATACACGACCGTCTGCCAGCAGCGCGCCCACTTCTTGCGCCAGTGGAACCTCCGGCCGCAGGAGGGGCAGACCTTGGGGGCGGGCATGGTCAGTCCTTCGGGTGGCTTCCGTTGCCACCTCAAGGGAGGCTAACGAAAGAGGAAGAAAATGAGCGACTCCACTTCCCAGGAGTCTGTGGAGGCAGGAATGAAACGCATCGACGGTCGCGCCCACACCGTTCGCGAGCTACTCGATGGGGCAAAGTACACCATCGACTTCTACCAGCGCGAGTACGCCTGGGAGGAACGGCAGGTCCGCGAGCTGATCGACGACCTGACCGGCCGCTTCCTCGATTTCTACCGTCCAGGCCAGCCTCGCGATGAAGTCGAACAGTACGGCAACTACTTCCTCGGCTCGATCGTGATCTGCCACAAGGACAACCAGCGCTTCATCGTCGACGGCCAGCAGCGCCTGACGACGCTGACCCTGCTGCTGATCTACCTTCAACACTGCCAGGCCGGGCGGACCGATCGAGTCGAGATCAAGAACCTGATCTTTAGCGAGAAGTATGGCAAGCGCAGCTTCAACCTCGATGTCGAGAAGCGGAACGACTGCATGGAGGCGCTCTACCGCGGCGAGCCTTTTTCGACGGAGGACGTCAACGACTCGGTGCGGACGATCGTCGAGCGCTACCAGAACATCGAAGACCTCTTCCCCGATGATCTCACCGGCAGCGCGTTGCCCTACTTTATCGACTGGCTGGTCGAGAACGTGGTCATCGTCCTGATAGAGGCAGACTCGAAGGAGGACGCCTACACCATCTTCGAGACGATGAACGACCGCGGTCTCTCGCTGAGCCTGCCGGACATGCTCAAGGGCTACGTGCTCGCCAACATCCGGCACGAGAACGACCAGCGCAAGGTCAACGAGCTGTGGAAGAAGCGCCTGCAGGAGTTCCGCGAAATCGGCAAGGAAGAGGACGTCGACTTCTTCAAGAACTGGCTCCGCGCCCGCCACGCCCTCACCATCAGGCCGGGGCGCAAAGGCGCACAGAACATGGACTTCGAACGCATCGGCTCGGAGTTTCACCGCTGGGTGCGCGATCAACGGAAG
>JAUIEM010000451.1 GCA_030428695.1 bacterium
CGGTGCCCGCCTTGGCCTTGAGCTCGTAGTAGTCGACCCACTCCCCGGTCGTGTAGCTGTCGTCCCCCGGCGCGAGGCGTCCGCGGTAGGTGCTCTCGGCGGTCGCGCTGACCGGCCCGTTGTCCGGCCCCATCGGCATGCGCGGCGGAGGGCGCTCGACACCGCCGGAGGCGTAGGGCTGCTTCTGCGTCTTCGTCGTGCTGCATCCGAGCAGGCACGCGAGCACCAGGACCAGGCAGTGCTTCAAGGGGGGATCCTCAAGGCTGGGCCGGCGCGGCTGCGCCAGCGTCACCGCTCATCTTCGCACGCGGCGCCGGGAGGTGCAACCGCCAAGGCGCCGAGAGGCGGGAAGCCGGGGTGCGCGGAGGGGGGCGACGGTTCCGTTCCAGAGGAGCCGCCGGCTGATAGGAGCGTCTGGCGCGCCCTCGCCTCGCAGTCAGCCCGGTGAATCGACGGGATCCGCGCGCAACGCGGGCACTGCGGCCCTCAGCGCCGCCGGCGGAAGCTCTCCGCCAGCTCGCGCTCGATGTCCCCGGCGACGCGCTCGCGGATCCACTCCGGGTCGATCCGGCCGCGCAGGACCAGCGACTCGACGTTGATGCGCCAGCCGTTGATCGCGGCGAGCACGACCTGGCCGGCGGTCGCGGGCAGCTCGACGGGGCTCGAGAAGATCCTCTTGCCCTGCAGGCTGAGCTCGAGCGAGCGCTCGTCGGTCTTGCACACCAGCTCCATCGGCTTGTGCTGATAGGGGGGCGAGATGCGCTCGATCGCGACGTAGGAGTCGATCAGCGCGGAGCGGTGGGTCAGGCTGTGGCAGGGCCGGGGCAGCTCGTCCGACTCGCCGTCGCCGTCGAGGTCGGCGACCAGCTCCTGGCGGTGCCAGAGCCAGATGTGGGCGCTGCGCTCGCCCCCGTTGTAGACGTCGAGCAGCACGCTGCCGAGCTGATCGCGGCGCACGTCGGGGCGGTCGAGGTCGAGGGGCAGCTCGCCGTCCCAGTCGATCGCGAAGCGCAGGGCGATCTCGAGCGGCCCGGTGAACCGGGCGGCGTGGCGGGCGGCGCCGTTGAGGAGGACGCTGCCGCGGCCGCGCTCGACGGTGCTCGGCAGGGCGACGCTGAAGTCCTCGAGCTCGCCGGCGGTCTCGAACTCGTAGACGATCAGCACGCGGCCGTCCTCGTCGAGCTCGACGTCGCCGTGCAGGAGCCCGGCGGGTCCCTCGGCGATGCGCGCGGCGACCAGGATCAGGGCGAGGCCCTCCTGCACCTCGCGGCGGCTCTTCCAGGTCCACAGGGCCTGCCCGTGGCGCTCGACGAAGCGCCGCGCCTCGGGGGCCAGCGCGACCAGGTTGCCGGGCACGGAGCGCTGGACCAGGCTCTCGTAGGCCAGGCGCGCGTGCTCGTTGGTCGCGTGCAGGAGGAGCAGCCCGAGCGAGACCCCGAGGTTGCGCTGCGCGAGGGGGTTCTCCTGCAGCCGCTCGAGCTGGTGCTCCAGGGCGCAGGCCGCGTACAGCCCGGCCCGGGCGCTCCATGCCTCGCGGCTGGTCGGCGCGGGGAGCAGGGCGTCGTGCGCCCCGTCGCTGAGCTCGTCGAGGGGGACCGGGAAGGGCTCGCCCTTGATCTCCAGCGAGAGGTCCGCGTGGACGGCGAGCAGCTTCCCGCTGACCTTCCTCCCATCCCGCAGCTCGAGCTGCAGGCGGCTGTCGAGGTGCTCTTCGAGAGCCGCGCGCACCGCCTCGGCCTCGGCGGCGACGGCGGTCACGCTGGCGGTCAGGTTGCGCAGCTTGCGGTTGAGCGAGCGGGTGCTGCCCTCGGGGGTCGCGGCGCAGGCCTCGGCGGCGGCGGCGAACGCGCCGCGCACCATCAGGTTGATCACGTCCTCCCGGAGGGTGCGGAAGGCCTCGGTCTCGCCCGCGACGACGACCTTGGTCTCGAGCTCCGCGGCGAGCCGCTCGATGTGGGCCCGGGTGCCCGGGGTGGCGCCGTCCCTGCGCTCCTGGAGGACCAGCAGGCGCTCGGCGTCGTCGTCGTAGCGGGCGAGCTCGGCGTCGAGCGCCTCGCGGCAGCGGCGGTCCACCCGGCGCGCGCCTTCCTCGAAGGGGCCGCGCATCGCCGCGGGGAAGTCGTCGCCGGCGGCGTACAGCTCGGCCGCGCTGGCGAAGGCGCCGCCGGCGATCAGGGCCTCGGCCTGGGCGTCGAGCTCTTCGAGCAGGCTGGCGGCGCGGGCTTCCCCTTTGGCCAGGGCCCCGGCGAGGAAGCTCTCGGCGGCGGCCGCTCCCGCGCTGTCGGGGTAGCGCGCGATCACGTCGCGCAGGCGGCGCTCGGCCTCGATCAGCTCGAGGGGATGCCACACGCACCACTCGCGCACCTCCGCGAAGGCTTCGAGGGACGCGTCCGGGCCGTCCTCACGGATCGGCTCGGGGGTCGGGGCGGGCGCCGCCGGCACCGTCGGGAGCAGCTCGAGCTCGAGCGCGGGCTCGGGTGCGGGCTCGGGCGCGGGCTCGAGCTCCGGCTCCGGCGGCGGGGGGACGGCGACCGTGGTGGTGTCCGCGACGGCGGGGGTCGCGGACGGGTGCACGAGCAGGGCGGTGACGACGCCGAGCAGCGAGGCCACCATCGCCGCCAGGACGACCCAGGAGGTCGTCGACGGGGAAGACGCGGGATCCAATGTCGTTCCTCCGTGCGCGCGGATCCGCCTCCGGTCACCGCGCCGGACCCGGTCGGACCGGGTCCCCTCCATCAAACGCGGGATCGGGCGCGCGGTCAAGCCGTCGCCCGGTTCCCCTTCTTCTATGGGGAAACGGACGCCCACGACTTCCAGCGCACGGGGGGCAGGCGGGGCTCAAGCGGTCGCGGGCTCGCTCGCCAGCACGCGCTCGAGTTTGTCGAAGGACGCGCTCATGCCGCGGGAGACGTGCTGCTTGAGCTCCGGCATCGGGAAGCCGGTCTGGGTCACCACCAGGCGGGTGCCGCCGTCTTCCTCGAGGAACTCGATCGCGACCCGCATCTCGACCGGGCCGCCAGGGGTGGGCAGCGACACCGCGTAGGCGATCTTCTCGGGGGCGACGATCTCGGTGTAGGTGCCCTCGAAGTCCATCTCGCCGTAGCCTTCGCCGACCATGTGGTGCTTGAAGGTGCCGCCGGTGCGGAAGTCCATCGTCGAGACCACCGCCTTCGTCTGGGCGCAGCCCCACCACTGCTCGACCTGCCGCGGATCGCTCCAGGCCTCGAAGACGCGGGCGCGGGGGTAGTTGAAGTGGCGGCTCATGCGCAGGGTGTCGCCTTCCATCTCGATCTCGGTCTTCATCAGGGGGACTCCTTCGGGGGTGCGGCCTCGGTGTCCGGGGCCGGGGGGGAAGTGGGATGCTCGGACAGGAAACGGTCGAGGGCGTCGAACTGGTCTTCCCAGAAGCGGACGTAGGCCTCCATCCACTTGCGGGCCTCGCGCACCGGCTCCGGCCGTGCGCGCAGGTGATGGGAGCGGCCCTCGCGACGGCGCGAGAGCAGCCCGGCGGACTCGAGCACCTTGAGGTGCTTGCTGACCGCGGGCAGGGACATGTGGAACGGCTTCGCCAGGTCGGTGACGCGACTCTCTCCGGTCCGGAGCAGCTCGAGGATGCGCCGGCGGGTCGGGTCGGCCAGGGCGGAGAAGACGGCGTTCAGCTGGGCTTCGTTGTAAACCATGTGGTTTAATATAGGGCGCCGCGCGCCTTCCGCAAGAGGGAAATTAAACCATATCGTTAAATGTTCGGGGGCCGCGCGCGCTGTCCCGCGGGAAGCCTCCTGCCTGGCCTTCGGGAGGCGGGGAGGGTTGCCTGGCGGGCGTCTTCCGCTACCATCGGGGCACCCACCCCCGCGCCGGTGGCAACGATCTCTCGACGGAGCGCGCATGTCCCTGCTCGCCACGGCCCAGAACGCGATCGAGTCCCTGCTGCCCCGCCCGGCCCGCGGGCAGCCGATGCCCGGCACGACCCGGCTGATCCGGGACGGCTACCACTTCCTCGCCTCGCTGTTCGGCGAGGCGACGGCGATCCTGCAGGCGACCCCGGGCTACCTGCGCGAGGCCTGGGGCTACCGCCTGTACCCGCGGCGGATGTCCTGCTACCGGCTGCCCGGCGCCCCCCGCTCCGGGGCCCTCGCGGAGCTGCGGGCGAAGAACCCGGGCTGGCGCTTCCGCGCCGACTACGACCCCGAGGAATGGGTCGTGATCTTCCTGCACGGCTACGTCGACAACTCCGGGGCCGACCTGTCGATCCGGCGGCTCGCCTCGCTCGGCTACACGGTGTACGCGGTGCGCGTGCCCTTCCTGCGCTCGGTGCCCGAGCTCGCGCGCGCGCTGCTCGGGCAGCTGCGGCGGATCCGCAGGAGAGAAGGGGAGCGGCGCTATGTGCCGATCGGCCACAGCCTCGGCGGCTTCGTCTGGGACCACCTGCTGCTGACCTGCCCGGACCTCGCCAAGCGCTACGCGATGCCGCTCTACATCCCGATCGGCAGCCCCCGGCTCGGGACCTTCATCGCGCACCTGGCCCCCGGCGGCAGCGGGCGGGACATGCGCCCGGGCAGCCGCATCGTGCAGCAGCATCTCGCACGCCGCTACCCGCCGGGGCTCGAGGTCTACAACTTCATCAGCCGCTTCGACATGGTCGTGTTCCCGATCGAGACCTCCCTGTGGCCGGAGGGCATCAACTACATCTTCTCGGAGACCGGCCACATCGGACAGCTCGTCCGGCCGCACGTCGAGCTCGCGATCGAGGAGGTCTTCGCCAGCCACCCGGACGACCTCCACGCCCGCTGCGAGTGGCGGCGCTTCACCCCGACCGCCTTCACCGCCGCCGCCTCCCAGCTGCCGGAAGCGGTGCAGGGCGTCCTGGGCCTGCGCGACATGGTGCGCTTCGTGCACGGCGACGAGAACCTGTGCCCGCGCTTCCGCATCCGGGTCGTGCACCGCGAGCTCAGGGACGGACGTTTTCCGCGGCTGGAGCGGTGAGGGACTCGGCCGCCAGGGCGAGCCAGGTCGACACCGGTCCGGCGAGGTTCGCGTAGCTCTTCGGGGCCTTCCAGCGCCCGGACTCGAGCTCGCTGCGGAAGCTACGACAGGTGCCCTCGACGTGCTCGCGGGCCAGGGACAGACCGCGCGCGGCGCCGAAGGCGAGGATGTGGCGCGCGGCGCGGACGTAGGGCTTCACCGTCGACGCGCTGAGCCGGCCGTTCGCGCTCGCCTGCCGCAAGCGCTCCTCGAGCCGGGTGAGGAGCGCCGCGGTGGACAGCGGCGGCGCGGGGGCGGCGGGCGACGGGGAAGGGGAACGCGCGCCCGTCGAAGGCAGGGCCGGCGCTTCCTCGGCGCGGGTTGCTGCGGTCGGAGCTTTCCCGGCGGGGTTGACTGCTGACGAGGGAGCCTCGGCACCGGTCTCCGGCGACGGGGTCTGCGCTCTGTCGACGGGGCTCGTCACCGACGGGGCCGGACCCTCCTCCACCCGAACCTCCGCCGGCGCGTGCGAGGCGGGCCCCGCGTCGGAAGAGCCGCGCGCGGTGGCCTCGGCCTCCGGCGCCCTGGCCGGCAGCGCCTTGAGCCGCGACGAGGAGTCTCCGCTCTCCAGGGCCAGGTCGAGGGCCGCCGCGCTGCTCTCGGCGATCAGCGCGAGCAGCTGCTCGCTGCTCAGGCCGCCGGCGTGGCGGCTGCCGTCGAGCAGCGCCTCGACCAGCTGGCGCTTCTCCGCGTGCAGCTCGAGGATGCGCTCCTCGACCGTGCCGAGGCTGACCATGCGGCAGACCGTCACCGGCCGCTCCTGACCGATGCGGTGGGCGCGGTCGCTCGCCTGGTCTTCGACCGCCGGGTTCCACCACGGGTCGAGGTGGATCACGTAGTCGGCCGCGGTCAGGTTGATGCCCTTGCCGCCCGCCTGCACCGACAGCAGGAACACGTCCCCCTCGCCGGCCTGGAAGGCGTCGATCTCGCGGCGCCGCCGGGCCCGCGGCGTCGTCCCGTCGAGGTAGCGGCAGGCGAAGCCCTCGTCGGCCAGGCGCGCCTCGACCATGCGCAGGAAGCGGGTGAACTGGCTGAACACCAGCGCGCGGTGGCCCTCGTCGCGCAGCTCGTGCAGCAGCCGCACCAGGCTCTCGAGCTTGCTCGAGGGCAGCGCGGCGCCGGGCTTGACCAGCGAGGCGGCGCAGGCGATCTGGCGCAGCCGGGTCAGGGCGGCGAGGATCTGGAAGCGCTGGGTGTTCTGCGCGGCGCCCGGATCGAGCCCGGCGAGGCTGTCGAGCGCCGCCCCGCGGAAGCTCTCGTAGACCGCCCGCTCGGCCTTGCTCAGCGTCACGTCGATGCGCACGTCGGTGCGCGGCGGCAGGTCGGAGGCGACCTCCGACTTCATCCGCCGCAGGATGAACGGCCGCACCGTCTGCGCGAGCAGCGCCCGGCGGGCGGGGTCGCGGTTCCCCTCGATCGCGCGCTCGAAGCGCTCCTGGAACTGGTCGCGGGTGCCGAGCAGGCCCGGGGCGATCGCGCGGAAGATGCTCCAGAGCTCGCGGCAGCGGTTCTCGACGGGTGTCCCGGTCAGGGCGATGCGCACCTCGGCCCGCAGGGCGAAGATCGCGCGCGCCCGGCGGGTCTGCGGGTTCTTGATCGCCTGGGCCTCGTCGAGCACCAGGCTGGCGAAGGAGAGCTCCTCGAAGGCCTCGCGGTAGCGCGCGACCAGGTCGTAGCTGGTCACGAGCAGCGCCCCGGCGCCGCGCGGCTCGGCGCGCAGCGTCGCCAGGTCACGCTTGCCGCGGAAGACCTCCGGCGTCAGCCCGGGGGTGAAGCGCCGGCACTCCCGCACCCAGTTGTAGACCACCGAGGTCGGCGCGACGACCAGGGCGACCCCTGCCGCGGCCCGGGCGAGCAACAGCGTCAGCGCCTGGAGGGTCTTGCCGAGGCCCATGTCGTCCGCCAGGCAGGCCCCCGCTCCCCAGCGCGCCAGGCGCGCCAGCCAGCGGTCGGCTGTCGCCTGGTCGAACGGCGCCTGCGCCGCGCGCACACGGTGCTCCAGATCCCACGCCACCTCCTCGAGTCGGGCGACCACGTGCGGCGGGTACCCGTACCTCACCCGATGCTCGTCCCACTCGTCGCGATCCTCGATGTAGACGTCTCCGGGCATGCGACGCACGCCCTCCCGGTCGAGGTAGGGCTCGGGTCGGTCGCGGCGCACGACGTCCAGGTCCATGTCGATG
>JAUIEM010000452.1 GCA_030428695.1 bacterium
CGCTGCTCGGGGCGATCTTCGCCCAGGAAGAGGGGCCGCGGAACCTGACGGTGCTGGTGGTCGACGAGGACCAGAGCCCCGAGACACGCGCCCTGGTCGCCCGCATCGACGCCGACACGACCCTGGTGCTGCGCGAGCTGAGCCGGGCCGAGGCGCGCGCGCTGATCGGTCGCGGACGCGCGGCGGTCGCGGTCGTGCTGCCCGAGAGCGTCGGGCTCAGCCTGCGGCCGGCGGCGATGTTCGCCGGGGATCAGCGGGCGGAGGTGCTGCTCCTGCGCGATCCCTCCCGGGGGGCCGAGGCGAGCATGATCGAGGGGCTGCTGACACGGCTGATGATGGAGGAGATCGGGCGCTCCTTCACGGCCCCCGGGCAGATGCGCGAGATGTTCGAGGGCCTGCGGGAAGACCTCGACGACGAGCTCGGCGGCGCGGACAGCACCGTCTTCGGGGGCTTCCTCAACAGCGGCCTCGCCCTCGCCGACAGCCTGCTCGCCCAGACCGAGGCGGACAGCGCGGACGCGGGCGAGGCCGGACCCGGCCTGCGGCCGCCCGTGCGGTTCCGCGGCGAGGCGGTGGTCGCGGCGGGGCCGACCGGCGGCTACAACTCCCACGCCCACAACTTCTCGGGCATGCTCTGCATGTTCCTGATGTTCTGGGCCCAGCAGGCGGCCCTCGAGCTGTTGAAGGAGCGCCAGACCGGCATGCTGACCCGGCTGCGCCTCGCGCCCCTCGCAGGCTGGCAGCTGATGCTCGGGCGCGGCCTGTCCGCGGCCCTGGTCGCGGTGCTGATCTCGGCGGCGGTGTTCGGCTGCGGGATGGCGCTGTTCGGCATCCCGATCCGCGGGCCGAAGCTCGGCTTCGCGTTGATGATCGCGGCGCACGCGGTGTTCATCGGCGGCTTCGCGATGCTGCTCGGCGGCTTCGCCCGCAGCGAGGCGCAGCTCGGCAGCATCGGGACCTTCCTGATCCTGATCCTCAGCTTCACCGGCGGCGCCTGGCTGCCGTCCTTCCTCCTGCCCGGCTGGGTCAAGCAGGTCGCCGTCTTCCTCCCGACCTCGTGGGCGACCCACGGCCTCGCCGCGATGACCTGGCGCGGCCTCGGCCTGGCGGAGATCGCGCTGCCGGTCGCGGTGCTGTGCGGCTGGGGGATCGTCTGCGGCGTGCTCGGGACGCGCGCCGCGGGGCTGCGGGCGGACTGACTAGAAGCGCTCGACCGCGGCGAGCGCGGCCTCGGTGTCGAGCTCGCTCTGCAGCTGCGCGCGGTACACGCGCAGGGGGTCGCAGTACGGGTCGAGCGCGATGCCGGCGTCGAGGTCGGCGATGGCGCCCGCGAGGTCGCCCTGTCGGGCCTGGACCAGCGCCCGGTTGTTGTAGGCCGCGAGCATCGTCGGATCGAGCTCGATCGCGCGGGTGAAGTCGGCGGCGGCCTGCTGCCAGAGGCCGAGCTCGAGGCGCAGGTGGCCCCGGTCGTTGCGCAGCGCGGCGTGGTCCGGCGCGAGCGCGCAGGCGCGGTCGAAGTCGGCGAGGGCCTCCTCCGCGCGGCCGAGCTCGCGGAGGGCGAGCGCGCGGGCGTAGCGGGTCTCGAAGTCGCCGGGCTCGGCCTCGAGCGAGGCGCCGAAGTCGTCGACCGCGCCCGGGAGGTCACCGCGCAGATAGCGGACGAAGCCGCGTCCGACGAAGGCCCGGGGCTGACGGACCAGCGCGAGCACCGCGTCGAAGCCGGCGAAGGCCTCCTCGAGGCGGCCGAGGTTGAGCAGGCACCAGGCCCGTTCGTGGCGTCCCACGGAGCGTTGGTCGAGGCTCGCGCCCGGGCTGACGAGGAGCCGGTCGAAGGCTTCCACCGCCGGCTCGAAGCGGCCCTGCGACTGGTGCGCGAGGCCGAGGTGCAGGGCGGCCTCCGCGTTCGTGGGGTGGAGCGCCAGGGCGGTCTCCGCGTCCTCGATGCACGCCTCGACCTGCCCGAGATCCCAGCAGATCGCCGCGCGCAGGGAGTAGGCGTCGGCCGTCGCCTCGAGGGGGAGCGAGGCCTCGATGTCGGCCAGCGCGTCGCCGTGACGGTCGAGCTTGTACAGGAGCCGCGCCCGCTCGACCAGGGCGTCGACCTCGACGTCGCCGCCGAGCTCGATCGCGATACCGAATTCGCGCAGGGCCATCTCGTGGTAGCCGAGCTCGCACACGACCCGGGCCCGCATCAGGTGAGCAAGGGGACTGCGCGGGGCGAGGGCGACCGCCCGGTCCGCCGCGCTCGTCGCCACGACGACGGCGCCGAGCTGGCGCAGGACCTCGGCACGCATCGCCCAGCACTCCGGCAGGTCGGGGTCGAGCTCCAGGGCGCGGTCGTAGTCGGCGAGGGCTCCCTCCAGGTCGCCGAGGGCGTGGCGGGCGATGCCGCGGTGGTGGAAGCCGAGGGCGCGCGCTCCGACCCCTTCCAGCACCGCGTCGAAGCCGGCGAGCGCCGCGCGGTGCTGCCCTTGCTTCACCTGGCTGACGGCCTGGCTGTAGCGCGCTTCCCAGTGCTCCTCCTCGGTCGCGCTGGCGGCGAGGGCGCGGTCGAAGTCGGCGATCGCCTCCGCCTGGCGGCCCTGGCGACCGAGCAGCCGGCCGCGGGCGATCAGCAACTCGGCGTCGGCGGGGTGCTGCGCGAGGGCGCGGTCGAGGGAAGCGCGCGCGCTGTCGGGCTCCCCGACCGCGTCGAGACACAGGCTGGCGCCGATCCAGTCCGCGCGGGCGCCGGTCCCGTCCGCGAGCAGCCGCTGGAAGTCCTCGAGCGCGGCGGCGAAGCGCCCGCGGTCGTAGCGCAGCCAGGCCCTGCAGCGCAGGCGCTCCGGGTCCGCTTCCTCCCCATCTTCTTCGGGCACCCGCTCGAGGCAGGGCTTCACCCGCCGCCACTGCGCGCTGCCCGGGCCGAAGCGGCTGCGGATGGTGCGGAACAGCGGCAGCGCGGCATCCGGATGGCGCGTGTTGCACAGGGCGACGCCGGCCGCGACCACCGGCTCGAGGTCCTCGCGCCCGGCGAGGAACTCCGCCAGCGCGGCGACCGCGTGCTCCGGCTCCGGCCCCGCGGCGAGGGCCTCGACGATCAGCCCGATCTCCGCCCGGTCGGCGGCGTCCGGGTCCGGCGCGCCGAGCGCGGCGAGCCGCTGCCGCAGGAGCTTCCCGACCTCGGGCTGAGGGAAGGCGGCGAGCGTCGCGATCAGCTCGGCCTGGGTCGGACGCCAGGCCTCGCGCCCGGGGCGGTCGAGCCCGCGCCGCACGTCCTCGAGGGCGGCGTGGGTGGCCAGCAGGGCGCGGTCACGCTCGCGGTCCTGGGCGGCGACCTGTTCCGCGTGGTCGCGGGCGTCGGCGTACAGGAACCCGCCGCAGGTCAGGGTGAGCACCAGCCCGGCGAGGGCCAGCCCTCGCGCCAGGCCCCGCCGTCGGCGCAGGAGCAGCCGCAGGCGGTAGCGCCAGCCTCCCCCGACCGCGTCGACCGGCGCCCCGGCGAGGAAGCGCGCGACATCCTCCCCCAGGCCGCGCGCGGAGGCGTAGCGCGCGGCGGGATCGCGGGCCAGGGCTCGCAGGCAGATCGCCTGCAGCTCGAAGGGGATCGATGCTCCCTTGCGCTGCGGGCGTTTCGGCGTCCGGTGCAGGACGAGATGCAGCTGCTGGCGACGATCGAAGGAGCGGTGGGGCGGGCGCCCCGCGAGCAGCGTGTACAGGATCGCCCCGAGCGAGTACACGTCCGCCCGCGCGTCGACGCCCGCCGCGTCTTCGATCTGCTCCGGCGCCATGTACTCCGGCGTCCCGAGGACGTCGCCGGCGCCCGTCAGCGAGCCCGCTGCGCTCGTCCCGCCGAAGGCGGAGTCGTCGCCCGCGGACTCCGGCGCCCGCGCCAGCCCCCAGTCGAGCACCTGCACCTCGCCGTGGTCGCCGATCATCACGTTCTGGGGCTTGAGGTCCCGGTGCACCACCCCGCGCCGATGGGCGAAGTCGACGGTCGCGCAGACCTCCTGGAAGAGCGCCAGGCGGCGCCGCAGGTCGAAGGGCTCCTCGGCCTCGAGCGCGGCGAGGGTGCGCCCCTCGATCAGCCGCATCGTGAAGTACAGCCGGCCCTCGCCGTCGCTGCCGAAGTCGTACAGGGGGACGATGCCGGGGTGCTGGAGCTGCCCGGTGATCCGCGCCTCGCGGCCGAAGCGCCGGAGCAGGGCGGACTTGCTGCGGATGCCGGGGGAGACGACCTTCATCGCGACCTCGCGCCCGAGGTTGCGGTCGAGCGCGCGGTACACGATCCCCATCCCGCCCCGGCCGAGCTCGGAGACGATCTGGTAGCGGCTCGGCCGCGCCGGGGCGACGGGGTCCGTCCCCTCCGGGGCGACGGTGACGGCAGTCGGGCAGGTGTCGGGGTGCATCGGATCTCCTCCGCAGGGGGAGGAGCAAGCCACGTGCCAGGACGGGGCCGGCGCGCGGCGGGGGTTCCGCCGGTTCCCCTCCTGCAAGGATGTCAAGCGGGGCTTACGGATGGGATCCGGCGAAGACCAGCCGGTAGCCGATCACGGGATGGTCCCTTCGACGGGGGCGCCTCAACGCAGGGCGAAGAACGCGATCACTCCGGCGACCGTGAGCAGCAGCCCACCGAGGAGCAGCCACGGCAGCCGCCGCATGCGCTTCCGTCGCGCCCGCTCGGCGCGCTTGCGGGCGCGATGCTCCAGCTCCCGGAAGCGCCGCTTGCGGGTCTTGAAGGACCGGCGGATGCTCTTCAGCTCACCGTCCGACTTGCCCTGCAGACGGGTGGAGAGCTTCGCTGCCAGCGGGCTGATGTCGAAGCAGACCCCGCCCCGTCTGGTCTCCCACAGGTCGATGCTCCGCTCCTTCCGGTGGATCGCCCGGCGCCGTTCGGGCTCCTGCTTGAGGACGGCTTCGAGAAAGAAGTACTCGTCCTCGAGGCTCGTGATCTTGAACGGACGCTCGAGGGAGCCGTCGCCGGACTTCCCGATCCCCTCGACCAGGGCCTGGAGCATCGTCTGTTCGCGCGCCTCTTCGTGCTCCCGCCCCAGCTTGTGCAGGATCATCGCCCGCATGAGCCGGGCGCTGGGCCGCGCGCACAGGTTGACGCGCGCTCTCTCCCAGGCCTCGAGCGCCTGCTCCAGGCGCTCCTCCTCGACGAGCGCGGCCACCTCCTGGAGCGGGTGGCTGTACGGGGCGTAGTCGGGATGCTGGAACAGCGTGTCGAGCACGGCGAGCCACGACCGCTCGGTGCGCTCGCGGGCGTGGGCCGCGAGCAGCTGTTCCAGGGTAGGGGTGTCGACGCTCATCTCTCCCTCCGGCGTGCAGCGGGTTCTCTTCCTTCTCCCGGATCCCGGCGGGGGCTCAATGTTCTTCTTCGGGACGTCGAGGGGGCGTGGGCAGGAGGTGCACGATGGCACCCAGGCCCGCATCGGCGCGCGCGATCATCGATGTGGCGCGCTTGCACACCTGTCGCGGGGCGTCCATAATCCGGGCAGGAGGCACGGATGGGCAACCTCGGAGAGCTGTGCAGGAAGGCGGTCGACACGACGCCGGGAGCCCTGGCCTGCGGCGTCGTCGACCTGAAGACCGCGCGCATGGGCATGCACCACACCTTCGATCGGCTGGCGAAAGAGGTCCTCAACGCCGCGGCCCGCAGCATCGTCGCGATGTTCAGGGACAACCCGCTGCTCGGGCTCGAGGCGGCGCTGGAAGACGACGGAGAGCCGCTCGCCCGGGAGATGTTCGTGCGCTCCGACCGCGCGCTCTACTTCCTCAAGGCCGTGCCCGAGCGGGGCGTCGTCTTCGCGTTGATGGCCCAGCGCCTCACCGATCACGGCCGCGCCTGGCACGCGGTCCGTCAGGCGGTCGCCGCGTTCAAGCTCAGCGAGGGGCTCGAGTCGAGCCGGCCGCTGTCGGCCTTCCCGGCGGGCACCGGCGGGCGCGAGCCGACTCTGCGGATGAAGCGTCCGACGCTGCGCAGCAGCAAGCCGCTGCCCCGCCGTCCCGCGCATCCGCCACCGGAGCCGCCTCGCACGAGGCCGAAGACGGGCCACGGCAAGGGGTCCCGGTTGGCCGACGATCATCCCGCGATCCAGCGGGGCTTCCCGAGCATCGGAGGGGACGGATGAGGGACCGCGATGTGGTGATCACCGGCGGCACGGGCGGTCTCGGCCGCGCGGTGGTCGGCGCCCTGCTCGCCAGCGGCGCGCGCTGTCACGTGACCTGGCTGTTCGAGCGCGAGCTCGAAGACTTCCCGCACCGCGACGCGGTCACGCTGCACCGGGTCGACTGTGCGGATGAGGAAGCCGTCCGCGCGCTCTACGCCGGGGTGGACGGGCTGTGGGCCTCGTTGCACCTGATCGGTGGCTTCGCGATGGCGGGTGTGACCGAGACCTCCCTCGAGGACTTCCTCGGCCAGCAGCGCATCAACGTGCAGACCTGCTTCCTCTGCTGCCGGGAGGCCGTGCGGGCCCTGCGGGGGAGTGGAGGTCGCATCGTCAACGTCGCCGCGCGGGTCGCCGCCGCGCCCGTCGGCGGGATGCTCGCCTACAGCACCGCCAAGGGAGCGGTCGCGGCGCTGACCCGGGCCCTCGCGGCCGAGGTGCTCGGCGACGGCATCCTCGTCAACGCGATCGCGCCCTCGATCATCGACACCCCGGCGAACCGCGCGGCGATGCCGGACGCCGACTTCTCGACCTGGCCCAGGCCAGCCGAGCTCGCCGAGGCGATCGCCTTCCTCTGCAGCCCGGAGAACACGCTGACCACGGGCGCCGTGCTGCCGGTCTACGGCCGGGGCTGAGCGGCCCGGAGCCCATCCTCGCGGGCTGCAGCGACGTAACACGAGCGACTTCCCTGAGGAGGGTCCCGCGTGTCGAACCGAAGCACCAGGGCCGGGCTGCTGCTCGGCGTCACGGTCATCGTCGCCCTCGGGCTGGCGCTCTACCTGCAGCCGCCTGAGCCCGCTCCCGAGCCCGAGCGCCCGGGCACTCCGGAGGGAGTTCCCGAAGCGCCGCCGGAGGCGCAGCACATGCCGCCCGACGCGCTGCCCGACGCGCCGCCGGAGGTCGGGGCGCCTGAGCCCGCTCCCGCCGGGGACAGCCTGGCGGTGCCAGAGCGTGTCGAGGTGCCGAGCGAGTCGGCGCCGGAGGAGGCCGGGCAGCGTCTGTGGGGC
>JAUIEM010000453.1 GCA_030428695.1 bacterium
CACGGCGAGGCCGCCTTCCACCACGAGTTCCTCTGCCGCTGCACGGCGCCGTCCTTCCTCGCGCAGCCAGAGGCCGAGCCCTATTACGAGAAGCGCGGCCGGGAGCAGGTCGCGAGGGGCCGCTACTCCACGGTGATCACCTTCCGCCAGCACCTCGCGCCCGTCGCGCGGGCACTGGCGGACTGGGCCCGGGGATGACCGACCGCCCGCTCCGCGTGCTGCTGACCAACAACCGGCTGACCGCCCGCGGCGGCACCGAGACCTTCCTGTACGGCCTCGCGACGGGCCTGCTGCGGGACGGGCACGCGCCGGTCGTCTACTCCACCGAGCTCGGCGAGGCGGCCGAGGCCCTGCGCCGGGCGACCGTGCCGGTGGTCGACGAGCTGTCGCAGGTCGGGGCGCCGCCCGACGTGATCCACGGCCAGCACCACCTCGAGACGACGGCGGCGCTGCTCTCCTTCCCCGGGGTGCCGGCGCTGTTCATGTGCCACGGCTGGCTGCCCTGGCAGGAGCATCCGCCCCGCTTCCGCCGCATCCGCCGCTACGTCGCCGTCGACACGGTGTGCCGCGACCGGCTCGTGCTCGAGAACGGCGTCGATCCCGCCCGGGTGACGGTCGTGCCCAACCGCATCGACCCGCTGATCTTCCGGCCGCGCGATCCGCTCCCCGCGCGGCCGCGGCGGGCGCTGCTGCTGTGCAACTACACCCGCCCCGGAGACGCGCCGCTGCGGATCGTCGAGGCCGCCTGCGCGCGGGCCGGGCTCGCCCTCGACTGCGTCGGTCAGCACTTCGGCAACGCGACCCCGAGCCCCGAGCGCCTGCTCGTCAGCTACGACCTCGTGTTCGCCAAGGCGCGGACCGCGATGGAGGCGCTGACCGTCGGCTGCGCGGTGATCGTCTACGCGCCGAGCGGCTTCGCGGGCCTGGTGGACAGCGCGCGCTTCGGGCGCTGGCGCCGCCAGAACTTCGGCATCCGCACGCTGACCGAGCCGCTGACGGCCGGCGCCCTGTACGCGGAGATCGCGCGCTACGACGCCGCCGACGCGACCCGGGTCGCGGCGCGTCTCCGGGCCGACGGCGACCCGCGCCGCACCCTCGAGAGCCTGCTGGCGCTATACCGCGAGGTGGTCGCCGAGGGCGCGGCGGACGATCCCGAGGAGGAGCGGCGCGAGACCGTCCGCTACCTGACCTGGCTGCGCCGCCACCCCCACGGGGCCCACGTGCTCGGCCGCACCCAGGCGCCCCCGCTCGCGCAGCCGGCGCCCGCGCCGGACCTGCAGCAGCGCCTGCGCTCCTGGGCCGGCCAGTCCCTGCGCGAGCTCGGGCGGCTGTTCGACTGATCAGTCGACGGGGCGCCACCCCTCGGCCGGGTCGAAGGCGAAGCGCGCCTCGGTCGCGTAGGCCGCGCTCTGCTCGGGCACGTGGCGCAGGGGCAGGCAGGTGATGCACAGGGACATCTCGCGGCGCTCGGCGTCGACCTCCCCGTCGACAGTCTCACGGTGGACTGCGGCCCTGAGGAGCGTTGTCGTCGTTGCTGGTGTCGCAGGCCTTGTCCAGAACGACTCGCACGAACACCGCTGTTCTTCTGCGCCTGCTCTGAGACATCGTGTTTCCACAAGCAGGCGGGCGGGGGTAAACCCCGCCCCTACCATTGTCTGCAATGTGGTGGCGGGGGGTCTACCCCCGCCGTCGTCCTGCATCTGCAGGCATCGATTCGTTCGCGTGGGCCTGCTGAGGCGACGCGCTCACGCACGCACACCCCGCCGCCGGAACAGCACGAGCCCCACGAGCAGCAACAGCCCGCAACCGACGCCGTCCGCCCGCGGCTCGCCCACGCTGCAGCCACCGCCTCCCCCGCCGCCTCCGCCGGAGCCGTTGCCGGTCCCGCCCGAGCCGCCGCCGGAGCCGGAGTTGCCCGCGTTCCCCGTGTTCCCCGTGTTCCCCGTGTTCCCCGTGTTCCCCGTGTTCCCCGTGTTCCCCGTGTTCCCCGTGTTCCCCGTGTTCCCCGAGTTCCCCGTGTTCCCCGTGTTCCCGGTGTTCCCGGTGTTCCCCGTGTTCCCCGTGTTCCCGCCGCCGGTGTTTCCCCCGCCGCCCGTGCTCGGCAGGTCCCCCTGGTCGTCGCGGCCGTCGAGCTCCCGCAGGTAGGCGAGCAGCTGGGCCTGCTCGCTCGCGCTGAGGCCGAGCACCAGGCGGTGCGGGGCCGCGGCGTTGAGGTTGTCGGAGGTCGAGACCAGCAGGTCATCGATCACCACCGAGCCGCTGAGGAGCCGGACGGTCACGGTGTTGTTCGGGCCCGGCTGCAGACTGGTGTCCAGGCGCTCGAGCTCGAAGCGGTCGAGGTCCCAGCTCGGCACGTTCTGCGAGGTGCTGACCGTGATCGCGGTCACCGTCCCGTTGACATCGACCTCGAGGTTGCTGGTCGTGCCCGCGGAGTAGCGCAGCTCGAGGGCGGCCGCTCCACCGCTTCCGCCGTCGACGCCGGTGAAGCTGACCGCCCCGTTCGGGTTGGCGAGCTCGACGTGGGAGCCGAGGTGGGAGAACATCTCGCGGACCTGCGGATACTGGTCCCAGTGGATCCAGGCGTTGCCGGACAGGTTCGCGTTCTCCGCCTGCAGCTGGACGCCGCCGGCGACGACGAACACGTCCTCGAGGGTCGGGGCCGAGCCGTCGTGGAAGTAGGGCGCCGTCGCGTGGATCCCGAGCAACGTCGGGGTGTCGATGCCGGTGAGCGTGCCGTTGCGCCGCTGGCCGGAGCTGGTGCGCAGGGTGCCGACGTCGTGCATCTGGCCGTCCTGGAAGCTGTCGCCGGCGTGGCAGCTCGCGCAGCCCTGGGCGAGGAACAGCGTCCGGCCCGCCAGGCCGTCGGCGCTCAGGGCCCCGTCCGGCTCGCGGTGCGGGCTCCGCGGCAGGCTGGCGGCGCCGAGCGAGGTCACGTAGGCGGCGAGGGCATCGAGCTCGGGGCTCAGGCCCGCCTTCGGGGCGCCGAGGGGATCGGCGGTCGCGTTGAAGTCGGCGTCGCTGAGGAAGCCGGTTCCGCCGAAGGCGTTGCGCATGTCGTTCTCGAAGTCCTGCAGCTCGTCGAAGTTCGCCGTCCAGTGCACGTTGCCGTGGCCCAGGCCCGCCCGGCCGCGCAGGTCGGTGGTGTTGCGGAAGCCCTCGCCCCGGCCGGCGAAGTCGTAGGTGCGGCCGTCGTGGCCGCCGTCGAGGTGGCAGCTCGCGCAGGAGATGTAGCTCTCCTCACTCATCCGCGGGTCGGCGGCGTGGTAGAAGATCTGCTTGCCGAGCAGCACGTCCGCGGCGAGCTGCTCGCTGCCGACCGTGCCGATGCTCGCGCTCGGGGCGACGGCGAGGGAGCCGCTGGCGAAGAAGTCGCCGAGCTCGAAGACCCGCAGCTCGCGGTCGAGGAAGGCCTTGACGAACAGCCGCCCGGTCGCGGCGTCGACCGCCAGACCCTGCGGGGCGAGGCCGGTCTCGAGCCGGCTGACCAGCGCTCCCAGACCCTGGCTGCTCGCGACCCGCAGGCGGTCGAGCAGCATCACCTGGGCGTTGCCCTGCAGGGCGACGAAGGCGTAGTCGCCGAGGGGCGAGAAGCCGAGCGCGCTCGGGGAGTCGCTGTTGTCGAGGTCGATGCGGTCGTCGCGGGACTCGCTGTTCTGGACCAGGTCGATGCGGGCGAGCATCGCGCGCACCGTGTTGTCCGGGTCGAGGTCGTCGCCGCCGTCGGCAAAGAGTCCGCGGTCGACGTTGTCCTTCTTGGCGAGCACCCAGGCCTCCTGCCCCGTCGGGTCGATCACGACCGCGGTCAGGTAGTTCGGCACGCCGCGCCCACCGAAGGCCGAGTCGACCTCGCCGTCGGCGGTCGTGTCCTTCTCGAGGCGGAAGGTCCGCGTCAGGCTGAAGCTGCCCGCGTCGACTTCCCACACCTCGCCCTGCAACAGCGGCGACAGGAAGCGCGTGACCAGGATGCGCTGGCCGTCCCCGCTGACCGCGATCGCCCGCGGCGTCGGGCCGATGTCCAGGCTGCCCGTCTGCGTCCGGCTGCCCGCGTCGAAGCGCAGCAGCGTCCCGGCGCCGAGCAGGCTGACGTAGACGGTCTGCCCGTCCGGGCTCGGACACACGCCGAAGGGCCGGCTGCCGTAGGGCAGATCGAGGCTCGTCAATGGAGCCCCCGTCGCGCTGAGCACGTCGATGCGGTCGGCGTCCGCGCAGGCCACCCAGAGCTCGCTTCCGACCCGGGCGATGCTCCGCGGATCCTCCCCGACCGGCACCTCCGCGAGCAGCTGGAGGTTGTCCGCGTCGACCGCGCTGACGCTGGCGTTGTCGGGGTTGACCGCCCACACCCGGCGCGTCGCCGGGTCGACCAGGCTCTGGCCGGAAGCCGTCGGCCGTGGGCCGACCAGGGGCGCGACCACCGTCACCGTATGGCTGGCCGTCGCCACCGCGCCGGCCGCGTCGCGGGCCTGCACCGTCGCCTGGAAGTGGCCCTCACCCGCGTAGCTGTGGCTGACGCTGGTCGCGCTGCCCCAGGCCGTCTGCGGGCTGCCGTCCCCGAAGTCGAAGCGCAGCTCGGGGCTGCCACCGTCCGGATCGCTCGCGCTCGCCGTGAAGCTGACCGACGCGCCGGGCGCCGCCGGGTGCGGGGCCGAGAAGCTGCCGATCACCGGCGGGGCGTTGCCGCCGCTCAGGGCGCTTCCCGTCGAGAAACGGAAAGTGTAGGCCTCCATGCCGTTGCCGACCGCGTCGAGGATGCCGCCCTGGGGGAAGACGACCTCGTAGGTGGTGTTCGGCTGCAGCGGGGCGTCCGGCTGGAAGGTCAGCACGTCGTTGAAGGAGAAGAACAGGCTGCCGGCGAGCGGCGTGCCGTTCAGGGGCCGGCAGATGAAGCTGCTGCCGTTGACGATGCTGCTCGTCTCCAGGGTCTCGTGGATCAGCACGCTGATCGGCGCCCCGACCGGGTAGTCGACCGCGTCCGTCCGCGGGATGTGGTAGCCGACGAAGGGCCCGCGGGTGTCCGGGGCCGCCTGGTGGGCCCAGATCGCCATCCCCTGGTGGGGCTGGATGCCGCCGCTGACCAGCAGGTTCCCGACCGGCAGGGTAAACTGGCTGGTGTCGACGCCGTGGGCCTCCTCGTCGAGCTCCAGCACGACCTGGAAGGTGCGCATGTCGATCTTGAAGCGCTCGGTGAAGGCGTACTCGTCCTGGAACTGCATGTACATCGGGTCGGGGTCGGTGCCCGGGACGGTCACATCGATGTCCGCGACCAGGCTCAGGTCGCTCGGGTCGCTCGCGTCGACGACGACGACGTGGTCCCGCTGGCGGTCCGGCCATACGACGTAGAGCAGGTCGCCCTTCCCCCAGATCTCCGGCCAGTAGCCCCCGATGCTGCCGGCGTTGTTCAGCACGTCGAGCAGCGGCGGCGCGGCCGGGTCGTTGTTCGGGTCGTCGTCCATGTACAGGCTGAGGTCGTAGGTCGCGACGCCGGAGGCGCTCTGGTCCGACGCCATGATCAGCAGGTTGCCGATGATGAACGGGTGGCCGATCACCCCGGTCTGCGCGAGGTGGCCCCAGGAGGCGAGGCTGGTGAAGCCGCGCCGGAATTCGACCGGATCCTGCGGCGCGTCGTAGCTCCAAAGCGCGTCCATGCCCCAGGGCTTGAACATGTCGCCGCGCCCGCCGTGCCAGCTCTGGCCGGGGAACTCGCTCGAGAAGGCGGTCTGGCTGAAGCTGCTCGGGCCCGTCGGCGTAAACACGCCGTCGCCCCAGGTCGCGACGATCAGCTGGTCGCCGCTCTTCATGTAGCCGTGGGCGTGGAAGCCGTGCAGGGTCTGGCCCCAGGTCGCCAGCTCGATCGGGTTGGTCGGGTCGGCGATGTTCCAGGTGCGGATCAGGAAGTCGGAATTCGGGCCGCTCGACGGGATCTCCGGGATCGTGAACAGGATCCCGTTGTGATAGGCGATCACCGCCGTGCGCCCCTGCTGCGGGGCGTTGAGCCCGCTGAGCAGGGTGCCCGGGGTCTGTTGGGTATTCGGGATGCCCTGGGCCAGGAGCCCGCTGGCCAGCAGCAGGCTGATGAAGATGCTTCGCCTCTCGAGCGCAGTCATGCCTTCCTCCACAGATGGACCTTTCGCTTTCCTGTCGTCGCGGTCGGGGGTTCTTACATGAAAAAAAATTTCCACTTCGCGTCGAGGGTCCTGAGCGGCGGTTATCCAAGGGCGGGGACAGGTTTTTTGGGAAGAGGAATCGCGACGCGCCAGGGCGGGTCCGCTTTTGGGCTGGGCCTGCGTAGGGGGGAATGTCGTCCCCACCTCAGGAGGTTGTCATGCGAGCTGGTCCGACCCAGATCCCTCTGTACCGCGGCGTGCGCGTCTTCATCATCCTCAGCGCCGTCGGAACGATCGTCGCCGGTCTGACGGCGGGCGGCATGGCGCTGCCCTGGCTGATCGGTGCCGGGCTGCTGCTCGGGCTGACGCTGCTGTTCGTGCCGTTCCGGCTGCGCATCGACGACCGCGGCCTCGAGATCATCCGCGTCCTCTGGAGCCGTCGCATCGCCCTGCGCCGGATCGCCCGCGTCGACATCCTGCGCAGCAGCGACGACGTCGGCCGCAGCGCCGCGTTCGCCGCCGGAGGGCTGCTCGGCGGCCTGCTCTATCACGCCCTGGGTGGCGGCGGGGGAGGCACGCGCTACGTCGAGCTGACCCTCCACGACGGCCCGCCGCGACGGCTGATGGGCGCCTCTCCCGACCGCTTGCGAGGCCTGCTGCAGGCGGCGCTGCGGCGCGTGGAGGAGGAGCGGGAGGCGCCCGCGCGACGGCACGCGAGCTCCTCCGGGCGTTCACCGCGCGGCCGTTCCGGGGGGAGCTACCGGCCGTTCGGGCGGGGGTGAGCGGGCGGGGGGGTTCGGTGGGTTTCCCGTCCGATCGGGATCGGGATCGGGAGCGGGAGCGACGTCGAGAACGCCGTAGGAGGACCGAAGTGAACCGGGTCGTTCGCTGGACCCTGGGTTACGATCGTGGGCCGTGGGCCGTGTTCCGTCACGTCGTGACCGCGGCCGTGGCCGTGACCGTGGGCCGGGTGGAGGGCGCGGGCGGTGGCTGGGGGATGGGCGGTGCTCGGGTTTTCGGTCCACG
>JAUIEM010000454.1 GCA_030428695.1 bacterium
CTCGGTCTCCGACCGCAGCAGCCAGCGCTGCCCGACGGCGAGCCGGCCGAGCACGCCGTCGCCCCGCCGCGCCCGCAGCCCGCAGCGCGGGCAGTGGCGCATCGTCTCGTGCAGGTTCTGCCCGCACTTCGTGCACACGAACAGCGGGTTGTAGCCGGGGGATGCGCACTCCGGACAGGCCTCGAGGCCCTTGCGGGGGCTCCCGCAGTCGGTGCAGAAGTTCTGCGCCGCCAGCGGCAACGCGCACATCAGGAGCAGCAGCAAGCGCATCGCGTGTCCTTTCCGGCTCAGTGCCGGCGCAGGGCCTCGGTCGGCTTCATCATCGCCGCGCGCAGCGCGGGCCAGGCGCCGCCGACCAGGCCGAGAGCCATCGAGAACACCACGGCCGTGCCCAGCACCGTCGGCGTGACCCGGAAGGCGAAGGCGACCTCGGTGAAGGTGCTGAAGTTCGTCGTGCCGGTCTCGAGGCCGTTCAGCGGCAGGACCAGCAGGCAACCGACCAGCCCCCCGAGCAACCCGAGCAGGACGGCCTCGATCATGAAGGAGATGAACACCGGCACGGGCCGGAAGCCGATCGACAGCAGGATGCCGATCTCCCGCTGCCGCGCGGCCAGCGCGGAGAGCATCGTGTTGGTGGCGGTGAACACCGCCGCGATGCCCATGATCATGCCGAGGAAGCCCGCGAGCGTGATCAGGGTCGCGGTCAGCGGCCCGGTCTGGGCGGCCCGGTACGCGCGCTGGGTCGAGATGTCGGCCTGCACGGTCTTGTCGCTGTCGGACTTCTTCTGCAGCGCGTCGAGGTCGACCCCGGCCGCGACGCGCGCGACGACCCGGTTGGGACCGGCCCGGTTCAGGGCCTCGAGCATCGGGTCGAGGTCGCCCCAGATCTCCGAGCTGAAGGGCCCCTCGGAGTCCTGGATGCCGACGACCTTGAACGGCGTGAGGTTGAGCACGATTTCGTCGCCGAGCCGGCAGTTCTGGATGCGGTCGGCGAGCCGCCGCCCGACCACGACCTCGTTCGCCCCCGGGGTGAAGGCGCGGCCCTCGATGATCTCCAGGCGGTCGCCGTAGACATCGTAGCTCTTCGGCTGCACCCCGCGGATCGGCACGTTGGTCTCGCCCCCGTCGGTCTTGAACAGGCGCACGGCGAGGTAGCACTCGATGCTCGCGAGGGGCTGCCCTTCGGCGTCCTTCGCGATCTCCGGGTAGGTCTTCATCAGGTACAGGCAGTGCTGGCGCCGGAAGTAGCTGTTGCCCTCCGACAGCGAGCCCGGCCGCAGGAACACGATCACCTCGTCGCTGCCCGAGTCGTTGAGCAGCGACGAGAAGCCCTGCTGCAGCGAGAGGATGCCCGCGACCACCGCGACCGTCGCGCCGATACCGAGCACGGTCAGGATCGTCGCCGAGCGCCGCACGAACAGGCTGCGCAGGTTGTAGGAGAAAGGAACCAGCATGCTCAGCCTCCCGACCGCAGGGCGTCGACACAGCGTTTACGGCTCGCGGCCCAGGCCGGCATCGCCCCGGAGACCAGGCCGACGACCAGGGTCGCGCCGGCGGCGAGGGCGATGGTCGAGGGCTGCACCGCGAAGCCGGGGAACTGCGCCTCGATGCCCTTGGCGATGCCCGGCTCCATGAACAGCGCCAGGCCGATGCCCAGGCCGCCGCCGAGGCAGCACAACAGCAGCGACTGCCCGAGCATCAGGCCGAGCTGCTCCTGTCCGGGAAGCCGAGGGCCTTGAGGATGCCGATCGCGTGCTCCTGCTCGCGGCCGGCCATCAACATCGTGTTGACGCAGGCGAGCAGGATCGCGATCAGCACGCCGCCGCCGATCGCCCCGATGAAGGTCGGGACGTTGCCGAGCATCGAGATGAACTGGCGCGCGAACTCGGCCTCGGAGGTGGTCTGCACCCGCTGCGGACCGTTCTCGAACAGGGCGTCCACCTCGCTCATCACCTGGGTGGCCTCGCCGGGATCGCGCAGCTGCAGCACGTAGGTTCCCGTCCCGATCGACTCGCCGAAGATCTCCTGGCAGACCTCGTCGAAGTACTTCCAGTGGAAGAACATCGTGCGGTTGTCGAAGTTCGACTTCCGGGGCGTGTAGATCGCCTCGACGGTGAACTCCCAGGCCGACCCGTCGGGCTTGCGGAACAGCGCGCCGATCAGGGGGATCGTGTCGCCGACCTTGAAGCCGAACTGCTCGGCCAGGCCCGTCCCGATCATGCAGCCGATGCGGTTGTCCAGGAGCTTCTCCGGCGAGCCGTCGGTGATGTCGATGTCCGCGTCGTAGATCTCGAGCATCTCGGGCATGTCGACGCAGAACTGGGCGAAGAAATTCGACGGGTCCTGGTAGTAGCCGCCGAACCACTGCCACTTGCAGACCCGCTCGACCCCTCCGACGGCCTTGATCTTGCCCTGGTAGCTCAGCGGCAGGTCGACGAACAGGCTGACCGCCGACTGGACGACCAGGCGGTCGGCCTGCGCCCCTTCGAGCCCGGAGTTCAGGGTCGTCACGATCGAGCGCAGCACGCAGATCGTGAACATCGCGACGATCAGGGAGCCGACCGTCAACAACGAGCGCAGTGGGTGGTGCAGCAGGTTGCGGTAGATCAGCTTAAGCATCACCGGCCTCCGCGGACGCCTCCGCCGGCGCCTGCCCGGCCCCCCGCGAGGTCTCCTCGACGCGCTCGAGGCGGCCCTTGTCGAGGTGCACGACGCGCTCGGCGTGGTCGGCCGCGCGGGGGTCGTGGGTCACCATCAGGATGGTCTTCTTCAGCTCGGTGTTCAGCCGCACCATCAGCTCGAGCACCCGGTCGGCCGATTCCCGGTCGAGGTCGCCGGTCGGCTCGTCGGCGAGCAGCACCTTCGGGTCGGTCGCGATCGCGCGGGCGATCGCGACGCGCTGCTCCTGCCCGCCCGAGAGCTGGCTCGGCCGGTGGTGGCAGCGGTCCTTCATGCCGACCAGCTCGAGGGCGTACATCGCGTGCTCGCGGCGTTTGCTGCGCGACAGCGGCGTCAGGCTGAGGGGCAGCTCGACGTTCTCGAGGGCGGTCAGCACCGGGATCAGGTTGAAGCTCTGGAAGACGAAGCCGACGTTGTCCGCCCGCCAGCGCGACAGCGCCGAGCCGTACAAGGCCCCGACGTCTTCCTGCGCGACGACGACGGAGCCGCCGTCCGGCTGGTCGAGCCCGCCGACGAGGTTGAGCAGCGTGGTCTTGCCCGAGCCCGACGGACCCATCAGGGCGTAGAAGCGCCCCTCCTCCATCTCCAGGCTCAGGCCGTCGAGCACCTGCAATGTCTCGCCGCCGCGCCTGTAGGCCTTCGACACGTCGTTGACCGAGATCATGCTCACTCCTCCCGCAGGACGCGGTCGCCGTCGGACAGCCCGACGGGGGGTTGGAAGACGATGCTCTCACCGTCCGTCAGGCCGGCGAGAATCTGGAACCTGCCCGAGCGGCCTTCGCCCAGGGTGATCTCCCGCCACTTCGCGACGCCGCGCTCGAGCACGAACACCGCGGTCGTCCCGTCGCTGCGCACGATGCACTCCTCGGGGACGATGATCGCCGGGGCGGCGTCGACCGGTTCCTCCGGCCCATCCTCGTACGCTTCGGGGCTCAGCACCACGCGCACGCCCATCTCGGGGCGCAGCTTGTCGTCGGGGGCGAGGAACACGATCCGCACCTCGACGGTCGCCTTCTGCCGGTTGGCGGTCGGCCAGATGCGCGAGACCTCGCCGAGGTAGCGGTGGGTGGGGTAGGCGTCGAGGTAGACGTGGGTCGGGGTGCCGACCGGCGCGGCGGCGAGGTTCGACTCCGGCAGGTCGACCTGCACCTCGAGGGAGCGGAAGTCGACCATCGTCGCGACCGAGCCCCGCGAGCTGCCGCCGATGGTGCCGACGATCTCGCCGACCTCGGCGTCCTTGAGCACGACCACGCCGTCGAAGGGCGCCCGCACGGTCGTCTTCTCGAGCCGCGCGTCGGCCTCGTCGCGCAGGGCCTCGCGGATCGGGAGCTGGGCCTGCGCCTCCTGCAGGCTCGCCACCGTCACCGCGATGCGCGCCTCGTTCGCCGTCAGCTCGGCCTGGGAGGAGGCGAGGGAAGCCCGCTCGGCCGTCAGCTGCTTGGTCGCGCTCTTGACCGCCAGCTCCGCGTCGTCGAGGGCCTTGCGCGAGGCCTGCCGGCCCAGGGCCTGGACGCGGGCGAGCTCGCGCTCGGCCGACTCGAGCCGCACCGCCGCGTCGTCGGTGCGGGCGGCGGCGGCCTGCACCCGCTTGCGCAGCGTGGTCAGGGCCGCGTGGGCCGCGCCGAGCTCGGCCGCGACGACCTTGACCCGCACCTTCGCCGCCTCGAGGTCGGCCTCGGCCCGGCGCAGGGCGGCCTGGGCCTCGTCGGAATCGAGCCGGGCGACGACCTCGCCGGAGTCGACCGTCGAGCCCTCGGTGACGTACAGGGCGACGATGCGGCCGGGCAGGTCGGCGGACAGCGCCGCGCGCTTGGCGGCGACGATGTAGCCGTTCGCCGACACGCCCGCGACCGCGCTCGCGGCCGCCGCCGTCTGCTCGCGCACCTTCAGGACGGTGACCCGGGGCAGGCGCAGCTGATCGATGCGCGCGAGCAGCGGCGTCCGGAACAGGTACAGCCCACCGCCGAGCAGCGCGAGGAACAGGATCAGCACGATGATGCCGGTCCAGCCCCGGCGGCGCGGAGCGGCGCGTACGGGGGTCGACGGCGCGCGGTCGATCTTCAGGCGGTTGAGGTCCAAGCGGGCGCCTCCAGCGGAGCAGTGAGGCTACCAGACAGGCGTCCGATGTCAAGACGGGTCGCGGGCCCCCGCGGGGGGCGCATTGTGGTACCCTGGGGGACCCATCCGACGGAGGAAAGCCGTGCTCCGCATCCTTCCCCTGCTCCTGTGCGCCGCCTGTGTGCTCGCGCAGGAAGACTCCGTGCGCAAGCAGCTCGAGGCCGCCGACCGGGCCTTCCGCTCCCGCGACTACGAGAGCGCCCGCGCGCTCTACGAAGAGACCGCCGCGGCCGCCGCCGAGGTCGGCGACGTGGGCTGCGAGGTCGAAGCCCTCGCCCAGGTCGCGCGGATGTGCTCACTGCTCGACGCCGACCTGTCGAACGGCTGGCCCTGGCTGCTGCGCGCGGCGGAGCGGGCCCGCCGCGACGAGCCGCAGGGCTTCACCCGCTACCTCGGCGTGCGCGGCATCTTCGAGCGTGAGAACGGCCAGCCCGAGGTCGCCCTCGCGACCTTCACCGAATTGTACGGCTACGCCCTCGAGCACGAGCTCCCCCTGCGCGCGATCGACGCCGCCCACCACGCCGCGATCGTCGGCCCCCCGGAGAGCCAGATCGCCTGGGCCGAGAAGGGCATCGCGGCGGCGGAGGCGGCGGGCTCGGACGCCTGGCTCGCGGTGCTGTGGAACAACCTCGGCGCGACCTACGACTGGGAGCGGGAGGACTATCCGGAGGCGATCCGCTGCTACGAGCAGGCCCGGAAGTTCCACCACCGCTCCGGCGGGCCGCTGCAGCGGCTGACGGCCGACTGGGCCCTCGGCCGGGCGCGCCTGCTCGACGGCCAGCTCGACGCCGCCGAGGAGCTGCTCCCCGGCTGTGTGACCCAGGCCGAGGCGATGCACGAGGCGGCCCCGAGCGGGACGACCCTGGAGTGGCTCGGCAACACCCGACAGTGGCTCGGCGAGCTCAAGGTCCGGCGCGGTGACCGGGAAGCCGGCCTGGCCCTGATGCGCCAGGCCCGCGAACACCTCGTCGAAGCCGGCATCGAGGGCTGGTGGCCCGAGGGCCTCGCCGCCCTCGACGCCCGCCTCGCGGAGTTGGCCGAGTGAGCACGCTCGAGCCCCGCGCCTGGCTGCCCGCCGCGCCCGCCCCCGGCGGCCATCTGGTCGTGCTGCAGTGGAACGTCCTCGCCCGCCGCTTCTGCCGCAACGACGAGCCGTGCTTCCCCTACGTCAGCGACGACGCGGTCGCCTGGGAGAAGCGTCGACCGCTGTTCGAGCAGGCCCTCGCCAGCGCGGGGGCGCAGCTGATCGCCCTCGAGGAGGTCGACGAGGACGACGACTTCTTCCTCCCCTGGCTGACCTCGCACGGCTACCGCGGCCGCTTCGCCCAGGGCGCTCGGCCCCACGGCCTGGCGCTGTTCGTCGCCCCCGAGCTCGAGCTGGTGACGACCGAGCTCGTCGCCTTCCAGGCCGGTGGCGGCAAGCAGATCGCGTTGCTCGCCCGGGTGCGGCTGGCCGACCGCAGCCTGGTGTTCGGCGTCACCCACCTCAAGGCCAAGGTCGGCCACGAGGAGCTGCGCCTGCGCCAGGCCGAGGAGCTGCTCGCGGCGCTCGACGCCTTCCGCGAGGAGGACGAGCCGGTGCTGCTCGCGGGCGACTTCAACGAGGTCGCCGACGGCCCGGCGATCCGTCTGATGCTCGGGGCGCAGCGCGGGCTGCGTTCGGCCTACGCCCGCTTCCCGGGCGCCGACACCTTCACGACCTTCAAGCAGCGCGACAAGGTGGTGCTGCGCACGATCGACTACATCTTCTACAGTCCCGCCTTCTCGGTCAGCGCGGTGCTCGCCCCGCCGGTCGTCGAGAGCCTGCCCGACGTCGGCCTGCCGAGCGCGACCGTGCCCTCCGACCACCTGCGCCTGAGCGCCGCCTTCAGCCTGGGGGCCACGCCGTGACCGACCCGAAGCTGCCCTTCGACCCCGACGTGTTCAACGCGGTGATGACCGGCTACTGCAGGACCCTCGGGATCCGGGTGACCCACGCCTCGGTCGAGGCGGTCGAGGTCGCCCTCGACGTCAGTCCGGCGATCTGCCAGCCCTACGGCCTGGTGCACGGGGGCATCTACGCGGGCATGATCGAGACCGCCGCCTCCTGCGGCGCCGCGATCCACGCCTTCCCCCAGCCGGTCGTCGGGCTCGACAACACGACCTCCTTCCTGTCCGCGGTGCGCGAGGGGCGCCTGGTGTGCCGGGCGACACCGCGCAAGATCGGCAAGCGCTCGCACCTGTGGGCGGCCGATGTGCGCGTCGGCGAGCGGCTGGTCGCCACCGGCCAGGTCCGCATGCTGGTGCTCGAGGCGGGGGCGGAAGCGGCGGGCGGC
>JAUIEM010000455.1 GCA_030428695.1 bacterium
GCAGTGCCCCGCCGTGCGCGAGCTCGGCATCGACCCCCTCAAGGCCGACGCCGACCCGGAGGTCGCCGAGCTCAGCGACCAGAACACCAGCTTCGCCGAGGAGCCGGAGCCGGTCGTTGCCCTGCGCGCCGCCGCCCGCCGCGGACGCGGCCTGCGCTTCGTGCTCGCCCTGCTCGTCCTGGGCGGGACCGCGGCCGGGGTCTGGTGGCAGTGGGGTCCGCAGCTCAAGACGATGTGGGCAGGCTGGGGCTGGTAGACGGCGGCCTGCTCCACACCTGGGTCGCCAGCGCGTGCCCTCCCCCTCGCCGTCGGGACGCGCCGACGCGTCCCATATTGACTCCACCCCCCTCCGCGCCGTAGGATCCCCGCACCACACCACCCGGAGACAACCATGGCGGACGGCGCCCCGACGACCATCCTCAGCGTCAACGACCTCACCAAGGCCTACGGCCAGCGCGAGATCCTCAAGGGCCTGAACTTCTCGATCTTCAAGGGCGCCCGCATCGGCCTGATCGGGCGCAACGGCGAGGGCAAGTCGACCTTCGTCCGCGTGATGGCGGGCATCGAAGAGGCGACGGCCGGCGGCATCACCCTCAAGCCCGGCGTCACCGTCGGCGCGGTGCTCCAGGAGCCCGAGCTCAACCCCGAGCAGACCGTCGCCGAGTGCCTGGAGGAAGGCGTCAAGCACGTGCGCGACCTGGTCAAGCACTACGACGACCTCAGCGCCAAGCTCGGGGAGGACCTCGACGCCGAGGAGATGCAGGAAGTCCTCGACAAGATGGACAAGGTCCAGGCCGAGATCGACCTGACCGACGCCTGGGAGCTCGACCACAAGCTCGAGGTGGCGGCCGAGGCGATGCACCTGCCACCCCGCGACGCGATCGTCGGCAACCTGTCCGGTGGAGAGCGCCGCCGCGTCGACCTGTGCCGGGTGCTGATGGCGCATCCGGACTTCCTGATCCTCGACGAGCCGACCAACCACCTCGACGCCGAGCTGGTCGGCTGGCTCGAGGACTACCTCGGCAACTACGACGGCACCTACATGGTCGTCACCCACGACCGCTACTTCCTCGACAACGTGACGAACTGGATCGTCGAGGTCGACCGCGGCCGCCTGCGCATCTACGAGGGCAACTACTCCGCCTACCTCGAGAAGCGGGCGAAGATCCGCGAGACCGAGGCCCGCTCGCAGCGGAAGCGGGCGCGCTTCCTCGAGAAGGAGCTCGAGTGGATCCGCAGCAACCCCAAGGCCCGCCAGAGCAAGAGCAAGGCGCGCCTGAAGAACTACGACGCGCTGGTCGATGAGTTCGAGAGCTTCGAGGAGGAGAAAGGGAGCGCGAAGATCCGCTTCCCGACCGGCACCCACCTCGGCAACGACGTGATCCGCGTCGACAAGCTCAAGAAGTCGTACGGCGACAAGCTGTTGTTCGACAACCTCGAGTTCGAGGTCCCGCGCGGCGCGATCGTCGGCATCACCGGCGCCAACGGCCTCGGCAAGACGACCCTGATCCGCATCCTGCTCGGCCAGGAAGAGCCCGACTCCGGCAACGTCCACATCGGCAAGACCGTCCGCTTCTGCTACGCGGAGCAGAACCGCGCCGAGCTCAACCCGGACAACTCGGTCTACCAGGAGATCGCCGAGGGCGCCGACTACCTGACCATCGGCAAGCAGAAGATGCACATGCGCGCCTACCTGACCCAGTTCCTGTTCTCCGGGAACATCCAGCAGACCAAGGTCGGCAAGCTCTCCGGCGGTGAGCGCAACCGCCTGCAGCTCGCCAAGATGCTGCGCAACGGCGGGAACGTGCTGATCCTCGACGAACCGACCAACGACCTCGACCTCAACACCCTGCGCGTGCTCGAGGAGTCGCTGCTCAGCTTCCCCGGCTGCGCGCTGATCATCACCCACGACCGCTACTTCCTCGACCGCATCGCCACCCACGTCCTCGCCTTCGAGGGCGACGCCAAGCTGACCTGGTGCCAGGGCTCGTACGAGATCTACAAGGCCCAGAAGGCGCGCCGCGAGGCGGACGTCGGCAAGACGAAGGCGAAGGGGAAGAAGCGGAAGATGAGGAAGTGAGGGGAGCGCGCTCGCGCGCTCCCCTCACTTCCTCGGCCCCGCGCCGCGCGCGACGCTGCGGCGCAGCCGCGGCGTGCGCGAGGAAGGCGTGGGGTCTCCTGGGCAATGCCGCGGCTCTGCCGCGGCATTGCACACTTGGAAGTGAGGGGAAGTAGAGGGACGCGCGCTCGCGCGCTGCCCTGCGCGCTCCGCCATCGCGATCCCGCACCCGTCGGCAAAGCCCGCTCCGCGCCTCTCACCCTCTGCGCCTCTGCGTTGAATCTTCCCCTTCTCGCCCGTCGCCGTGACCGTGATGGTGGACCGGGTTGCGAGCTCGCCAGGTGCAGCCGCGAGTCCCATCTCACGCCTCGGCGTCGAGCTCGCTCTTCCGCCTCACCTCCACACCCCCACCGCGCCTCCACTCCCCCGATGGCGCATCCACCCCCCTTCTGCTAGCCTATAGCCGACCTCCGGTCGGAGCCCGAGCGTGAACAGACCCTCCCCGCCCATCCGCAGCCGCGACACCACCCGCCGGGTGACGTCCTCGTTGCCGACGCCGGAAGAGCTCGAGGACGCCGAAGCCTTCGACATGCTGCAGTACCTGCCGATGCAGCTCAACGACGCCTGGACCTACAACCTGCCCGGCATCCTGAAGACCGCCCTGGTGCGGGTGACGCGCAGCCAGCCGATCCTGGCCGGCCGGGCGCGGCGCGTGCTCGTGCAGGAGGACAACGGCGCCCAGGCCCTGTACAACATCGCCCCGGGCTACGGGGTCTACTGGGTCAGCGAGCTGGTCGCCACCCAGGGCTGGAGCCTGGTTCCCCCCGAGCCGATGCTGCTCTTCCCCGCGCGCCTGGCCAAGGGCCAGAACCACTCGGCGACCTCGCCGTGCGTACGCCGCAGCACGACCAACGAGCAGCTCGACTACGGCACCCTGTCGATCGCCTCGACCCTGCTCGAGATCGAGGACGCGACGCTGCCGGTCGGGCATTTCGAGCGCTGTCTGCAGATCAAGTCCCGCTTCTCGTACACCTCCGACGCGGGCCAGATCTTCGCGGTCGAGTCGAAGCAGTGGCTCGCCGCGGACATCGGCGCGGTCAAGGCGCAGCACGCCTACGTGTTCGAGGCCTTCAACGAGTTCGAGGGCCACACCTGGGAGGTGACCCTCGAGCTGCAGGAGGCGAAGCTGAAGAGCAAGACCATCCCCTGAGGGCCGCGTACATGGACAACGGCGTGTCGATGGCGAAGCTGCTCGCGCAGACCCACCGCCGGCGTGCGTCCGACCTGGTGCTGGTGGCGGGCGCGCCGCCGGTCTTCCGGGTGTACGGGAAGATGACCCCGGCCGCGGCGCCGCCTTTGGATGCCCCGGCCCTGCAGAAGCTGCTGCGCCCCTTGTTGACCGAGACGCAGTGGAAGCAGGTCCAGCAGGTCGGCGACGTCGACTTCGCGATCGAGGTACCGAAGCTCGGCCGCTTCCGCGCCAACGTCCACCTGCAGAAGGGCAGCCTGGCGGCCTGCATCCGCTCGCTCACCACCGCGCCGCCGAAGTTCGAGGAGCTGTGCCTGCCCGAGCAGCTGTTGCGGCTGGTCGACCTGCGCTCGGGGCTGGTCCTGATCACGGGGGTGACCGGCAGCGGCAAGACCTCGACGCTCGCGTCCCTGATCGAGATCATCAACCACAAGTACTGCTACCACGTGATCACCCTCGAGGATCCGATCGAGTTCGTCTTCCAGCACCAGAAGAGCTTCATCGAACAGCGCGAGATCGGCCAGGACTCCCCGAGCTTCCACTCCGCCCTGCGCTACGCGATGCGCCAGGCCCCGGACGTGATGCTGATCGGCGAGATGCGCGACCTCGAGACGATCCAGGCGGCGGTGACGGTCGCCGAGACCGGCCACCTGGTGTTCGGCACCCTGCACACGATCTCGGCCTCGCAGACCGTCGAGCGCATCATCGACGTCTTCCCCTCGGGGCAGCAGGCCTCGATCCGCTTCCAGTTCGCGAACGTGATCCAGGCGATCATCTGCCAGTTCCTCCTGCCACGCATCGACGGCCAGGGGCGGGTGCCGGGCATCGAGCTGCTGCTCGGCAGCCTCGCGGTGCGCAACTGCATCCGCAACGAGGAGCACCACCGCCTGCCGGGCATCATCGAGTCGAGCCGTCAGCAGGGGATGATCCCGCTCAAGCTCTCCCTCGACTACTGGGTCAGCCAGGGCATCGTCGCCGAGAGCGAGGTCGAGCCGATCCTGCGCTCGCGGCAGGTGGTGTAGGGATGAGCGTACGCAGCCGCGAAGACGTCCGCGCCAGCATCGAGCGCATCGAGAGCACTGCGGAGGCCTGGCCCGACGAGGCCCTGGCGGAGGCGAAGCGCCTCGACGTCCAGCTCGAGGAGCTGCCGGGCGCGGGCACCTGGCCCGAGCGCCGGCAGCTGGACAGGCTGCTGTTCGGGCTGCAGCAGCGTCGGAACCGGAAGCGCGAGGCGATGTTGAAGCCGCCGCCTCGCTGGAAGCGCATCCTGCAGAGCCCGTGGTGGTGGCCGCTTCCGGCGGTGCTGCTCGAGAGCCGCTTCCTCGTCGCGCCGAGCGCATGGGAGGACGGACGCGCCCAGGACGCGCTGTTCGCGATGCTCCTCGGGGTCGGCATCTACGCGGCGAGCTTCCTGCCGTTCTTCCGCTACATCTTCGGCGGCAGGCCCGGCATGCGTCCGCCCACCGAGACCGAGCGCGGCTGCGCGGTGTGGATGGTCCGGATCGCGGCCCTCGGCGGCTACACGGTGCTCGCCGTGCTGCGGCTGTTCGCCGCGTAGGCCCGGCTTTCCCCCGCTCCGCCGACGCGGTAGAATGGCCGCGAACCCCGCCCGAGGAGCCTCCCCGTGTCGCAGAGCCCTCAACGCTGGGACGAGGCCGCCCTGCGTCGGCTCGATCCGACCGAGCACGACTTCCAGGAGTTCAAGGGCACCGGCTTCCTGATCCGCGATGGGAGTGTGCGCTCCGACTTCGGCATCGACCTGTCGCGCCAGATCTCGGCCTTCTCGAACAGCGGCGGCGGCCACCTGTTCATCGGCATCGACGACAACGGCAATATCGACCAGGGCGGCCTGCCCGCCCACGCCAAGAACGGCCTGCGGGAGTGGCTGGAGGATGTGATCCCCGGCGCGGTCGACCCGCCGCTGAAGGTCTTCAACGTGTTCGAGGTGCGCACGGACGGCAGCGAGGAGAGCGCGATCGCGCCGGGCCACGCGGTCTACGTCGTCGCGATCCCGACCAGCGAGGACGCCCCGCACCAGGCCCGCGACTACCGCTACTACCTGCGCATCGCGGGCAAGTCGCGGCCGATGAACCACACCCACATCGTCGACGTGCAGAGCCGCCAGAAGCACCCGCACATCTCGGTGCTGCGCATGGACCCCTACGGCGCCCCCGAGTGGGTGCTCGACGACCCGCGGGGGCCGCTCGCCATCCTGCGCTTCCGCATCACCGCCGAGAACCGGGGCCAGGTGCTCGCCGAGAACGTCGGCTTCGACCTGACCCTGCCGCGCAGCGTGGTCACCCGGGCAGTGCGCCACCGGCTGCTCGCCGACAACACGCACATCCGGCAGGATCCCGGCTTCCTCAACATCTTCCACTACTACCCGTTCCCGATCTTCCCCCAGCAGGAGATCACCGCCTTCGACGTCTGGATCGCCCTGCACCGCGGCAACCGCGGCGCGTTCTCGAAGAAGAAGGTCGAGCTGAGCTGGCGCACCTTCGCCGACAACGCGACCGTCCGTGAGGGTGTGCTGCCCTTCCACTACTTCAACATCGTGCAGCGCACCCTGCACGAGCTCGACACCCGCTGAGGAGCCCATGCCCCGAGAGCGCCTGTTCCTGATCGACGGCTTCGCCCACGCCTACCGCTCCTACTACGCCCTGATCCGCAACCCCCTGACCACCAGCCGGGGGCTGAACGTCAGCGCGGTGTACGGCTTCGCGACCCTGCTGCTCGACCTGCTCGAGAACGAGCAGCCGAAGTACCTCGCGGTCGTGCTCGACACCCTGAAGCCGACCTTCCGCAACGAGCTGTACGGCGAGTACAAGGCCAACCGCCGGGCGATGCCCGATCCGCTGCGCGAGCAGCTGCCGTACATCGAGCGCCTGGTCGAGGCGATGGACCTGCCCTTCTTCCGCGAGCAGGGCTACGAGGCCGACGACGTGATCGGCAGCCTGGCGCGCCAGGCGACCGAGGCCGGGCTCGACTGCTACATCGTGTCGAGCGACAAGGACCTCGCCCAGCTCGTCGACGACCACGTCTGGATCTACGAGCGCAAGGGCAGCACGACCAAGGTGATCGGCCCGCCCGAGGTGCGCGCGCGCTTCGGCGTCGAGCCGGAGCGCATGGTCGACCTGCTCGCGCTGATGGGCGACAGCTCGGACAACGTCCCGGGCATCCCCGGCGTCGGCGTCAAGACCGCCCAGAAGCTGCTCGAGCAGTTCGGCACCTTCGAGCTGGTCCTCGAGGGGGCCGACCAGATCGCCGCCAAGGGCGTGCGCAAGAAGGTGCACGCCGGCATCGCCTCGGCGAAGCTCAGCCGCCAACTGGTCGAGATCGACCGCCACGTCGACGTCCCCCTCGACCTCGAGCGCATGCGCATCGGCCGGCCACGCCGCGAGGACATGGTCGAGCTGCTCGGCGAGCTCGAGTTCAACCACCTGCTGCGCAAGTTCACCCCCGGCGCCGACCTGACCAGCCTCGACTACACCCGGCTGGTCGACGAGGAGGCGCTCGCCGCCTGGCTGCCGCGCCTGTCCGCCGGGGCTCCGCTCGCCTTCAGCCTGATCGCCGAGGATGGCGCGCTGGTCGGCGCCGCCTTCGCCGTCGAGCCGGGCACCGCCTGCTTCGTGCCCCTGCGGCGCAGCGAAGGGCCGGCGGGAGGGCTGTTCGACCTGGTCGACGACAGCGGCTGGCAGGAGGCGGCGCTCGCCTTCACGAAGACGTTGTTGGAAGCCCCGGAGGCGCGCCTGCTCACCCACGACCTCAAGC
>JAUIEM010000456.1 GCA_030428695.1 bacterium
TCGGGATATTCATCGCGCTGCTCTTCGTGCTGACGCGCACCCGTGTCGGCATGGTGATCCAGGCCGCGCTGAGCTATCCCAAGACGGTCGAGGCGCTTGGCCATAACGTGCCGCTGGTGTTCATGGGCGTGTTCGGGGTCGGCACCGCGCTGGCCGGGCTGGCAGGCGTGATCGCCGGGCCGGTCCTGTCGACCTTTCCCGGCATGGCCTTCGTTCTCGGCTCCATCGTGTTCGTGACCATCGTGATCGGCGGGCTTGGCAGCCTCTGGGGGGCGCTGGTGGCGTCCCTGCTGATCGGTTGGATCACAACCTTCGCCAAAGCCTACAACGTGCGAATGGAGGATATCCTGACCGGGCTCGGCTTTACCAAGCCGGAACCGCTCTGGGACAGCATGTGGCAGGATCTCTGGTCGCTGACCAGCCCGCAGATCGCCGATATCCTGCCCTATCTTCTCATGGTGCTGATCCTCGTTCTGCGCCCCTATGGCCTGTTCGGAAAGCGCGACATATGAGCGAAACCGACCAGATCACCACCGACCCGGCCCGGCCGGCGGTCACCAACGCGGCGACACCGCAGACCTGGATCAACGTCGGCCTGTCCTCGACCAACGCCCTCGTCCAGCCGCTGTTGCCCTACCTCAACGTCACCGCCCAGCCGCTGGTGCAGACCGCTCTCGGGTTGATCCTCGGGACCTACATCAACTTCACGATGCAGACCTATCCCGGTGACGTCTGGGCGGACGGGACCTCGCCCCTCGTGGACTCGAACCTGCCGACGCCCTTCGAGGAGATCGCGATCAACGTCGACCAGAAGATCCGCGACGACCACATGCCCGACGGCCTGGTCCACCGCCTCGAGATGGACACCCGGGTCGACGTCGAGCCCTGGGATGTCGCCTACCTCAACGGCGGCCCGGGCAACACCGGCAACCCCGTCGCCTACGACGGCCACAGCGACTCGGCGATCCACACCGGCTACTACCTCGCCGCCCAGGCCTTCCGCTACGCCTCGACCGGCGATCCCCAGGCGCTCGACAACGTGCTCTGGACCCTGCGCGGGGTCGGCGCCCTGTTCGACATCAACGGCGGCAGCGGCCTGATGGCGCGCTCGGCGGCGCCGGCGAGCTCGCTGGTCGGCCAGGTGATCGTGCAGCGCGGCGCCTTCGGCAGCGCCCAGCTCTACGGCGACAGCTGGGTCGGCTGGCAGTCGGACAGCGGGGTGTCGCGGGACCAGTACACCGGCATCATCTTCGGCCTCGCGATCACCCACGAGCTGGTCCAGGATCCCCAGGTCCAGGCCGAGTGCGCGCTGCGCGTCCAGCAGGCTCTCGACTACCTGATCGCCAACGACTGGATCATCACCGAAGACCGCCCGGACTGGAAGCTCCCCGCCGGCTCGGGGCCCCAGACCGCGGGGGCGGGACCGACCATCTGGGCCGTGCAGAGCGTCTACCAGCAGCTGAACTACCTGACCATCGGCCAGCGCATGCACCCCGGCCGCTACGATACCGAGCACGCCCGCCTCGAGGGCCTGGCCCCGATGACCTGGCTCGGCGCCTGGCTCAGCGTCAACAAGCTCGACGGCTACTACAGCTTCAACCTGCAGATGCTCAACGCCTTCAACTACTTCCGCTACGAGCTGGACCAGACCCGCTGGATGGAGATGGCGCGCGGCTACCGCATCGTGCAGCGCTGGGTCGGCCAGCACCAGAACCCGCACTTCGACCTGATCCAGTCCGCGATCGACCCCTCCCTCGCGCCCTCGCTGTTCCCCTCGGTGCGCGAGTCGCTGCGCCAGTTCCTGACCCGCAACCACCGCGTCCGGGTGCCGCCGGGGCTGAACCTCAGCGGGATCCAGTGGCACGACTTCACCTTCGGCAGCCTGTTCAACCCCCTCGGCGAGACCGAGACCGTGCCGACGGAGCCGATCCCCGTGCCCCTGCGCCGCTACACCGGCTACTTCCAGTGGCAGAAGCAGCCGGTGCGCGAGGCGATCCGCCTGATCCCGAACGACTTCGGGGAGCGCTACGAGAAGCCCGGCGTCGACGTCGACCTGCCCTACTGGATGGGCCGCTGGTTCGGGGCGTTTTGATGATGCGCACCCTGCTGCCCCTCTCGCTGGTCGCCCTCGCCGCGACCGGCCTGACCCTCTCCTGGCTGCTGGAGGAAGCTCCGCCGGCCCCGGCCCGCGCGCCCCGTCCCCGGGCCGAGGCGCCCGCCCCGGCCCCGCGTCTGCCGGAGCCGCTGCCCGCGGCCCGGATGGTGTCGCTCGACCTGCCCGTCGCCGAGCTCGCCGCCGCCCTCGGCGCCCGCGCCCGGCGTCAGCAGGAAGCCTACGGCAAGGCCCGGGAGGCGCTCGAGCAGGCGCGTGCCGGCGCGCTGTCGGCGACCGACCTGCGCGGCGCCTTCGAGCGCCTCGGCCGCCAGGGCCACGCCGAGGGCATCGCCGCCCTGCTGGTCGGTGAGCTCGGCGCGGAGCCGCGCTACGCCTTCGCGGCCGCCCTCGCCCTCGGCGCCTTCCCGGAGGCGGCGGTGTGCTCGCGGCTGTTCCACGCCCTCGAGAGCGCCCCGGCGGAGCTGCGGCCGACCCTGCTCTTCGCCCTGCGCGGGGCGACGGATACCCGCACGGAAGGCCGCATCGCGGACTTCTACCTCGACGGCGCGGAGGATCCCGCCGTGCGCGCGACCGCCGCCTTCCACCTCGCCAGCCCGGGGCGCCTGCAGCGGCTCGGGGAGCGGGCGGAGGAAGTCGTCGAGCGGGCCCGGGCGGACCTGCTCGGCGCGGAGCCCGCGGCCTTCTCCGGCGCCGCCGACGTGCTCGCCGCCGCGGACCTGCCCGAAGGCGAGCAGGTCTGGCTGCGCGAGGTCGCCCGCCACGACCCCTCGCCGGCCCGGCGGATGGAAGCCCTGCGCGTGCTGGCGGGCAGCGTCGACGAGAGCCGCCTGCGGGAGGAGCTCGCGGCGAGCTTCCCGGAGCTGGCCGCGGAGCTGCCTCCGCCCGGGCAGTCGCTGCCGGCGTTGGACTGAGCGCGTTCTGCGCCTCTGCGACTCTGCGCCTCCGCGTTAGAAGTCATCTTCCTGCTTTGCGAGACTGACCGCAGCGTACGTTCTGTCCAAGCTCGGCGGGCGGGGGTAAACCCCGCCCCTACATGGTTTTCGAGCAGTGGTAGGACAAACATGCAGGGGACGGGTCTACCCCCTCCCGTCGTCCTCCGAGAACTGACCTCCTCGCGTGACAGAACTTACGCTGAGGTCAGTAGGTCCTCGCCCGCATGGACCTCCGTGGACGAGCGGAAGCGACAGAAGCACCCGGATTGCCTCCGCCCTCCGCGCCGTCTACAGTAGGCGGCGAGGAGGCGACGATGTCCGACCCGGTCCTCGAGCTCCGCGGCCTGGCCGTGCAGGCCGGCGGCCGCACCCTGCTGCGCGGCGTCGACCTCGCCCTGGCCCCCGGCGAGCGCGTCGCGCTCGAGGGACCCTCCGGCCTCGGCAAGACCAGCCTGCTGCGCACGGTCGCCGGCCTGGTCGATCCCGGCGCGGGGGAGCTCCGGCTCGACGGGCGCTCCCCCGCTTCCCACGGCTTCCCCGGCTTCCGCCGCAAGGTCTGCCTGGTCGGCCAGAAGCCGGTCCTGCTCGAGGCGAGCGTCGGCGCCAACCTCGCCCGGCCCTTCGCCTACGCGAGCGCCTCCGCCCCCTTCCCCGAGGAGCGCGCCCGCGCGGCCCTCGGCGCCCTCGACCTCGGCGCGACCTGGGAGCAGGCCGCCCCCACCCTGTCGGTCGGCGAGCAGCAGCGGGTGTGCCTGCTGCGGGCCCTGCTGCTCGACCCCCGGGTGCTGCTGCTCGACGAGCCGACCAGCGCCCTCGACCCCGCCTCCGCCGAGCGCCTGGTCGCGGCCGTCGAGGCCTGCCCGGCCGCCGTGCTGCTGGTCAGCCACGACGCCGGGCTGCGCGCGCGGCTGTGCTCCCGCAGCCTCGACCTCGCCGCCTTCCGGGTGGCGCGATGAGCCTCGCCAGCGGCGCGCCGCTGCTCGAGCTCGGCGACCTGCTGCTCGCCGCCGGGCTGGTGCTGGTCGCCGGCGTGACCAGCCTGGTGCTGCGGCTCCGCCTCGAGCGCCGGCTGCTGGTCGCGAGCCTGCGCACGGTCGTGCAGCTCGGCCTGATCGGCTACGTGCTGCGCTACGTGTTCGAGAACGTCGCGGCCTGGAGCATGGGGCTGGTGATCCTCGTGATGCTGGTCGCTTCGTCCCGCGCCGCGGTGCGCCGGCCGCGGCGGAGCTTCCGCGGGGCGGGCTGGCGCGCCTTCCTGACGATGGTGCTGTCCGGGTTGACCACCTGCGTCGTGGTCACGGCCGCGATCGTGCGGCCGGAGCCGTGGTACCAACCGCAGACCTTCATCCCCCTGCTCGGGATGATCCTCGGCAACACCCTGACCGGCCTCTCTCTGTGCCTCGACAGCCTGCTCGGCGACCTCGTCGACAAGCGCGCCGTGATCGAGATGGAGCTCGCCTGCGGGGCGACCTCCTGGGAAGCCGCCCGGGAGGTCGTCGCGCGGGCGGTCGAGCGGGGCATGATCCCGATCATCAACTCGATGACGGTGGTCGGCCTGGTCTCGCTGCCGGGCATGATGACCGGGCAGATCCTGCAGGGCGCCGACCCCCTGCAGGCGGTGCAGTACCAGATGGTCGTGATGTTCATGCTGTGCGCCTCGACCGCCCTCGGCAGCATCGGCATCGCCCTGCTCGTCTACCGGCGCTGCTTCAACGAGCGGCAGCAGCTCGACATCGGGGCGATCGAGGGCTGAGGGCGCTCGGAAGCCTCCTTTTTCCAAAGAAAACGGCTGTGCATCTTGTCGTGTTGGCTCCCTTCGATTATTATGGGTGGGTGCCCACCCACAATAGGAGTCCTCCCCATGGAACCCGCTGTCGAAAGCCGCACCGTCCACGTCGAAGGTCTCGATCTGCACTATCTCGAGGCCGGCTCCGGTCCGCCCGTCCTGCTCCTGCACGGCTGGCCCTCGAACGCCGGGCTCTACCGCCACGCCCTGCCGGTGATCGGCGCCTCCCGGCGGGCGATCGCCCTCGACCTGCCGGGCTTCGGCGCGTCGTCGAAGCCGACGGATGTGTCCTACAGCTTCCGCTTCTGGGACCGCGTGCTCACCGCCTTCCTCGACGCGCTCGGTATCGCCCGGACCGGCCTCGTCGTCCACGACCTCGGCGGTCCCATCGGCCTGCACTGGCTCGCCTCCCACCGCGACCGCGTGACCGACCTCACGCTGCTGAACACCGTCGTGTTCCCCGAGATGTCCTGGGCCGTGAAGCTGTTCGTCGTCGCCTCGCGCATCCCGGGGCTGCGGGCCCTGCTGGCCAGTCCGTGGGGCATCGCCCAGGCGATGAAGGTCGGCATCCGCGACCGCTCCCGCCACACCCCCGAGACCCTCGCACGCTACACTGGTCCCTACGCCGGTCGGGCTGCCCGCAAGGCCCTGCTGAAGAGCGCCCACGGCCTGCACCCGCAGGGCTTCCACACCATCGTCGACGGCCTGCGCGGCCTCGAGCTCCCCGTGCGCTTGCTCTATGGCGAGCGAGACGGCATCCTGCCCGATGTCGCCACCACCATGCGCCGGGTGAAGGACATGCTGCCCCACGCCGAGCTCAGCTCCATCCCCGACTGCGGACACTTCCTGCAGGAAGACCGGCCGGACGAGGTCGCCCGGGCGCTCGCGGAGTTCCTCTCGCAGGCTTGCGAGAGCGCCGCCTGAGATGCCCCGGATCTCGAAGGAACAGAAGGAGCGCGTCCGGCGGCGGCTGATCGACAGCGCCGCCCGGCACTTCGCCGAGCACGGCCTCGCCGGCGCGAACATCAACCGCATCTCCGTCGACGCGGGCTTCGCCCGGGGCACCGTCTACAACTATTTTCCGTCGAAGGAGGCGCTCTTCGCGGAGGTGCTCGGGGTCGGCAGCGAGGAGACCATCCGGCGCTATCGGGCGCGTGGCGTCGAGGACGACGCCCGGAAGCAGCTCCTCGCCCTCCTCGAGGAGGACGCGCGCCTCGTCCGGGAGCACGAGGCCTTCATGCGCGTGCTGGTCCGCGAGCTCGTCAGCCCGCAGCCCGGGACCCGCGACCTGGTCTTCGCCGCCGTCGCGCCCCTGGTCGCCGAGGTCACTGCCATTCTAGCGGCCGGGCAGGCGCGCGGCGAGATCCGCGCGGATCATCCCGCGCCGCGGCTCGCCATGCACCTGCTCGGCCAGCTGACGATGGCCTATGTGCAGAACTGGGCAAGCGACGGGAGCTGGCCGCGCTGGGAGGAGCTCCCCGGGCTGTGCGTCGAGCTGTTCCTGCGGGGAGCGGGCGGCTGAGGGACGGACTGGATAAGGAGAACCGCCGGGACGCCAAGACGCCAAGACGCCAAGGAAGAAGAGGAAGGGGAGACGGCCGGTCACGGGCACGTGGGAAGGGAACCGGGATGAAAAATGGGGGAAGGTCCGACCCTCCCCCTTAACGGTGCACTTCCCCATCTACTCCGGCGTCAGCCCCCCGGCGTGACGTCGGGCTCCTCCGACTCGAGAACGATCTCGACCCGGCGGTTCTCTTCCTTCCGTTCGGACAGCGGCAGGGTCGCCGCGTAGCCGGAAAGGTACATCTGCTCGGCCGGCACACCGGCCAGCTCCAGGTGTTTCAGCACGACCCGGGCGCGCTCGGCCGACAGCTGCCAGTTGTCTTCCCAGCTCGACCGCACGATCGGATCGTGGTCGGTGTGACCGGCGATCCGGATCGTCGCCTGCGGGTAGTCGGCGCGGATCTTGGCGGCGATCTGCTCGAGGGTGGTCTTGCCTTCGTCGCGCAGCTCGGCCTTGCCGGACTGGAACATCAGGCGGTGTTCGAGGATCAGCCCGCCAGTCTGCTGGTTGATCTCGAGGTGGGCGACCGTCGCGATCTCTTCGGTGCGCTCGCGGTTCTTGTTCTCGAGCTCGCTGCGGGCCTGCTGCAGGGCGCGGTTCTTCTCGGCCTCTTCGTGCTTGGCCTTGGCCTGGGCCCGGTCGGCCTCCTGCTGCTGGA
>JAUIEM010000457.1 GCA_030428695.1 bacterium
GAAGACGAGTCGGTGGCGGCGGCGATTGCCGACGCCATCGGCATTGGCCTGGTCACCGAGCCGAACCGGACCGTGCGGGCCGCAGACGCCGACGTCTACTGGCTGGGACCGGACGAATGGCTGCTGCGAACCCCGTCAGAAAGCGACGCGACGCGAATCGGACTGTTGCGCGAGGCGCTGGAAGGCCACTGGTTCGCGCTGACGGATCTGTCCAGCGGCATGACCCGCCTCACGATTCGTGGCGACGCCGCTCGTGAGCACGAGGGCGACCACGGCGCTCGTCGCGAGGCGGCGCTCGCCCGGCGGGGGACGCAACGCGCTGATCAATCGCTCGAGCTCCGCCGCCCTCGCGGCCGGGGGGCGGTCGAAGAGGGCGAGCACCGCGCTCCAGGTCTCGAGGAAGGCCAGCCGGTCCGCGGCGAGCTCGACGTAGAGCGGATCGCGGCCCTGGGCTCCCGCGGCGGCCCGCTGCTTGTCGACCGCCTCGACGTAGGTCCGCAGCCCGAGCACGCCTTCGGCCTCGAGCGCGCGGCGCTCCTGGCTCGCGGGGTCGAATGCGGCGAGCTGGGCGTCGAGCGAGGCCCGGGCGGCGGGCCCGGCCCCGGCGACGGCCTGCGGCAGCAGGCGGTCCACCCGTCGCAGCAGGCGGTGCAGGAAGGCCTGGGAGCTCTCGAGGGGTTCGCTCTCGAGCGCCCGGGCCAGGCGCAGGACGGTCTCGAGGTCCGCGCAGGCGCCGTCCGGGTCGCCGTCCGTCAGGCGCACACGAGCCCGGGCGCGGAGCAGGGGCGAGAGGGTCGCGCAGGCCTCGAGGTGGGGGAGCGCGGACGGGCGCCCAGCCTCGAGGTCGAGGGGGAACTGCACGGTCGGCATCCGCGCCGCCTCGGAGACCGTGGCCAGCGCCCCTGCCCAGCTGTCGAGCACGGTGCGGAGCATCTCGAGCTCAGGAAGCTCCGCCCCGGGGGGAGTCGCCGCGAGCCGGTCGAGGGCGCTCGTCTCGAGGTCCATCAGCCCCGGCATCGCGGCGACCGCATCGAGCACCCGGGACGCGCCGTTGCGGGCCTCGTCGACCGGCGGGCGCTCGAGGTCGGCGGGAAACATCGGGGCGCCCGTCGCGGCGAGGCGCGCGAGCTCGGCTTCGATCGCGGCCTCGAGGTCCGCTCCCTGGCGCTCGCGCCAGGCCCAGCTGGTGATCGCGGCGAGGAGGAGGCACGACCCGATGGCGATCGAGACACGCAGCGCGAGGCGTCCGGCGGTGGGGCGGAGGGAAACCAGGGTCACGGCGGCTCCAGGGGCTGCGGGCGCGGGACGCCCTGAGGGCACGGGTGGACGCGGCGGATGGGGGTCCGCCGCGCCGGATCGAGCATCGCCGCCGGCCGGAGGAATTGCAATGCCGGCTCCGGCCGCGACTTGCACCCCTCTCTGGGCAACCGTCTCCGGGCTTGCTATGCTGGGGCGCCAGGAGCCCCCGCTGCCGCCCCGAGGAGCCCATGGCCACCCCCTCCGTCGTCTTCCGCGAGCTCTACCGACACGGTTTCGTCGAGACCGTCTTCAACGCGCGCGATCCTCTGCGCCGCGACGGCTGGACCTTGAAGAACGGCAGCTGGAGCCCGCTGTACATCAACCTCCGTCCGCTCGGCGCCGAGCCCGGCCTGGCCTGGGAGGTCGCCGAAGCGCTCGCGCGGATGCTCGCGGACAAGGTCCCGGAGTGCGATGGGATCGTCGGCATCGACATGGCCGGCGTCCCCCTCGCGGCGCTGGTCTCGGCGGCCGCCTCGCAGCTGCGGGGGCGGCCGTTGCCCTTTCTGTACACCCGGCCCCTGCCCGGCCGCGGCAAGGTGCGCAGCCCCGAAGAGGCGCGCGAGGTGCTCGGCGCGATGCGCTCCGGACCCGTCTCCGGCTGGGGCGGCCACCGGCTGGTCGAGGGCCGGCTCGAGGACGGCGCGCGCCTGGTGCTGATCGACGACGTCTCGACCTCCTTCGGCAGCAAGGCGATCGCCCGCGAGTGGGTGCGCTTCGCGGCGGAGGCGTCCGGCGTGCAGGTCACCTGCGAGAGCGCGGCGATCATCGTCGACCGCGAGCAGGGCGCGCAGGAACAGGCCGCCGCCGAGGGCATGCGGCTGTTCAGCCTGATCGGCCTGAAGAGCGAGGGGCTCGCGCTGCTCGCCGGGCTGATGCCCCCCGCGCAGCACGCCTTCCTCGCGCGCTACCTCGACGACCCGGCCAGCCTGCAGGACGACGCGGTGCGGGCCGCGGCCCTGGCCGAAGCCCGGGGGGCCTAGCGGTGGGCGCGGCGTGCGGAAGTCTGGAACCTGCGCGCGCTCGATCGCCACGCGGACGGGAGCTCTGCCGACCAGGCTTCTCGCCTCGGCGCTCGCGGTCGCTCCTCGCGCTCCCGACCATCCCCCGGAGGACCTGATGCAGCCCCGTGACCGTCTGATCCTGGCCCTCGACGGCGTGCAGTCCCTCGACGACATCCGCACCCGGGTGCGGGCCTTCCGGCCCTGGTTCGCGACCTTCAAGGTGGGGCTGCAGGCCTACCTGCGGCTCGGGGCCGAGGCGGTGCAGGCCGTCCGCGACGAAGGCGGAGCGGTCTTCCTCGACCTCAAGCTCCACGACATCCCGAACACCGTCGCCGGCGCGGTCGCCGAGGTCGCCGGCCTCGGCTGCAGCCTGCTGACCGTGCACGCCTGCGGCGGGGGCGCGATGCTGCGGGCGGCGGTGGAGCAGGCGCCGGAGTCCCTCGGGGTGCTGGCCGTGACGGTGCTGACCTCTCTCGACGACGCGATGCTGCGGGACGAGCTCGCGATCGCCCAGAGCGCCGCGGAGCGGGTTCCCCTGCTCGCCGCCCTCAGCCAGCAGGCGGGCACCCGCGGCGTGATCGCCTCGCCGCGGGAGGTGCGGGCGATTCGGGAGCGCTGCGGCGCCGACTTCCTGATCGTCACCCCAGGAATCCGGCCGGAGTGGGCGGCGGCCGGGGACCAGCGGCGCATCGCGACGCCGGCGCAGGCCCTGCGGGACGGCGCCGACAAGCTGGTGATCGGCCGGGCGGTGCGCCAGCCCCCCGACGGGATGACGCCGGCCGAGGCCGCCGAGAAGATCTGCGCCGAGCTCGCGGAGGTCGCCGGATGAGCGCGCTGCGGAACCGTCGCGGGGAAGAGCTGCGGGCGCCCCTGTTCACCGTCTCGGGCATCTACGGCTGCACCGTCGAGACCATCGCCGCCCTGGCGCGGGAGGTCCCGGCTTTGGGCGGGTTGACGACCAAGAGCGTCGGGCTGAGCCCGCGGGCGGGCAACCCCGAGCCGATCCTCGCCGAGTACGAGCCGGGCTGCTACAGCAACGCGGTCGGCCTGGCGAACCCGGGGGTGGCGGTCTTCGCCGAGGAGCTCGAGAAGATCCTGCCGCTGCCCGCGGGGGTCTTCCTGCTGGTGTCGATCTTCGCCGACGGCAGCCGCGACCACTACACCGCCGAGTTCGCCGAGCTGGCGCGCCGCCTCGGACCCCTCTCCGACGGCCTCGAGCTCAACCTGTCCTGCCCCCACGTCAAGGCAGGCGGGGCGGCGATCGGGCGCGATCCGGCGGCCGTCGAGGAGTGCCTGCGCGCGGTCCGCGCCGAGACCGACCGGCCGCTGTTCGCCAAGCTGTCCCCGAACTTCGGCAACATCGGCGCCCTCGGCGCGGCGGCCGAGCGCGGCGGGGCGACGGCGATCAGCGCGATCAACACCGTCGGCCCCGGCCTGGTGCGCGAGCCCCTGACCGGCGGGCCGGTGCTGTCGAACCACCTCGGCGGCCTGTCCGGCGCCGGCATCCTGCCCGTCGGCGTCGCCGCGGTCGCGGCCCTGCGCAAGGCGTGCGGGCTGCCGATCCTCGGCATGGGGGGCATCCGCAGCGGCGCCCACCTGCGGGCCTACGCGGCGGCCGGCGCGGACTGGTTCGGCGTCGGCAGCGCCCTGACCGGCATGGCCCTCGCCGAGGTGCGCGCCTACTTCGCCGCCCTGCGGGACGACCTCGAGGGCGGCGGCGACACCGCGGGGAAGCACGTCAAGAGCGGCCTGATGCGCTACACCGCCTGCACCGTGCGCGGCCTCGAGCGGCTGTCCGACGACCTGCTCGTGCTCGAGGCCGAAGAGGAGCTCGCCTGCGCCCCGGGCCAGTACGGGATGATCCTCCTGCCCGGCGAGGCCCCCCGCGAGAAGCCGATGTCCTTCGCCGGCGACCGGCCCCTGTCGCTCGCCGTGCGTCGCAGCCGGCACGCCGACGGCGCGCCCGGTCCCTACACCGACCGGCTGTTCGGCCTGGCGCCCGGCGACCGCTTCCTCGTCCGCGGACCCTACGGGCCGGCCCTGCCCGTCGCCGCCCTCGAAGGGCAGAGCTGCGACCTGATCAGCGGCGGAACCGGGGCTGCCCCCCTGGTCTTCGCCGCCCGCCAGCTCGCCGGCAAGGGCGGCACGGTGCGGGTGTTCCTCGGCGCGCGCACCGAGCGCGAGCTGCTGTACCGGGCCGAGCTCGAGGCCCTGCCCGGGGTCGAGGTGTGGCCGGCGACCGACGACGGCAGCGCGGGCCACGCGGGCCACGTGGTCGGCGCCTACCTCGCCTGCCTCGAGGCGAGCGAGCCGGCGGCGCGGGTGTTCGCCTGTGGGCCGGAGCGGATGATGCGGGCGCTGCTCGACGCGGTGCGCGGCCGGGTTCCCCTCGAGGACCTCGGCTTCATCCTCGAGCCCTACATGAAGTGCGCGGTCGGCATGTGCGGGATCTGCAGCCTGCCCGACGGCCGCCTCGCCTGCGTCGACACCCACATCGTCAGCGGCGCGGTCGCGGCCGGCTGGCCCGCATTCGGGCGGAAGCGGGACGCGACCGGCGGCTTTGGAGGTCACGGATGAAGCTCAACGCCCAGGCGGTGCTCGACACGGTCACCCCCGTCACCCTCGACATCGATCCGGCCACCGGCCTGTTCCGCGCGGTCACGCCGGGCCGGGACGAGCACGCGAGCGACCTGCCGGGGATCGTCTTCCCCGGCTTCCTCGACTTCCACGTCCACGCCCGCGAGTTCCCCCTGCGCCCCGGCGATCCCGCGCTGGCCGAGAAGCACCGCCGGCACACCGCCAAGGAGGACTTCGCGAGCGCCGGCCAGGCGGCGGTGCAGGGCGGCGTCGTCGGCATCGCGGAGATGCCGAACAACCCGATTCCCCCGGACAACGCCGAGGTCTACGAGGAGAAGCGCCGGCTGACGACGAAGAGCGCGGTGCCGGTGCTGCCGATCGCCGCGATCACCGAGGGCTCCGCGCCCTTCGCCGACGTGCCCTACAAGATGATGATGAACGGCTGCTGCGGCGGCATCGCCTTCGCGGACATCGCCGCCGCCGAAGAGACCGTCCAGCGCTACAAGGGCTGCTTCGTCATCTTCCACTGCGAGGACCCGGAGCTCCTGCGCACCAGCGCCCCGGGCGAGCGCCAGCCGCTCGCCGAGGTGCGGGCGATCGAGCGCGTCCTCGAGTGGACCGCGCGCTACGGCCTCGAGTCGCACGTCGCCCACATCTCGACGAAGCGCGGCGTCGAGCTGATCGCCGAGTACAACCGGAGCGCGTCGACCAGGGTGCGCTGCGAGGTCACCCCGCACCACCTGTGTATGAGCCGTCAGGCGACCACCCTGACGGTGCCGCCGACGCCGCTCGCGCAGCTTGCGCGCGGCGATCTGTTGTTCATGAACCCGCCTCTGCGCGACGAAGAGGACCGGCGCTTCCTGCTCGAGGGCCTGAAGACCGGGCTGATCGACTTCCTCGCCACCGACCACGCGCCGCACACCCTCGAGGACAAGGCCGAGGGCGCCCCGGGCCTCGCCCATCTCGACACCCTGGGCAGCTTCGCCTGCTGGCTCTTGACCCAGGGCTTCACCCCGCGGCGCCTGGCGGAGGTGATGGCGGAGGTTCCCGGCGCGCTGTTCTCGCGCTTCCTCCAGCGCCCGATGGGCAAGCTGGCGGCGGGCTATGCGGCCTCGCTGGTGGCCCTGGACACCCGGACGCCGATGACGGTGCAGGCGGAAGACCTGAAGACCCGCTGTGGATGGAGTGGATTCGAGGGCCTCGAGCTGCCCGGACGGGTGCTCGAGACCTGGGTGGACGGCGCCTGCCGCTTCCGGCAGGCGTAGGGGGACGACCATGAGCTTCGCGGGCCGCGACCTGATCTCGATCAAGGACCTCAGCCGGGAGGACATCGAGCACATCCTGCGGAAGACCCGGGCGATGGCCGAGCTGCCGCCGGAAGAGAAGGCGCAGCTGTGCCGCGGGAAGACGATGGCCAGCCTGTTCTTCGAGCCGAGCACCCGCACGCGCACGAGCTTCAACGCGGCGATGCGCAACCTCGGCGGCTGGGTCGAGGGCTTCGCCGACCCGAAGACCTCGAGCGTCAGTAAGATGGAGTCGCTCTGGGACACGATCAAGATCTACGACGGCTACGGCTACGCGGTGTTCGTCATCCGTCACCCGCTGAAGGGCGCCGCGCGGCTCGCCTCCGACGCCGCCGAGGCGCCGGTGATCAACGCCGGCGACGGGGCGAACCAGCACCCGACCCAGACCCTGCTCGACCTGTACACCATCCTCGAGACCCAGGAGCGCATCGACGGCCTGCGTATCGGCATGGTCGGCGACCTCGCGCACGGCCGCACGGTGCACTCCCTGGCCCAGGCGCTGCTGAAGTTCCGGGGCGTCGACTTCTACTTCATCAGCTCGCGGGCCCTGAAGATGCCCGGCTACCTCGTCGACAAGTGCAAGGCGCGCGAGACCGGGGTGTGCGAGGAGGTCCCGCGCATCGAGGAGGTGATCGGCGAGCTCGACATCCTGTACATGACGCGGGTCCAGAAGGAGCGCTTCGGAGGCGACCACGCCCTGTACGAGAAGGTCAAGAACATCTACCGGCTGACCCCGGACATGCTCGAGGGCGTGCGCGAGAACCTCAAGGTACTGCACCCCCTGCCGCGCGTCGACGAGATCGCGCCCGAGGTGGACGCCGACCCGCGCGCGGCCTACTTCCGCCAGATGCGGTACGGCATGTTCATG
>JAUIEM010000458.1 GCA_030428695.1 bacterium
GGCCGGATCGACGTGCGTGGCGAGGGCGTCGAGCAGCCCCGCGTGGCGGCTCTTGTGCAGGGCGTGGGCGGTCTCGAGCTGGGCGAGGTCAGACTCGAGCGCCGCGAGGCTCTTGTCGAGCTTGCCGCGCTGCACGTCGAGCTCCCGCTCCCGCGCGCGCAGGGCGTTGATCCGCGTGACCACCTCGCGGTTCAGGTCGATGCGGGTCTGCACCTCTTCCATGCGGCCGCGCGCGCTCAGGTAGTGGAAGGCGCAGCCGACGCACACCAGGAGCACGAAGACCGCGCCGAGCAGCGCCTGCACCCGCCCGCCCAGCGGCCGGCGCGGAGGGACGATCAGCGGCGCGCGGACCTTCGAGCGCGCGAGCTCTTGGGCCCAGCCGGCGAGGAAGCTCTGCAGGGCCTCCTCCCCGGCCAGCCCGAGCACCGGGGTGCGCGCCGAGGTGCGCGCCAGCTCGGCGCTCGCCGCGACGAGCCCGTCGTCGGCGGCGAGCACCTCGGCGACCTCGCCGGCCTCGGACCAGGGCGTCAGGCTCTCGGGGATGCCCTGGCGCGCGTCGCTCGGCAGCAGGTACAGCTCCGGGTTCGCGCCGAGCCGCAGCCCGACCGACACTCCCGGCCACAGCTCGAGGCGCTCCGCGCCGTCTTCCTCGCCGGGCGAGAGACGGGCGGGCAGGGCGGCCGGGTGCAGGATCCCGAGCAGGGTCGCCCCTCTGCCCTCGAGCTGGGCCGCGAGCTGTTCCCGTTCGTGCAGGTAGGCGACGGCGACCTGGAAGCGCCGCCGGCCGCCGCTTCCGGCCAGCTCCCGCAGGCCGATGGCGGCCTCGTAGGCGGCGATCCCGGCCAGGGGCTCGGTCTCGAAGGCGAGGGCCTTGTGCAGGGCCTCACCGCTCAGGCCGGTGCTCGCCGCCGCGCCGAGCTCGACGACCTGGCTCCAGACCTCGGTCGTCAGCACCCAGACCCGCCCGGCGCTCTCGGGCAACAGACGCAGGGCCGCGTCGCCGAGCGTGGCGAGATCCTCGGCCGGGGGCCGAGGCTGGGAGCCGAAGCGGAGCAGCTCGCCGTCGAAGTCGGCGCGGGCGATGCGATCGGCGGAGATCCACAGCAGGGTCAGGCGCGGCATCAGTTCCTCACGGCACGTCGACAATCACGGTGAGGGTGCGCCCCCCCGCGGGTTGGATGAAGTAGCGCACCCGACCGGGGAGGTCGAAAGGATCGCCGAAGGTCCCGTTCGCGTCGCGGTCGACCCAGGCGCGTACGGCGCGTTGACCGACGCTGACGTCCTCGAAGGTGAAGCCCGCGGGCGCCCCGGCGCCGAGATCGTCGAGCTCGAGCAGCAGCGAGGTCCGCGTCGCCAGGCCTCCCGCCCCGTCGGGCTCGAAGAGCTGGACGTAGAGGCTCTCGCCGTAGGTCATGTCGGTGGAACGCGGAGCGCGCACCACCCCGAGGCTGTCGATCTCGACCAGCACGGTGAGGTCGCCCCGCCAGCGCTCCTCGAGGTCGATCGCGAGGTCGAGCTCGAACGACTCCCCGCCGCTCGCGCCGTCGCTGCCGAGGCTGCGGACGACGACGATCGTGTCGCCGTCGGCGGCGCTCAGCCCGTCGGCCGCATCGAGCTCGAAGACGTTGCCCGGCCCGTCGAGCAGCGCGCTCGCGCCGAGGGGTAGCTCGAGGTAGGGCCCGCGCCAGCCGGCGCCGAGCACGACATCGCTGTTCGCCCCCCCGGCATCGATCAGCGCGAACACCGGGAAGTCGTCGACGTCGTCGTCGTCCTTGTCGTTGTCCCACAGCTCGCAGAGCTGGGTGCCGGGGTCGCTGTCCTCTGCTTCGGGCAACCTCCCCATGTCCCCGACAAAGCCGAAGGCGATGCGGCTCCCGTCCGGATCGCGCAGCCCCGGATCGCCGAGCATCGCCTGCTCGACGGCCAGGAGCCGGCGGCGGGTGGTCTCGAAGCGGTTCTGCTGCTCGACCTGGCTCAGGCTGCCGATGGCGACCGCGGCGAGGGCGGCGAGGATGCCGAGCACGACGACCAGCTCGGCCAGGGTCAGTCCGCGTCTTGCCATGCTACTCCCTCGTGTCCGCGACGTGGACGAAGCGCACCAGGTCGTCATCGCAGGCATCGATCGTCAGCTCCCCGTCTCCAACCGCGTCGTCGCCCGGGGCGAGGAGGTCTTGCGGCGTATCGATCCGTCCGTCCGGGCCGGCGGAGACCAGCCGCACGTACAGCGAGTTGTCCGCCGTCGTCCCGGTCGTCGGGTACTGCAGCACGATCGGCCGGCCCCAGCCGTCGAGCACGCCCGGATCGCCATCGCTGCCGTAGTCGGCCGCGAAGCCGTTGGCCGCGTCGACCGCGTAGCGCGCGCTCGGGTTGGCGATGTAGGGCCCGCGCCAGCCGAAGCCGGTGACGGGGTCGAAGGACTGGCGATGCGACGGCAGGAAGGACCCATCCGTCGGTCGGACGAACAGGTCCGCCAGGTCCCGCGGCGCGCGCCCCGTATCGACGAGGAAGCCCGGCTGATCCCGCCCTCCGACGATCGCCAGGCGCAGGCGCTCGAGCGAAGCGACGGTCGTCTCCTCCGAGGCGCGCTCGGCCACGCCGCCGAACAGGGGCAGCGCGATCGACGCCACGGCGACGAGGATCACCAGCACGATCAGCAGCTCGACCAGGGTCAAGCCCCTCGGACACCCGCGTGTCTCGACCATCGAACACCCCCGACGCGATGCACCGGAGCCCCGGCCCATTCAGACCGACGCTCTGCCCTTCGGCAGGCCTCCTGCGGACGCCGACGACCTCCGGGCTCCCGGAGGAGGATAGCGTCTTCCGCCACCCTTGTCGTCGCAGAGACCTAATGATAACGCCCTATCGAGTCTATCCTCGCGGGTCCGGGGCGTCAAGATAATGATAGCGCTCTATCGAGCGGTTTCCGCGCGTCCAGGGAGCCCCTCATCGCCGACGGCCGGAGCGCTCGCTCCGGCCGTCGAGGGCGACGCCAGGGGATCCTGCTCAGTCGGTCAGCCAGCGATAGATCCCGTAGCCGGGGATCAGCGCGCGGGCGGTGCTGTCCGCCGCGCGGCGCACCGTCGGGTTGCTCGCGGCGGCCCGCGCGGCCCGGTAGGCCTGGATGCCGTTGGCGATCATCTGGGTGCTCGCGAAGCGCACGGTGGTGCAGCCGACCGCGGCCTGGGGCGTCGACAGGCTGGTGATCAGGTTGGACTTCAGACCTGAATCGAAGGCGAGCTGGTTGCCGAGCATGCACCAGGTGTAGGAGATCTCGAAGGCGTTGCTGTTCTTGTACCGGTCGAGGGCCCGCAGCACGGCGGTGCGCTGCCGGGAACGCGGCAGAGCCTCGACGGCGGCCTTCAGCAGCCGGTACTCGGTCCGCTGCTGGAAGGGGATCGTGCCGTAGATGCCGGCGTAGACCGTGAAGGCCTGGAAGGTCAGAAAGGCCTCCGCCAGGGTGATCGCGTTGCGCACCCGGAGGGTGTAGTTGTCCGTCGCCAGCGCGCCCGACAGGGGCACGGCGCTGAGGCCCAGCCCGGCGACCTGGGTCGGCCAGGGCACGAAACCGCCCGCGCTCGCGTTGCGGATCTTCGCGCCACCGCCGCCGACCTCGAAGAACTCGAAGCTGACCGAGCCGCGTCCACCGGCCACGGTGAAGCGGTTCCCGGTGCGCATCATCACGCTGGGGTCGAATCTCGGCATCGCCTCTCTCCTGCTACTTCAGGAACAGTCCCTTGTCCTTCATCGTACTGCGCGGAAGACGATCCTTGAAACGCCTCGGCGAGAATTTCGCCGCCGACGCGCGATTCCGCCGGCCGCAAACGTGCCGCGAAGGTTGCCGCCGGAAAGCGGGCTGCAGCCACGCCTGCGAGGCGCTATGCTAAGGGGCCGGAAGGAGACAACTACTCGATTTCGCTGGCCCTCGCCGCCGCTGGCTGCGTCGCTCGTCGCCCGATATACAGCCCGACAGGCGAGCTCCTCGCTCCGTGCCATCGACGACGATCCATCACCGAAAACGAGCCGTAGGTTCCTTCCAGTCCCCAAGCGCTCACGTGCGACGGAGACGCGATGAACATCCTGATCGTCCAGCCCGGCTTTCCGGCCGAGATCCCCTACTTCGTCCGCGGCCTCGCCCAGGCCGGCGCGCGCGTGCTCGGCGTCGGCGACCAGCCCCGGGGCTCGCTGCCAAAGGTCGCGCGGGAGGGGCTGAGCGCCTACCTGCAGGTGCCGAGCCTGTGGGATGTGCCCGCGCTGATCGAGGCCCTGCGCGCCTGGCAGGTGCCGCTCAAGCTGCACCGGGTCGAGTGCCTGTGGGAGGCGGGGATGGAGGTCGCCGCCGAGGTGCGGCGGGCCTTCCGCCTTCCCGGCCTCAGCCCGACCGCCACCCTGCTCTTCCGCGACAAGAACCGCATGCGCACCGTGCTCGACGCCGCCGGCGTGCGCAACCCGCGCCACCGCAAGGCCGTGACCGAGAGCGAGGTGCTCGCCGCCGCCGCGCACACCGGCTTCCCGCTGATCGTCAAGCCGGTCGCCGGGGCGGGCTCGGCGCACACCTACCGGATCGACGACGAGGCCGAGCTGCGGCGGGTGTTGCCCGCGCTGCGGCGCATCCCCGAGGTCGTCGTCGAGGAGTTCGTCACCGGCACCGAGTACACCTTCGACACCGTCTGCGCCGGCGGGAAGATCCTGTTCGCCAACGTCGAGCTCTACCGGCCGGACATGCTGACCGCCCGCTCGGTCGAGTCGATCAGCCCGATGACCGTCTCGCTGCGCGACCTGTCCGCCCCCGTCTTCCAACGCGCCCGGGCGATGTGCGAGCGGGTGATCGAGGCGCTGGGCTACCGGACCGGCTTCACCCACATGGAGTGGTTCCACACCCCGGATGACGAGGTCGTCTTCGGCGAGATCGCCGCGCGCCCGCCCGGCGGCAACTCCGGCGAGCTGATGAACCGGACCTGTGACTTCGACGTCTACCGCGCCTGGGGCGAGGCCCTGCTCCACGGCCGCCTGCGCAGCACCCCGGAGCGGAAGTACAACGTCGCGATCGTGTTCAAGCGCGCCCTCGGGCGCGGCCGGCTGCGGAAGGTCGAAGGCCTGCGCGCGGTGAAGAAGGCGCTCGGGCCGAGCTACCTGCGCCACGAGCTGCTGCCGCTCGGCGCCCGGCGCCGCAACTGGCGCCAGACCCTGCTCAGCGACGGCTTCCTGATGCTCCGCCACCCCGACCTCGAGCACACCCTCGCCCTGGCCGACATGGTCGCCGAGCGGCTGGTGCTGCACGCGGCCTGACCCCGTTGGGAGCTCCCTGTGTCCCCTGACCCTTCGCCCTCCGTGGCCCGCCTCGTCGCCGACGTGCGCGCCCGCCTCGCCGCCGCCCGCCGCGTGCGGATCGAGCTCGAGCCGTGGGGACGCCTCTATATCGAGCGGCCCCTGCCGTTCCTGTGCGTCTACCGACGGCCCGCCAAACGCCGCGACCCCGGCACCGACCTGCTCTTGACCGGCAAGCCGAGCTACCTGCTCACATCGGCGGCGCCGGAGGCGAAGGGGCCGACCCGCGCCCTGCTGCGCGGCATCCTCGAAGAGCTGCGGGCGCGCTTCGAGAGCGTGCTGCTGCTCGAGATCTGGACCTCGAAGACCGGCCGCGCGAAGAGTCGCCGCGAGACGCCGCAGGGCGTATTCCGCATCGTACGCTCGGCGCGTGCCCCGGACGACGAGACCATCGCGACCCTGCGCCGCCGCCTCGAGCGAATCAAGGTCCACCAGGTCGGCGCCGAGGTCGGCATCGAGCGGCTGAAGACCCTGCCCGCCCCGCCCGGCCTCTCGCCCATCCTGCCCGCGCGCGAGCTGCGGGCGGCCGGCGTCCACTTCTTCGGGCTGGAGATCGAGCCCTTCTTCCGGGCGCCGAAGGGCAAGAAGAAGCTGTTCGCGCTGCTGCACGCGAAGCTGCGGCGCGACCTGTCCAAGGCCCTGCGCTGGGTGCTGTTCACCTACATCCAGCAACACACCGGCCACGACATCGAGCACGTCCACGCCCTCGGCCGCCACTCCTTCGTGCGCACGGTGTGGAACGTCGACAAGGAGCTGTCCGAGGTCGCCGGCAGCTTCGCCTTCATCCTGCAGGCGACCCCGACCAACCTCGACGCGGTCTGGAACGAGCTGCAGCGCACGCGCTACGCCCGCGCCCCGCGCTTCCAGTACCGCCCGGTGGTCGCCGATCCCGTGCTGCTCAAGCGGCGCCTGTTCCGCATCCCGATCGAGCGCATCGAGGATCCCACCCTCGCCCTGTTCTTCCGCGAGAAGCAGCTCGAGATCGACCGCAAGCTCAGCATGCTGATCGACCTCGGCACGCGTCGCTTCTTCCACGGCAGTATGGCCCTGTACGGCGCGATCGAGCCCGAGCTGCTCGCCGACGCCCGCGCCCTGCTCGCCGGCATCCCCGCCAGCAGCCGCGAGGCGCGCGAGGGCAAGGCGCTCGACGCGACGGAGTTCGCCGCCCGGGCCCGGCGGTTGATCGCGCGTTATAAGGAAAAGTGTGAAGACTTCGACGCCGATGTCGAGATCCGCGAGGACATCTTCGACGGCGTGATGTGCTCACGGGGCAACCTGCTGCTCGGCTCGCGCTCGAAGATCCCGGCGGCCCGCGTCCGGCCGCTGCTCGCCCACGAGATCGAGACCCACCTCGTCACCTACTACAACGGCAAGGCGCAGCCCTTCCGCCAGCTGTTCCGCGGCCTGACCGGCTACATCGAGCTGCAGGAGGGCCTGGCGGTGCTCGGGGAGTACCTCGCCGGCGGCCTGAGCCTGCCGCGCCTGCGCATCCTCGCCGGGCGCGTGGTCGCGACCTGGTGCCTGATGCAGGGGGCCGACCTGGTCGAGACCCTGCGGGTGCTGTCCGAGGAGCACGGCTTCGCCCGGCGCGGGGCGTTCGCCATCGCGAGCCGGGTGTACCGGGGCGGCGGGCTGACCAAGGACATCGTCTACCTGCGCGGGCTCAAGCAGGTGCTCGCCTACCTCGCCAAGGGCGGCGAGCTCGAGCCCC